>NZ_JBVJGT010000047.1:0-54848 GCF_055587185.1 Micromonospora sp. NPDC048040 | reverse complement strand
ATCAGCCGCGCCCGGACACCATCGGCCTGGCAGGCCTCGACGAGGTTCGCGACGGGCTGCGGCGGACCCGACACCACCACGGTCGACGGGCCGTTCACCGCCGCGACTCCGACGCCGGGGAACGCGGCCAACCTCTCCGCCACCGCGTCGGCGGACAGGTCCACCGACGCCATCGTCCCCGTGCCCCGCAGCACCGTCAGCGCCCGCGACCGCAACGCGACCGCCTTCGCGGCGTCCTCCAGCGACAGGATCCCCGCGACACAGGCGGCGCCGATCTCACCCTGCGAGTGACCGATCACCACCGCCGGGGTCACCCCGACGTGCCGCCAGACGGCGGCCAGGGCGATGCCGACGGCCCACAGGACCGGCTGCACCACCTCCACCCGCTCCAACCACGACTCATCCTCGCCCGTCAACACCGACACCAGATCGACGTCCAGGTACGGGGCGAGAGCCCGCTGGCACTCCGCCAACTCCGCGTCGAACACCGGGCTCCGACCCACCAGACCGGCCGCCATCCACGCCGACTGCGCACCCTGACCCGGGAACACGAACACCGGACCCGCGCCGTGGGACGAGGCCGTACCGGCAACGACGTTGCCGGCCGGCGAACCGGCCGCCAGGGCGTCCAGCCCGGCCAGCAGATCCGACACACCCGCACCGACCACGGCGGCCCGCTGGTCGAACAGCGACCGCGTCGTGGCCAGGGACCAGGCCACGACGGCCGGGTCCACGTCACCGTGCTGGCGGACGTGGCGGGCCAGCCGGGCGGCCTGCCCGGCGAGGGCCCCCTTGGACCGCGCGGACATCGGCCAGACGACGGCGTCCGAGGCCACGAGCCCGGGGCTCCGGTCCACGCCGGTGTCGGCCACCGCGCCCTCGACGGAGAGGTCCTCGGCCGTCTCGATGATGACGTGCGCATTGGTGCCGCTGATGCCGAACGACGACACCGCCGCCCGACGGGGCCGGTCCACCGCCGGCCACGGCCGGGACTCCGTCGCCAACTCCACCGCGCCGGCCGTCCAGTCGATGTGCGGGGACGGCTCGTCCACGTGCAGCGTCGCCGGGACCACGCCCTCCTGCATCGCCAGCACCATCTTGATCACGCCGGCGACACCGGCCGCGGCCTGGGTGTGCCCGATGTTCGACTTCACCGAGCCGAGCAGCAGCGGCCGGTCGGCCGGCCGGTCCCGCCCGTACGTGGCCAGCAGCGCCTGCGCCTCGATCGGGTCACCAAGGGTGGTGCCGGTGCCGTGCGCCTCCACCACGTCCACGTCGGCCGTGGACAGCCGCGCCGACGCGAGGGCCTGCCGGATCACCCGCTGCTGCGACGGACCGTTCGGCGCCGTCAACCCGTTCGACGCGCCGTCCTGGTTCACCGCCGACCCGCGCACGATCGCCAGAACCTTGTGACCGTTGCGCCGCGCGTCCGACAGCCGCTCCACCAGCAGCACACCGACGCCCTCACCCCACCCGGTGCCGTCCGCACCCGCCGCGAACGCCTTGCACCGGCCGTCCGCCGCCAGACCACGCTGCCGGGAGAACTCCACGAACAGGCCCGGCGTCGCCATCACGGTCACGCCGCCCGCCAACGCCAGGTCGCACTCGCCCCGGCGCAGCGCCTGCACCGCCAGGTGCAACGCCACCAACGACGACGAACACGCCGTGTCCACCGACACCGCCGGCCCCTCCAACCCCAACGCGTACGCCACCCGACCCGACACCACACTCGCGGCGTTGCCCGTGCCCGCGAACCCCTCCACCTCGTCCGCACTGGCCACCATCAACAGGGCCCCATAGTCCTGACCATTCGTGCCCACGAACACCCCTGTTCGCGAACCCCGCAACACCCCCGGGTCAACCCCTGCCCGCTCCACCGCCTCCCACGACGCCTCCAACAGCAACCGCTGCTGCGGATCCATCGCCAGCGCCTCACGCGGCGAGATCCCGAAGAAACCCGCGTCGAACTCCGCCGCCTCGTACAGGAAGGCGCCGCTGCGGACGTAGGAGGTGCCCGTGGAATAGGGGTCGGGGTCGTACAGCCGGTCGATGTCCCAGCCCCGATCGCCGGGCAGGTCGGACACGGCGTCCCGGCCGGCGTGCAGCATCTCCCAGAACCGCTCGGGGTCGTTCGCCCCGCCGGGGAAGCGGCAGGACATGGCGACGATGGCCACCGGCTCGTCGTCGCCGAGCGCCACGGGGGCGGTCTCCACCGTCGCGGCGGCCCCACCGCCCAGCTCCTCGTGCAGGTGCCGGGCAAGCGCGGTCGAGGACGGGTAGTCGAAGACCAGGGTCACCGGCAGCCGCAGCCCGGTGGCGGTGGCGAGCCGGTTGCGCAGCTCCACCGCGGTCACCGAGTCGAAGCCGAGGTCGCGGAACGCGTGGTGCGGGTCGACGGCCTCGCCGTCGGCGTACTTGAGGACCATGGCCGCCTGATCGCGGACCAGGTCGAGCAGCGCCTGCTGGCGCTCGGCGGCGGTCATCCGGGCGAACCCGGCGGCGGGGCCGGCCTCGTCGGCCTGCTTCGCCTCGGTGAGGCCCTTGGTCTTCGCGAGCGCCTGCGCCTCGGGGATCTCGGCGATCAGCGGGCCCGGTCGGGTCGCGGTGAACGCCACGTAGAACCGGTCCCAGGCGATGTTCGAGATGGTCAGGAACGTCTCGTCGTGCTCGACGGCCTGGTGCAGGGCCGCGACGGCGAGCCGCGGGGACATCTCGGGTGCGCCGTGGCGGTGCAGCATCTGGCCGAACTCGCCCTCGGCCATGCCGCCGCCGCCCCACGCGCCCCAGCCGATGGAGGTGGCGGGCAGGCCGAGGCCGCGACGGTGCTCGGCGAGGGCGTTGAGGAACGCGTTGCCGGGGGCGTAGTTGCCGACGCCGGAGCTGCCGACCGTGCCGGCCATCGAGGAGAACAGGATGAACGCGTCCAGGTCCCGGTCGCGGGTCAGCTCGTGCAGGTTCAGCGCGGCGGTGACCTTCGCGCTCAGCGCGTAGTCGACCTGGTCCAGGCTCAGCGAGTTGATCACCGAGTCGCCGAGCACGGCGGCGGTGTGCACGACCGTGGTCAGCGGGTGCTCGGCCGGCACGTCCGCGAGGACGGCGGCGAGCGCCGACCGGTCGGCGGCGTCGCAGGCGGCGACGGTGACCCGGGCGCCGAGGCCGACCAGTTCGGCCTCCAGCTCCGCGATGCCCTCGGCCTGCCGGCCGCGCCGGCTGAGCAGCACCAGGTGCGCAGCGCCGTTGGCGGCGAGCCAGCGGGCCATGTGCCCGCCGAGCGCGCCGGTGCCGCCGGTGACCAGGGCGGTGCCGGAGGGCCGCCACTCGCGGGTGGCGGGCGTGTCGCCGATCGGGGCGTGCAGGAGCCGCCGGCCGAACGCGCCGGCCCGCCGCAGCGCGACCTGGTCCTCCCCGTCGGTGCCGGTGACGACGCGGACCAGCCGGCGGCCGGCGCCGTCGTCCAGCTCGTCGGGGAGGTCGACCAGGCCGCCCCAGCGGTCCGGGTGTTCCAGCGCGGCGACCCGGCCGAAGCCCCAGGCGAGCTGCTGGAGCGGGTGCGGCAGCGGATCGCCGGGGTCGGTGGAGACGGCGCCCCGGGTGAGGCACCACAGCGGTGCGCGCAGGCCGGCGTCGCCGAGCGCCTGCGTCAGGGTCACGGTGCCGGCGAAGCCGACCGGCACCGAGGGGTGCGCCGGGGCCGGCGTCTCGTCGAGCGCCAGCAGCGACAGGATCCCGGCGACGGGCGCGCCGCCGTCGGCGAGCTCCCGCAGCCGGGCGGCCAGTGCCGCGCGGTCCGTGCGGTCGGCGTCCAGCACCAGCGGTACGACGCTGCCGCCGTGCCGCTCCAGCGCGTCCCGGCAGAACGCGGCCTGGGCCGCGCCGATCTCGTCGGGGCCGGTGACCAGCCACCAGGTGCCGGTGGCGGCGGGCTCGCCCGGACCGTCGGCGGCGACGGGCAGCCAGCTGTCCCGGTACCGCCAGGAGTCCACGGTGGCCTGGTCGCGGTGCCGGCGGCGCCAGGCGGCGAGGACCGGCAGCACGTCGGCGAAAGCGGCGTCCGGCACGCTCTCGGCCTCGGTCGCGTCGGCGAGTTCGGCGGTGAGAGCGGCCAGGTCCTCCGCCTCGACGGCGGCCCAGAACCGGGCGTCGACCTCGTCGTCGGCGGCCGGGCCGGCGGCGGCGGTGGGGGCGGTGGCCTCGGCGGGCCGCGGCCAGTAGAGCTGCCGCTGGAACGGGTACGTGGGCAGGTCCCGGCGGTGGCCGGCGAGGCCGGCGAACGCGGGCCGCCAGTCGACCGGCGCTCCCCCGGCGTACACCTCGGCCAGGGCACGGAGGAAGCGGCCGAGGCCGCCCTCGTTGCGGCGGAGGGTGCCGGTAACGGTGGCCGCGCCGGGGTCGGCGGCGGCCAGCTCGACGCTCTCCTGCACGGCCATGGTGAGCACCGGGTGGGCGCTGACCTCGACGAAGGTCTGGTAGCCGGCGGCGACGAGGCTGCGCACCGCCTCGTCGAAGCGGACGGTCTGCCGCAGGTTGCGGTACCAGTAGTCGGCGTCGAGGGCGGCGGTGTCGAGCCAGTCGCCGTCCACGGTGGACCGGAACCGGACCTCGGAGGTGCGCGGGCGCAGCCCGGCGAGCAGTTCCAGGAGCTGCTCGCGCAGCGGCTCGACGTGGACGGAGTGGGAGGCGTAGTCCACCGGGATGCGGCGCACCCGCACCTCGCGGGACTCGTAGTGGGCGACCAGCTCGTCCAGGGCGGCGCTGTCGCCGGAGACCACGACCGAGGTGGGGCCGTTGACGGCGGCCAGGGCGACCCGGCCGGCCCAGCGGCTGATCGTCTCGGTGGCCTCGTCGGCGGTGGTGGCGACCGAGACCATGCCGCCGTCCCCGGCGATGCCGGCGATGATCCGGCTGCGCAGGGCCACCACGGCCGCCGCGTCGTCCAGGGTGAGCGCCCCGGCGACGTGCGCGGCGGCGATCTCGCCCTGGGAGTGGCCCACGACGGCGGACGGGCGCACCCCGTACGACTCCCACAGCGCGGCGAGCGAGACGCTGACCGCGAACAGGGTGGGCTGGACGACGTCGACCCGCTCCAGCGACGGGGCGTCGGGCGCGCCGCGCACCACGTCGGTGGGCGACCAGTCGACGTACGGGCGCAGCGCCTCCGCGCAGGCGGCGAACTTCTCGGCGAAGACGGGTGCGGTGTCGAGGAGTTCGGCGGCCATGCCGACCCACTGGGACCCCTGGCCGGGGAAGACGAAGGCGACCTCGCCCGGGGTGCCGGGGACGCGGGTGACGGTCTCCGGGGTGGGCCGGCCGCCGGCGAGCGCGTCGAGGGCGGTGGTCAGCTCGTCCCGGGCGGCGGCGAAGACGACGGCCCGGTGGTCGTGGGACGCGCGGGTGGCGGCCAGCGACCAGCCGACGTCGGCGAGCGTCGCGTCGTCGACGGTGTCGAGGTGGGCGCGCAGGTCCCGGGCCCGGGCGGTGAGGGCGTCGGCGGTGCGCCCGGAGAGCACCCAGGGCAGTTCCCCGGTCGGCCCGGTGGCCGCCGGCGCTGGCGCGGGTTCCTCGGCGGGGGCCTGCTCGAGGATGGTGTGCACGTTGGTGCCGCTGATCCCGAACGAGGACACAGCGGCGCGGCGGACGCCGTCGGCCGGCTCCCAGGGGCGGGCCGAGGTGAGCAGTGCGACGCTGCCGGCCGACCAGTCGACGTGCGGGGTGGGCTCGTCGACGTGCAGGGTGGGCGGCAGCACCCCATACCGCATGGCAAGGACCATCTTCATCACGCCGGCGACGCCGGCGGCGGCCTGGGTGTGGCCGATGTTCGACTTGATGGAGCCGAGCCAGAGCGGCCGGTCGGCGGGGCGGTCCTGCCCGTACGTGGCGATCAGGGCCTGCGCCTCGATCGGGTCGCCGAGGGTGGTACCGGTGCCGTGCGCCTCCACCGCGTCCACCTGGTCGGCGTTCAGCCCGGCGTTGGCGAGCGCCTGCCGGATGACCCGCTGCTGGGCGGGGCCGTTGGGGGCGGTGAGGCCGTTGGAGGCGCCGTCCTGGTTGACGGCGCTGCCCCGCAGCACGGCGAGGATCGGGTTGCCGTCGCGCTGGGCGTCGGAGAGCCGCTGCAGCACCAGCAGGCCGACGCCCTCGCCCCAGCCGGTGCCGTCGGCTGCCCCGGCGAACGGCTTGCAGCGGCCGTCGGCGGCGAGGCCGCGCTGCCGGGAGAAGCCGACGAAGATCCCGGGGGTGGCCATCACGGTGGCGCCGCCGGCCAGGGCGAGGTCGCACTCCCCCGCCTGGAGGGCCTGCGCGGCCAGGTGCATCGCGACCAGCGACGACGAGCAGGCGGTGTCGACGGTGACCGCCGGGCCGTGCAGCCCGAAGGTGTACGCCAGCCGGCCGGAGATCACGCTGGCGGAGACGCCGGTGGCGAGGTAGTTCTCGTCGACGTCCCCGGCGGCCATCAGCAGCGAGCCGTAGTCCTGGCCGTTGGTGCCGACGTACACGCCGGTGCGGCTGCCGCGCAGGGCGGTCGGGTCGATCCGGGCCCGCTCGAACGCCTCCCAGGTGGTCTCCAGCAGCAGTCGCTGCTGCGGGTCCATGGCGAGGGCCTCGCGGGGGCTGATGCCGAAGAACGCGGGGTCGAACTCGCCGGCGCCGGCGACGAAGCCGCCCTCCCGCACGTAGCTGGTGCCGAGGTGCTCGGGGTCGGGGTGGTACAGCTCGGCGATGTTCCAGCCCCGTTCGGCAGGCATCAGGCTCATCGCGTCGGTGCCGGCGGCGAGGAGGTCCCACAGCTGCTCGGGCGAGGTGACCCCGCCGGGGAACCGGCAGCTCATCGCGACGATGGCGATCGGCTCGCGGTGCAGGTGGGTGCCGTCGGCGACCACCTCGCCGGTGGCCTGGCCGGCGGTGAGGCCGTGCAGGTGGGCGGCGAGTTCCGCGACGGTGGGGTGGTCGAAGACGAGCGTGGCGGGCAGGCTCATGCCGGTCTCGGCGGTGAGCCGGTTGCGCAGCTCGACGGCGGTGAGCGAGTCGAAGCCGAGGTCGCGGAAGGTGCGGTCGGGCAGCGGCTGGCCGGCCGGGTAGCCGAGCACGACGGCGGCCTGGGTGCGGACGAGGTCGGTGAGCTGCGGCAGGGACCGGCCGACCACCACGGCGCGGACGGGCCCGGTGGGCACGGCGGGCACCCCGGGCAGGGCGGCGATCAGCGGGGTGGGCCGGCCCCATGCGGCGGCGAGGCGTCCCCAGTCGACGTCGGCGACGGTGACCGCGGGCTCGGCGGTGTTGACGACCCGGCCGAGCGCGGTGACCGCCTCGGCGGCGGGGAGCGGGTTGATTCCGCCCCGGGTGAGCCGGGCGGTCAGCGCGGCGGTCGTGGCGGCCATGCCGTCCTCGGCCCACGCGCCCCAGGCGATGGCGGTGCCGGGCAGCCCCTGGCCGCGCCGCCAGGCCGCGAACGCGTCGAGGTAGGCGTTGGCCGCCGCGTAGTTGCCCTGTCCGGCGCTGCCGACGACCCCGGCGAGGGAGGAGAAGAGCACGAACGCGTCGAGGTCGCGGCCGGCGGTCGCCTCGTGCAGCACCCGGGCGGCGCGGACCTTGCCGTCGAGGACGGTCTGCATGCGGGTCAGGTCGAGCCCGTCGAGGACGCCGTCGTCCACGACCCCGGCGGTGTGCACGACGGCGGTCAGCTCGGGCAGCCCGGCCACGAGGGCGTCGACCGCCTCCCGGTCGGTCGCGTCGCAGGCCACCACCCGCACCGCACCCAACTCGGCCACCAGCTCCGCCGCGCCCGGCGCGTCCGGGCCGCGCCGGGAGGCGAGCACCACCTCGCCGGCACCGTTGGCCAGCAGCCAGCGGGCCACGTGCCGGCCCAGGGCACCGGTGCCGCCGGTGACCAGCACCGTGCCGGCGGGCCGCCAGCCCGAACCGGCGGGCGGCGCGGCCGGCACCAGCCGCCGGCCGAAGATCCCCTGCGGGCGGATCGCCACCTGGTCGTGGCCGGCGTCGGCGAGGACGGCGAGCAGCGCGTCCCCGGTGGTCCGGTCGACGTGGGCGGGCAGGTCGACCAGGCCGCCCCAGCGGTCCGGCTGTTCCAGGGCGACGACCCGGCCCAGTCCCCAGGCCAGCGCGGGCCACGGGTCGGCGACGGTCTCGCCGCCGACGGCGACGGCGCCCCGGGTGAGGCACCAGAGCCGGCCGGGCAGGCCGGCGTCGGCGAGCGCCTGGGTGAGGGTGAGCAGCAGCGCGGCGCCGACGGAGACGGCCGGGGCGTCCGGCAGCGCCCGGTCGGCGTCGGGCAGCACGCAGAGCACCCCCGTCCAGCCCCGGTCGCCGTGCCCGCACAGCAGCTCGGCCAGCTCGGCGCGGCCGACGCCGGGGGCGACGGCGAGGGTGTCTACGTGGGCGCCGGCGCCGGCCAGCGTCCCGGCCGCACCGGCGTCGTCGGTGCCGGCGGTGACGACCAGCCAGCGGCCGGTCAGCGTCGCCGCCGCGGCGGGGCGGACGAGTTCCCAGTCGATCCGGTGCGACCAGCCGTCCACGACGGCGTCGCGGTGCCGCGCCCGCCGCCACGACGACAGCACCGGCACGGCCGGGGCGAGCGCCTCGACGGCGGCGGGGTCGTCCTGCACGGCCAGGTGGGACGCCACCTCGGTCAGGTCGCCGCGTTCCACCGCCGCCCAGAAGCCGTCCTCGGCGGCGTCGGCCGGCGCGGCCTGCCCGGCGCCGCCGCCGACCTCCGGCCAGTAGCGCTGGTGCTGGAAGGCGTACGTGGGCAGGTCGACGCGGCGCGCCCCGGTGTCGGCGAACCACTGCTGCCAGGTCACCGGCACCCCGTGCACGTGCAGCTCCGCGAGGGCGGCCAGCAGCCCCTGCGGCTCGGGCCGGTCCTTGCGCTGCACGGCGACGGCGAGCGCGCCGCCGTCGGGCAGGACGTCCCCGGTCATCGCAGTCAGCACGCTCTGCGGGCCGACCTCCAGGAAGGTGCCCACGCCCGCCTCGCGCAGGGCGGTGACCCCGTCGGCGTACCGCACGGCCTCGCGGACGTGCCGCACCCAGTAGTCGGCCGTGCGGATCTCGTCGGCGTCGGCGAGCGCGCCGGTCACGTTCGACAGGACCGGCAGCACCGGCGCGGCGAACGTGAGCCGGTCGAGCACCGCGCGGAACCTGCCGAGCATCGGCTCCATGAGCGGACTGTGGAACGCGTGGCTGACCGCGAGCCGGCGGGTACGCGCCCCCCGCTCCCGCCAGAGCCGCTCCACCTCGTCGAGGGCTTCGGCGGCGCCGGAGACCACGACCGACGTCGGGCCGTTCACCGCGGCGATCCCGACCCGGTCGGCGAGCCCGTCCAGCGTGGCCAGCACGTCGGCCTCGGGAGCCGCGACGGCCAGCATCCCGCCCCCGGCGGGCAGCGCCTGCATCAGGCGGCCCCGCGCCGCCACCAGCGCGCAGGCGTGCTCCAGGGACAGCACCCCGGCCACGTGCGCGGCCGTGACCTCGCCGATCGAGTGGCCGCCCACGACGTCCGGCGTCACCCCGAACGACTCGACGAGGCGGAACAGCGCCACCTCGACGGCGAACAGCCCGGCCTGCGTGAACACCGTCTGGTCCAGCAGCTCGGCCTCGGCCGTGCCCGCCTCGGCGAACAGCACCTCCCGCAGGGGGCGCGGCAGGGCCCGGTCCAGGTGCCCGCACGCCTCGTCGAGCGCGGCGGCGAAGACGGGGAACTCGGCGTACAGCTCCCGGCCCATGCCGGCGCGCTGCGCGCCCTGGCCGGAGAAGAGCACCGCGAGCTGGCCGCGCGGCGACCCGGCGCCGGCGACGACGGTGCCGGCCGGCTCCCCGGCGGCGACGGCACGCAGCCCGGCGAGCAGGTCGTCGCGGCCGGTCGCCGACACCACGGCGCGGCGGTCCAGGGTGGACCGCGACGTGACCGACGAGAAGGCCACGTCGAGCGGGCGGAGGGTGTCGTCGGCGGCGAGCCAGGCGGCCCAGCGGCCGGCCTGCGCGGCGAGCGCGGCCTCGGACCGGGCGGAGAGCAGCACCGGGGACACCGGACGGTCGGCCACCACGGCCGGCTCGTCCTCGGCCTCGGCCGGCTCCGGGGCCTGCTCGATGATGGTGTGCGCGTTGGTGCCGGACACCCCGAACGACGACACGGCGGCCCGGCGCGGCCGGTCGGCCGCGGGCCACGCTGTGGGTGCGGTGGCGAGGGTGACGGACCCGGCGGTCCAGTCGATGTGCGGGGACGGCTCGTCGACGTGCAGGGTCGGCGGGACGACGCCGTGCCGGATCGCCATGACCATCTTGATCACGCCGGCGACGCCGGCCGCGGCCTGGGTGTGGCCGATGTTCGACTTGACCGAGCCGAGCAGCAGCGGCGCCGCGTCGCCCCGGTCCTGCCCGTACGTGGCCAGCAGCGCCTGCGCCTCGATCGGGTCGCCGAGGCGGGTGCCGGTACCGTGCGCCTCCACCACGTCCACCTGCTCGGCGGTGAGCCGGGCGTTGGCCAGGGCGTGGCGGATGACGCGGACCTGGGACGGGCCGTGGGGGGCGCTCAGGCCGTTGGAGGCGCCGTCCTGGTTGACGGCGCTGCCCCGCACCACGGCGAGCACGGGGTAGCCATGCCGCTGGGCGTCGGAGAGGCGGGTGAGCAGCAGCATCCCGATCCCCTCGGACCAGGAGGTGCCGTCGGCGCCGGCGGCGAACGCCTTGCACCGGCCATCGGCGGCGAGGCCGCGCTGCCGGCTGAAGCCGACGAAGACCGCCGGGGTGGGCATCACCGTCACGCCGCCGGCGAGGGCCAGCTCGCAGTCGCCGTTGCGCAAAGCCTGCGCGGCCAGGTGGATGGCGACCAGCGACGACGAGCAGGCGGTGTCGACGGTGACCGCCGGTCCCTCCAGCCCCAGGGTGTACGCGACACGGCCGGAGATGACGCTGGTGGCGTTGCCGGTGAGCAAGTGCCCCTCGCCGTTCTCGGCCTGTGCCATCATGCCGTCGTAGCCGTGCGACGCCGCCCCGACGAACACGCCGGTACGGCTGCCCCGCACCGCCGGCAGCGGCAGCCCGGCCCGCTCGAACGCCTCCCAGGAGGTCTCCAGCAGCAGCCGCTGCTGCGGGTCCATGGCGACGGCCTCGCGGGGCGAGATGCCGAACAGGTCCGCGTCGAAGTCGGCGGCGGCGTATACGAAGCCGCCCTCGGTGACGTAGCTGGTGCCCGGGTGGTCGGGGTCGGGGTGGAAGAGGCGGTCCAGGTCCCAGCCCCGGTCGGCGGGGAACGGCCCGATCCCGTCGCCGCCGTCGCGGACGAGCTGCCACAGCGCCTCGGGGCTGTCGACCCCGCCCGGGTAGCGGCAGCTCATCGCCACGATGGCGATGGGCTCGGAGTCGCGGGCCTCCAGCTCGCGCAGCCGCCGCCGGGTACGCCGCAGCTCCGAGGTCGTACGCTTCAGGTACTCGACGTACTTCTCGTCCTCGTTGCTCACCGTGGACCTACCTCACTCGGCATGCCGATGTCGTTGCGGCTGGGGGTCACGACGTCTCCAGCTCGCGGTCGATCAGGTCGAAGATGTTCTCGGCGGTGGCCGACTCCAGGTCGTCGTCGTCGCCGTCCGCGTCCGCCTGCCGCTCGGTCAGCCGGTCCAGCAGACCGTGCAGCCGCTCGGTGATCCGGCGGAACTCGTCGTCGGTCGGGTCGAGCCCGACGAGCGCCGCCTCCAGCCGGTCCAGCTCCCGGCCCGCCGCCGACCGGTCCCCCGCCGGGGCCACCGGGGCGAACTGCCCGGCCAGGTGCTCGGCGAGCGCGGTCGGCGTCGGGTTGTCGAAGACCAGCGTCGCCGGCAGCCGCAGCCCCGTCGCCGCGCCGAGCCGGTTGCGCAGCTCGACGGCGGTGAGCGAGTCGAAACCGAGTTCCCGGAACGCTCGGGTCGGCTCGATGCCGGCCGGGTCGCCGTGCCCGAGGACGACCGCCACGTGCGACAGCACCAGCTCGCGCAGGGCGCGGGCCCGCTTGTCGTCGGGCAGGGCGCGCAGCGTCTCGGCGTACGCCTGCCCGTCGGCGGCCTCGCCGGCGGCGGCCCGGCGGCCACCGGGGCGGACGAGGTTGGCCAGCAGCGGGTGGACCGGCGTCCCGGGCGCGGCCACCCCGGTGACGATCTTGGCGGGCATCAGCACCGCCCGCTCGGCGCGCCAGACCGCGTCGAACAGGGCGAGGGCCTCGTCGTTGGTCAGGGCGGCCATGCCGCCCCGGTCGAGCCGGCGGATGTCGGCCGAGTCGAGGTGCCCGGTCATGCCGCTGGCCTGGGCCCAGCGTCCCCAGGCGAGGGCGACCGCCGGCAGGCCGAGGACCCGCCGGTGCTCGGCGAGGGCGTCGAGGAACGCGTTGCCGGCGGCGTAGTTGCCCTGGCCCGGGCCGCCGAAGACGCCGGCGGCGGCGGAGAAGAGCACGAACGCGGTCAGCTCGTGGTCGAGGGTGGCCCGGTGCAGGTTCCAGGCCGCGTCGACCTTGGGCCGCAGCACCGCGTCGAGCCGGTCCGGGGTGAGCGACTCGACGGTGCCGTCGTCGAGGACGCCGGCGGCGTGCACGACCGCCCGCAGCGGATGCCGCGGGTCCACCATGGACAGCACGTCCGCGACGGCGTCCGGGTCGGCCAGGTCGGCGGCGACGATCGACACGTCCGCGCCGAGCGCCTTGAGGTCGGCGAGCAGCTCGTCGGCGCCCTCGGCGTCCGGGCCGCGCCGGCTGACCAGGAGCAGCTGCCGGGCGTCGTGCGCGGTGACCAGGTGCCGGCAGAGCAGCGCGCCCAGGGTGCCGGTCGCGCCGGAGACCAGGACCGTGCCGTCGAGCCGGGGCGCCTGCGGGATGCTCAGGGCGAGCTTGCCGACGTGCCGGGCCTGGCTGAGGAAGCGGAACGCCTCGGGGGCACGCCGGACGTCCCAGGTGCGGCGGGGCAGCGGCCGCAGCGCGCCGGTGGCGAAGAGCGCCATCAGCTCGGCCAGCATCGCGCCGATCCGGTCCTCACCGGCCTCGATGAGGTCGAAGACCTGGTAGCTCACGCCGGGGTGGTCGGCGGCGACCCCCTCCGGGTCCCGCTTGTCGGTCTTGCCCATCTCGACGAACCGGCCGCCCGGGGCCAGCAGCCCCAGCGACGCGTCGACGTACTCGCCGCTGAGCGCGTTGAGCACCACGTCGACGCCGCGCCCGTCCGTGCGGGCGCGGAACTCGTCGGCGAAGTCGAGACTGCGGGAGGAGGCGAGGTGCGCCTCGTCGAAGCCGGTGGCACGCAGCGCGGGCCACTTGCCGGGGCTGGCCGTGCCGTAGACCTCGGCGCCGAGGTGGCGGGCGATCTGCACGGCGGCCATGCCGACCCCGCCGGCCGCCGCGTGGACGAGCACGGACTCCCCGGCGCGCAGCCGGGCCAGCTCCACCAAGCCGTACCAGGCGGTCAGGAAGACCACGGGCACGGCGGCGGCGTCGGCGTACGACCAGCCGTCGGGGATGCGGGTGAGCAGTCGGCGGTCGGTGACCGCGGCCGAGGAGAACGAGCCGGAGAAGATGCCCATCACCCGGTCGCCGGGCGCCAGGTCGGTGACCCCCGGACCGACGCCGAGCACCACGCCGGCGCCCTCGTTGCCCAGCACCTGCTGGTCGGGGACCATGCCGAGGGCGAGCACCACGTCGCGGAAGTTCAGCCCGGAGGCGCGCATCCCGACCAGGACGTGCCCCGCTGGCAGGTCCCCGGTCACCTCGGGGGCGGGCAGCAGGGCCAGGTTCTCCAGCGTGCCCTGCTCGGTGACGTCCAACCGCCACGGCACCTCGTCGGCGGGCAGCGGCAGCACCCCGGCGTCGCGCGCCCGGGCCAGCCGGGGCACCAGCAGGGCGCCGTCGCGGACCGCGAGTTGCGGCTCACCGGAGGCGACGGCCGCCGGGACCGCCGCGAGGGAGGCGGCGGCGTCGTCGGTGTCGACCAGCGTGAACCGGCCGGGGTGCTCGGACTGCGCCGAGCGGACGAGCCCCCACAGGCTCGCCCGGGCCAGGTCGCGGGGGGCCTCGCCGGGGGCCGCGCCGACCGCGCCCCGGGTGTGCAGGACCAGCCGGGACCGCTCCAGCCGGGGCTCGCCGAGCCATCCCTGCACCAGCGCGAGCGCGTCCCGGGCTGCGTCGTGCGCGGCCTCGCCGGCCCGGTCCGGGTCCGGGTCCGTGCCGGACCGCAGGTCCAGCACCACATCGGGTACGTCCCCGTACCGCTCGATGGCGGCGACCAGCGTCGCCAGGTCGGCGTGGCCGCGGACGGGGTGCCCGGCGGCGGCCAGCGCCTCGGCGAGGCCGAGGGTGTCGTCGCCGAGCAGCGCCCAGCGGGTGTCCCCCGCCGCCGCGTCGGGGGCCGGCAGCGGCGTCCAGTCCAGGTGGAACACCGACGTGCGGCGCAGCGCCGCGGCCTCGTCGGCCCGGCCCGCGGCGACGGGCCGGAAGGTCAGCGACTCGACGGTGGCGACCGGTTGGCCGGCGGTGTCGGCGAGGGTGGCCGCGACCGTGTCCGCGCCGAGCGGCCGCAGTCGCACCCGCAGGCGGGTGGCGTCGTGGGCGTGCAGGGCGACCGAGCGGAAGGCGAACGGCATCCAGCCCGCGCCGGAGGTCTCCGCCGCGTCGCCGAGCAGCGCGGTGACCCCGCTGGCCTGGAGGGCCGCGTCGAACAGGGCGGGGTGCAGCCCGAACCGGGACGCGTCGGCGGTCGCCTCGTCGGGCAGGGCCACCTCGGCGTAGACCTCGTCGTCGCCGCGCCACACCCGGCGCAGGCCCCGGAAGGCGGGGCCGTAGCCGAGGCCGCCGTCGGCCATCCGGCCGTACCAGGCGTCCAGGTCGGTGTCGACCTCGACGGCGTCGGCTGGCGGCCACTCCCCGGGCAGGACCGTCGGGGCGGGCAGGTGCGGCAGCAGCAGGCCCTCGGCGTGCCGGGTCCACTCGGCGTCGCCACCGTCCTCGGAGCGGGAGTGTACGGTCACGGCGCGCTCGCCGGTGTCGCTCGGCGGGCCCACCCGCACCTGCACCTGCACGGCACCGGTCGCCGGGAGCACCATCGGGTTGATCAGCGTCAGGTCGCCCACCTGGCCGGCGTCGACCTCGTCGCCGGCCCGGACCACCATGTCGACGACGCCGGTGCCGGGAACGATCACCGCCCCGCCGACGGCGTGGTCGGCGAGCCACGGGTGGGTACGCACCGACAGCCGCCCGGTCAGCACCACCGTCTGGTCGTCCGCCACCGGCACGGCTGCGCTGAGCAGCGGGTGCCCGGCGTCCTGGAGGCCGGCGGAGCCGATGTCGGGCACCCGGTGCGCGGGTGCCTCCAGCCAGTAGCGCCCCCGGTCGAAGGCGTACGTGGGCAGTGCGACGGTGTCGGTCGCGGCGAGGACGGTCGTGAGGTCGACGGGCAGGCCGATGGCGTGGGCGGTGGCGAGGTTGGTCAGCAGCCGCGTCGCGTCGTCGTCGCCCCGGCGCAGGCTGCCCAGGGTGTGGCCGGTGACGCCGGCGTCGTCCAGGATCG
Organism: Micromonospora sp. NPDC048040; assembly: GCF_055587185.1. Classification (NCBI taxonomy): domain Bacteria; kingdom Bacillati; phylum Actinomycetota; class Actinomycetes; order Micromonosporales; family Micromonosporaceae; genus Micromonospora; species Micromonospora sp. NPDC048040. Next base: position 39,318 of record NZ_JBVJGT010000047.1, on the reverse strand, counting down.
CGGTGACCGGCATGGCCAGCACCGGATGCGGGCTGATCTCCACGAACGTCGTGTGACCCGCCTCGACCGCGACCCGCACGGCCGCGTCGAACTGGACCGTCTGGCGCAGGTTGTCGTACCAGTAGTCCGCCGTCATCGACACCGGATCCACCCAGTCACCGGTCAACGTCGACACCAGACGGGTGTGGCCCTGCTGCGGGGCGATGTCGGCCAGGTCGGCGCGGAGTTGTTCCGCCACCTCCTGCACCGCCGCCGAGTGGGAGGCATAGTCCACGGGGATCAGCCGCGCCCGGACACCATCGGCCTGACACGCCTCCACCAGGTCCGCGACGGGCTGCGGCGGACCCGACACCACCACGGTCGACGGGCCGTTGACAGCGGCCACCCCGACGCCCGGGAAGCCCACCAGGCGGGCGGTGATCGCGTCGGCGGACAGGTCCACCGACGCCATCGTCCCCGTGCCCCGCAGCACCGTCAGCGCCCGCGACCGCAACGCCACCGCCTTCGCGGCGTCCTCCAGCGACAGGATCCCCGCGACACAGGCGGCACCGATCTCACCCTGCGAGTGACCGATCACCGCAGCCGGAGAAACCCCCGCATGCCGCCACACAGCGGCCAGGGCGATGCCCACAGCCCACAGGACCGGCTGCACCACCTCCACCCGCTCCAACCACGACTCATCCTCGCCCGTGAGCACCGACACCAGATCGACGTCCAGGTACGGGGCGAGAGCCCGCTGGCACTCCGCCAGCCTCGCGTCGAACACCGGACTCCGGCCCACCAGACCGGCCGCCATCCGCGCCGACTGCGCACCCTGACCCGGGAACACGAACACCGGACCCGCGCCGTGGGACGAGGCCGTACCGGCGACGACGTTGCCGGCCGGCGAACCGGCCACCAGGGCATCCAGCCCCGACAGCAACTCCTCGACGCCCGCACCGACCACGGCGGCCCGCTGGTCGAACAGCGACCGCGTCGTGGCCAGGGACCAGGCCACCGCCGCCGGATCCACGTCACCGCGCTCGCGCACGTACTCCGCCAGCCGCGCCGCCTGACCCGCCAGAGCCGCCTTCGACCGCGCCGACACCGGCCACACCAGGACGTCGGAGGCGACCAGCGTCGGGCCCCGGTCCGGGCCGGCCTCGGGCTCCGCGCTCTCGGCGGGCAGCTCCTCGGCCAGCTCGATGATGACGTGCGCGTTCGTGCCGGACATGCCGAACGACGACACCGCCGCACGCCTCGGCCGGTCCACGGCGGGCCACGGCCGCGCCTCGGTCGCCAGCTCCACCGAGCCGGCCGTCCAGTCGATGTGCGGAGACGGCTCGTCCACGTGCAGCGTCGCCGGGACCACGCCCTCGCGCATCGCCAGCACCATCTTGATCACGCCGGCCACGCCCGAGGCGGCCTGGGTGTGCCCGATGTTCGACTTCACTGAGCCGAGCAGCAGCGGCTCGTGCCCGTCCCGGCCCTGCCCGTAGGTGGCCAGGAGCGCCTGCGCCTCGATCGGGTCACCGAGCGTGGTGCCGGTGCCGTGCGCCTCGACCACGTCCACGTCGGTCGTGGACAGCCGCGCCGACGCGAGGGCCTGCCGGATCACCCGCTGCTGCGACGGACCGTTCGGGGCGGTCAGCCCGTTCGACGCGCCGTCCTGGTTCACCGCCGACCCGCGCACCACCGCGAGGACCTGGTGACCGTTGCGCCGCGCGTCCGACAGCCGCTCCACCAGCAGCACACCGACGCCCTCACCCCACCCGGTGCCGTCCGCACCCGCCGCGAACGCCTTGCACCGGCCGTCGGCGGCCAGGCCACGCTGGCGGGAGAACTCGAAGAAGGTGCCGGGGGTGGCCATGACCGTGACGCCGCCGGCGAGGGCGAGGTCGCACTCGCCGCGTCGGAGCGCCTGCACCGCCAGGTGCAACGCCACCAACGACGACGAACACGCCGTGTCCACCGACACCGCCGGCCCCTCCAACCCCAACGCGTACGCCACCCGACCCGACACCACACTCGCGGCGTTCCCGGTCGCCGCGAATCCCTCCACCTCGTCCGCGGCCACCGCCAACAGGGCCCCATAGTCCTGACCATTCGTGCCCACGAACACCCCTGTTCGCGAACCCCGCAACACCCCCGGGTCAACCCCTGCCCGCTCCACCGCCTCCCACGACGCCTCCAACAGCAACCGCTGCTGCGGATCCATCGCCACCGCCTCACGCGGCGAGATCCCGAAGAAGGCCGGGTCGAACTCCGCGGCCCCGGGCAGGAATCCGCCCTTGTTCGTGTAGCTGGTGCCGGGGTTGGCCGGGTCGGGGTCGTACAGCCGGTCAAGGTCCCAGCCCCGGTCGGTGGGGAAGTCACCGATGGCGTCGACGCCGTCGGCGACGAGCCGCCACAGCCCCTCGGGGTCGTCGGCGCCACCGGGGTAGCGGCAGGACATGGCGACGATGGCGACCGGCTCGTCCTCGTCCACGGTGGTCGGCGCGGCGGCGGGGGCCGGGTCGGCGGCGGCGTCGAAGAGGCCGGCGAGCAGGAAGCGGGCCAGCACGACCGGGGTGGGGTGGTCGAAGACCAAAGTGGTGGGCAGCGCCTGCCCGGTGGCGGCGACGAGCCGGTTGCGCAGCTCCACCGCGGTCAGCGAGTCGAAGCCGAGGTCCCGGAACGCGGTGGTCGCCGGGATGGCGGCGGCCCCGCCGTCGTGGCCGAGCACGTCGGCGGCGAGGTCGCGGACCAGGTCGGCGACGGTCTCCTCCCGCCGGGCCGGGGTCAGCCCGACGAGCCGCCGGCGCAGGGTCGCCGCCGGGCCCTCGTCGCCGTCGTCCACCGGGGCGCCGCCGTCGAGGGCGGCCCGCGCCTCCGGTACGCCCTCCAGCAGTGGCCGGCGGCGGGCGGAGGCGTACGCCGGGGCGAAGCGGGACCAGTCGACGTCGGCCACGGTCACGGTGACGTCGTCGTGGTCGAGGGCCTGCGGCAACGCGCCCATGGCCACGGTCGGCTCCATGGCGGGCAGGCCCCGGCGGCGCAGGTTCTGGTCCGCGTCGGCCGCGTGCATGCCGCCGTCGGCCCACGGTCCCCAGGCGATGGCGGTGCCGGCCCGGCCGTCCGCCCGCCGCTGCTGCACGAGCGCGTCCAGGTACGCGTTGCCGGCCGCGTACCCGGCCTGGCCGCCGCTGCCCCAGGTGGCGGCGATGGACGAGTAGACGACGAAGGCGTCCAGCTCCCGGTCGGCGAGGAGGTCGGCGAGATGGGTGGCGCCGGCGGTCTTGCCGGCGGTCACCTCGGCCAGCTCGGCGGGGGTGACCTCGGCCAGCGGGGTGCTCTGCGCGAGGCCGGCGGTGTGCACGACGGTGCGCACGGGCGGGCCGTCGGCCTCGACGTGGTCGAGCAGGGCGGCGAGCGCGGCCCGGTCGGCGATGTCGCAAGCGGCGACGGTGACCCGGGCGCCGAGGCCGGTCAGCTCGGCTTCCAGCTCGGCGGCGCCGGGGGCGTCCGGTCCGCGGCGGCTGACCAGCACGACGTGCTCGGCTCCGGCGCCGGCGAGCCAGCGGGCGGCGCGGGCGCCGAGCCCGCCGGTGCCGCCGGTGATCAGTGCCGCGCCGGTGGGCGTGAACCGGCGCGCCGGCGGGCGGTCGCCGACGGCGGCGCGGACCAGGCGGCGGACGAAGACGCCGGGGCCGCGTACGGCGAGCTGGTCCTCGCCGGTCGATCCGGTGAGGATCGCGGCGAGCCGGCCGCCGGTGCGGTGGTCGGGGCGGGGCGGCAGGTCGACGAGGCCGCCCCAGCGGTGCGGGGCCTCGACGCCCACCACGCGGCCGAGCCCCCAGATCGCGGCCTGCGCGGGGTCGGTGACCCGGTCGTAGGAGGCGGCGGCGACCGCGCCCCGGGTGACCAGCCACAGGGGGGCGTCGACCCCGGCGTCGCCGAGCGCCTGCACGAGCGCGAGGGTGGCGGCCAGGCCGGGCAGGACCGCGCCGTCGGCGGCGGGCGGTTCGACGGCGAGCAGGGAGACCACCCCGGCGAGGTCGGCGCCGGCGAGGGACGCGGCGAGGCCGGACCGGTCGGCGCCCGCGTCGACGGCCAGCGGCAGCACGTCGGCGCCGGCGCCGGTCAGTGCGGCCCGGACGGTCTCGGCGGCGGGGTCGTCGGCGCCGCCGGCGGGCAGCGCCAGCAGCCACGTGCCGGTCAGCCGGGCGGGGGCGGGCTCGGGGGTCACCTGCCAGTCGGCCCGGTAACGCCAGCCGTCGAGCACGGAGTATTCCTGCCGCTGCCGCCGCCAGTCGGCGAGGACGGGCAGCAGGGTGCGCAGCGACTCGGCGGCGGCCTCGTCCTCGACGGCGAGGGTGTCCCGCAGCGCGTCGAGGTCGGCCCGTTCGACGGCCGCCCAGAACCGCTGGTCGAGCACGCCGGTCCCGGCGGCGGTGGCCGCGTCGGCGGGCGCCTCGGCCGGCACCCAGTAGTGCTGCCGCTCGAACGGGTAGGTGGGCAACCCGACGAGCCGGCCGGGCCGGTCCCCGAAGAGGTCCGCCCAGCGCACCGGCGTGCCGGCGACGTGGAGCTGGGCGAGGGCGGCGAACAGGGCGCGGCGGTCCGGGCGGTCCCGGCGCAGCACCGGCACGACCACGGCGGGGGCGGCGTCGGCGCCCTCGGCCTCGGCCTCGGCGAGGGTCTCCTGGGCGGTGGCGGTGAGGACGGCGTCGGGGCCGACCTCGACGAAGGTGCCGACGCCGTGGGCGCGCAGGGTGCGTACGCCGTCGGCGAAGCGGACCGCCTCCCGGACGTGCCGCACCCAGTAGCCGGGGTCGGTGAGCTGCGCCGGGTCGGCCAGCTCGCCGGTCAGGTTGGACACGACCGGCAGGGTGGGGGCGCGCAGGTCGAGGCCGGCGGCGACGGCGGCGAACTCGGCGAGCATCGGCTCCATCAGCGGGCTGTGGAAGGCGTGGCTGACCCGCAGCCGCCGCACCTTCACCCCCCGGCCGGTCCAGAGCGCCGCCAGCTCGTCGATGGTCGCGCCGTCGCCGGACAGGACGACGGCGGCGGGCCCGTTGACGGCGGCGACGGCGACCCGGTCGGTCAGCTCGGCGATCGACTCGGCGACCCGGGCCTCGTCGGCGGCGACGGCGAGCATCGCCCCGCCGGCGGGGAGGGCCTGCATGAGCCGGCCGCGGGCGGCGACGAGGGCGCAGGCGTCGTCGAGGGTGAGCACGCCAGCCACGTGGGCAGCGGTCAGCTCGCCGACGGAGTGCCCGGCGACCAGGTCGGGGGCCAGGCCCCAGGAGCCGAGCAGCCGGTGCAGCGCCACCTCGACGGCGAAGAGTCCGGCCTGGGTGAAGACGGTCTGGTCGAGCAGCGCGGCCTCGTCGGTGCCGGGCTCGGCGAACAGCAGCGGCTTCAGCGGCCGGGGCAGCCGGTGGTCGAGATGGGCGCAGACCTCGTCGAGCGCCGCCGCGAAGACCGGGTACGCCTCGTACAGGCCCCGGCCCGCGCCGGCGCGCTGGGCGCCCTGCCCGGAGAAGAGGAACGCGACCCCGCCGCGTTCGGCGGCGGCGCCGGTGACCAGGCCGGGGGCGGGCCGGTCGTCGGCGAGGGCGTGCAGGGCGGCGAGCAGGCCGTCCCGGTCGTCGGCGAGGACGACCGCCCGGTGTTCCAGGGGCGAGCGGGACACGGCCGAGGTCCAGGCGACGTCCGCCGGTCGCAGGTCGGCGTCGGCGACGTACCGGGACCAGCGCTCGGCCTGGGCGCGCAGCGCGGCGCGGGTGCGGCCGGTGAGCAGCACCGGTGCGGGCGCGGGGAGGTCCGCCCGGTCGACCTCGGCGGCGGTCGGCTCGGGCTGTTCGAGGATGAGGTGGGTGTTGGTGCCGCTCATCCCGAACGAGGACACGGCGGCGCGGCGCGGCCGGTCCACGGCCGGCCACGGGGTGGCCTCGGTGACCAGGGTGACCGCGCCGGCGGTCCAGTCCACGTGCGGAGTGGGCTCGTCGACGTGCAGGGTGGCCGGCACGGTCCCGTGCCGCATCGCCTGCACCATCTTGATCACCCCGGCGATGCCGGCGGCGGCCTGGGTGTGGCCGATGTTCGACTTGATCGAGCCGAGCAGCAGCGGCGCGGCGTCGCCCCGCTCCTGGCCGTAGGTGGCGAGCAGCGCCTGGGCCTCGATCGGGTCGCCGAGGGTGGTGCCGGTGCCGTGCGCCTCCACCACGTCGACCAGGTCGGGGGTGAGCTTCGCGCCGGCCAGGGCCTGCCGGATCACCCGCTGCTGGGACGGGCCGTTGGGGGCGGTGAGGCCGTTCGACGCCCCGTCCTGGTTGACGGCGGAGCTGCGGATGATCCCGAGCACGGGGTGGCCGTTGCGGCGGGCGTCGCTGAGCCGTTCCAGCAGCAGCATGCCGACGCCCTCGGACCAGCCGGTGCCGTCGGCGGACGCGGCGAACGACTTGCACCGGCCGTCGGCGGCGAGGCCGCGCTGCCGGGAGAACTCGACGAACGGGCCGGGGGTGGCCAGCACCGTCGCGCCGCCGGCCAGGGCGAGCCCGCACTCCCGTTGGCGCAGCGCCTGGCAGGCGAGGTGGATGGCGACCGACGCCGACGAGCAGGCGGTGTCCACGGTGACCGTGGGGCCCTCCAGCCCGAACGTGTACGCCAGCCGGCCGGAGACGACGCTGGCGGCGGTGCCGGTCAGCACGTACCCCTCGACGCCGGGCGCCCGGTGTAGCACGGCGGCGTAGTCCTGGCCGGAGGTGCCGACGAAGACGCCGGAGCGGCTGCCGCGCAGCGACAGCGGGGCGATGCCGGCCCGCTCGAACAGCTCCCAGGTGACCTCCAGCAACAGCCGCTGCTGCGGGTCCATGGCGACGGCCTCGCGCGGCGAGATGCCGAACAGCGCGGCGTCGAACTGCCCCGCGTCGTGCAGGAACCCGCCCGCGGTGGTGTACGAGGTGCCGGGGTTGTCCGGGTCGGCGTGGTAGAGCCGCTCCAGGTCCCAACCCCGGTCGGTGGGGAAGTCGCCGATGGCGTCCCCGCCGGACGAGACGAACTGCCAGAGTTCCTCGGGCGAGTTGATGCCGCCCGGGTAGCGGCAGCTCATCGCCACGATCGCCACCGGCTCGGACTCCTCGGCGGTGACCTCGCGGAGCCGTTGGCGGGTCTGGTGCAGCTCGGCGACGACCCGCGTCAGGTATTCGCGCAGCCGCTCTTCGTCCGCCATGACTTCTCGCTTTCTCGTGACACCACAGGACCCGGGCGGCTCAGGAGAGCCCGAGGTCCTGGTCGATGAGGTCGAACAGCTCCTGGTTGCTGGCCACCCGCAGCCGGTCCGCCACCTCGGCGGTCTCCTCCCGGCGTTCCTCGGCGGCGCCGAGTCGTTCGAGCAGGCTGTGCAACCGCATCGTGATCCGCACCCGGCCGATGTCGTCCGGGTCGCGCAGCGCGAGGGCGCTCTCCAACTGGTCCAGCTCCGCCAGGGTCGGCAGCGCCTCCACCGACGCCTCGCTGAGCAGCTCGGCCCGGAGGTGCTCGGCGAGCGCCTGCGGGGTCGGGTAGTCGAAGACCACCGAGCTGGGCAGGCTCAGGCCGGTCGACCGGGCGAGCCGGCCCCGCAGCTCCACCGCGGTCAGCGAGTCGAAGCCGAGGTCCCGGAAGGGCCGGCCGGCCTCCACTGCGTACGGGCTGTCGTGCCCGATCACCTCGCCGGCCGCGGCGCGGATCAGGTCCACCAGCACCCGGGCCTGTTCGGCCTGCGTCAGCTCGCCGAGCCGCTTACGCAGGTCCGCGGCGACCAGGTCGCCGTCCTCGGCGTCCGCCCGCTCCGCCGCCGCCTGGGCGGCCACCTCGGCGATCTCGCTGATCAGCGGGCGGGGCCGGGCGGAGGCGAACACCGGCGCGAAGCGGTCCCAGTCGACGTCGGCCACGGTGAGGGCGGTGTCGTCGCCGGCGAGGCCGGCGCGCAGGGCGGCCATCGCCGGTTCCCGGTCGAGCAGGGACACGCCGCGCCGGCTCATCGCCGCCGCGTGCGCGTCGGTCACCATGCCGCCGCCAGCCCACGGTCCCCAGTTGACCGAGAGGACCCGGGTCCGACCCGCCGGCCGGGACTGCGCCCAGGCGTCCAGGAAGGCGTTGCCGGCGGCGTACGCCCCGTGGTCGCCGACGCCCCACACGGCGGCGATGGAGGAGAAGTGGACGACCAGCTCGAGCGGCTCGGGGTCGAGGAACTCGGCCAGGTGCCGGGCGCCGGCGATCTTGCCGGACACCACGTCGGCGAGTTCCGCCTCGGTCACCGCGGCGACCGGGTTGAGCCGCCCCACGCCGGCTGCGTGCACCAGGGCGTGCACGGTCTCGCCGTCGGCGCGCAGCCCGCGGACGAGGTCCGCGACCGCGTCCCGGTCGGCCAGGTCGCAGGCCAGCACCCGGGCCTCGGCGCCGAGGGCGGCCAGTTCCGCCACCGCCTCGTCGGCGCCGGGGGCCGCCGCGCCGCGCCGGCTGACCAGCAGCAGGCGCCGCGCGCCGTGCCGGGCGAACCAGGCGGCGGCGTACCGGCCGACGGCGCCGGTGCCGCCGGTGACCAGGACGGTGCCCGGCGGCTGCCAGTCGCCCGTGGCCTCGGCCCGGGGCGCGCGGGCCAGCCGCCGCAGGTACGTCCCGGAGTCCCGCACCGCGAGCTGGTCCTCGTGTCCGGTGGCGGTCAGCGCCGCCAGGACGTGCTCGGCGGCGGCGGTGTCCAGGGTGGCGGGCAGGTCGAGCAGGCCGCCCCAGTGCCGGGGGTGTTCCAGCGCGGTCACCAGGCCGAGGCCCCAGGTGGTGGCCTGCGCGGGGTGCACGACCGGGTCGTCGGCCGCGGTGCTGACGGCCTGTCGGGTGAGCAGCCACAGCGGCACCGGCGGCAGGGTGTCCGTGACGGCCTGCACCAGGGCGAGGTTCGCGGTCAGGCCGACGGGCACGGCGGGCCGGTCGGGGTGCGGCCGCTCGTCGAGCGCGAGCAGCGACACGATCCGGGTCGGCGGGACGCCGGCCAGCTGCGCGGCGAGCGCCGCCCGGTCGGTGGTGGCCGGGTCGACGGTGAGCAGCCGTACGGTGCCGCCGCGCGCGGCGACGAGTTCGGCGAGCCGGTCGACGACCGGCTGGTCCGTTCCGGTGTGGACGACGGTCCACGCGCCGTCGGCGACGCCCGCCGCGAGGGTCTCGGGGCGCCAGGTGATCCGGTACCGCCAGCCGCCGGCGAGGGTGTCCTCCTGCTGCTGGCGTCGCCACTGGGCGAGTTCGGGCAGCAGGTCCCGCAGCGGCCGGTCGGGGTCGACGCCGAGCCGGCCGGCGAGCGCGTCGCCGTCGCCCGACGTCACGGCCTGCCAGAACGCCGCGTCGACCTCGTCCTGCGGGGCGGCGGGGGTGTCGACCGCCGCCGCGTCGAGGGTCGGCCAGAAGCGCTGGTGGGCGAACGCGTACGTGGGCAGGTCGACCGGTCCGGCGCCGGGCAGCAGCCGCGACCAGCGGACGGCCACGCCCTGGCAGTGCAGTCGGGCGACCGCGCCGAGCAGGGTGGCCACCTCGTCCTGGCCTGGCCGCTGCACGCCGGTCACGGTGACCGGGGCGTCGGCCGGCAGCGCGTCGGCGGTCAGGGCGGTCAGCACCGTGTCCGGCCCGACCTCCAGGAACCGGGTCACCCCGTTGGCGTGCAGGTGGGTGACGGTGTCGGCGAAGCGGACCGCCTCGCGGACGTGCCGGACCCAGTAGTCGGGGGTGCACAGCGTGTCGGCGTCGACGACCGTGCCGGTCAGGTTCGACACCAGCGGCACCGTCGGCGCGCCGTACGACAGGGTCGCCGCCACGGCCGCGAAGTCGGCGAGCATCGGCTCCATCAGCGGGCTGTGGAAGGCGTGGCTGACCCGCAGCCGCTTGGTCCGCACGCCGAGGGCGGTGAAGTGCTCCGCCAGCCCGGTCAGCGCGTCCTCCGCCCCGGCGACGACGACGGCCGCCGGCCCGTTCACCGCGGCGACGTCGACCCGCCCCTCCACGTCGGTCAGCGCCCGTCGCACGTCGACCTCGGGCGCGGCGACGGCGAGCATCCCGCCGCGGGCGGGCAGGGCCTGCATCAGCCGGCCCCGGTTGCCGACGAGCGTGCACGCGTCGGGCAGGGAGAGCACCCCGGCCACGTGGGCGGCGACGATCTCCCCCACGGAGTGGCCGGCCACGAGGTCGGGCCGGATCCCCAGGTCTTCGAGCAGCCGGAACAGCGCCACCTCGACGGCGAAGAGCCCCGCCTGGGTGAAGACGGTCTGGTCGAGCAGGTCGGCCTCGGCGGTGCCGGGCTCGGCGAACAGCACCTCGCGCAGTGGCCGCGGCAGGTGCGCGTCGAGGTGCTGGCACGCCTCGTCGAGGGTCTCGGCGAAGACGGGGAAGGCCTCGTAGAGCTGGCGGCCCATCCCGGCGTGCTGGGCGCCTTGGCCGGAGAAGAGCACCGCCAGCGCGCCGCCGTGCTCGGCGACGCCCCGGGTGAGGCCCGGGTGCTCCTGACCGGCGGCGAGGGCCCGCAGCCCGGCGAGGGCGGCGTCCGCGTCGGCGGCGAGCAGCACGGCGCGGTGCCGCAGCGGGGACCGGCCGGTGGCCAGGCCCCGGGCGACGTCGGCGGCGGGGGTGGCGGTCCGCGGCAGCCAGTCGGCCAGCCGGGCCGCCTGGGCCGGCAGGCTGTCCGCGGCGTCGGCCGAGACCACCCAGGGCAGCACCGGCAGCCGGGCGGGTGGCCCGTCGGCCGGGCGGGACGCCCCGGTGCCGGCCGGCGGCGCGGTCGGCGCCTGTTCGAGGATGACGTGCACGTTGGTGCCGCTGACCCCGAACGACGACACGCCGGCCCGGCGCGGCCGGTCCACGTCCGGCCACGGCCGCGGGTCGGTCAGCAGCGCGACCGCGCCCGCCGACCAGTCGACGTGCGGCGAGGGCTCGTCCACGTGCAGGGTGGGCGGCAGCAGGTCGTGCTGGAGCGCCATCACCATCTTGATCACGCCGGAGACGCCCGCGGCGGCCTGGGTGTGGCCGATGTTCGACTTGACGGAGCCGAGCAGCAGCGGCCGGTCGGCGGGCCGGTCCTGCCCGTACGTGGCGAGCAGCGCCTGCGCCTCGATGGGGTCGCCGAGCCGGGTGCCGGTGCCGTGCCCGTCGACCGCGTCCACGTCGGCGGCGGACAGCCGCGCGTTGGCGAGCGCCTGGCGGATCACCCGCTCCTGGGCGGGCCCGTTGGGCGCGGTCAGGCCGTTGCTGGCGCCGTCCTGGTTCATCGCCGAGCCGCGCACGACCGCCAGGATCTGCCGGCCCTCGCGCTGGGCGTCGGAGAGCCGCTGGAGCAGCAGCAGGCCGACACCCTCGCCCCAGCCGGTGCCGTCGGCGGCTCCGGCGAAGGACTTGCACCGGCCGTCGAGGGCGAGCCCCCGCTGCCGGGCGAACTCCAGGAACGGGCCGGGAGTGGCCATCACGGTCACGCCGCCGGCGACCGCGAGGTCGCACTCGCCCTGCCGCAGCGACTGGCACGCCAGGTGCAGCGCCACCAGGGAGGACGAGCAGGCGGTGTCGACGCTGACGGCGGGGCCCTGCAACCCGAAGTGGTACGCCAGCCGGCCGCTGATGACGGCGGCGACGTTGCCGGTGGCCTGGTAGCCCTCCGTCTCGACCCGGGCGGCCAGCAGGAGCGTCGCGTAGTCCTGGCCGTTGGTGCCGACGAAGACGCCGGTGTTGGTCTCCCGCATGTCGGCCGGTGCGGTGCCGGCCCGCTCGAACAGCTCCCAGGCGCTCTCCAGCAGCACCCGCTGCTGCGGGTCCATGACCATCGCCTCGCGGGGGGAGATGCCGAACAGGGCGGCGTCGAAGCCGGCGGCGTCGGCGAGGAAGCCGCCCTCCCGGACGTACGAGGTGCCGGGCCGGTCGGGATCCGGGTCGTAGATGGCGTCCAGGTCCCAGCCCCGGTCGGCCGGGAACTCCGCGATCCCGTCGCGCCCCTCGCTGACGAGTCGCCACAGGTCCTCCGGGTCGGCGACGCCGCCCGGGTACCGGCAGCTCATCGAGACGACGGCGATCGGCTCGTCCAGCGCGGCGGCGGCCCGCACCGCCGGGGTCGCCGCGGCCTCGTCGCCGGTGATCCGGGTGACCAGGTGGTCGGCGAGGGCCGTGGGCGTCGGCCGGTCGAACACCAGCGTCGCCGGCAGGGTCAGGCCGACCGCCTCGGCGAGCCGGTTGCGCATCTCGACGGCACTGAGCGAGTCGAAGCCGATCTCCCGGAACGACCGGTCCGCCGCCAACGCCTGCGGCGAGGGCAGTCGCAGCACCGCCGCCGCGTGGACCCGCACCAGGTCCAGCAGGAGCCGGCGCCGCTCCGCCGCGGCGAGGCCGGCGAGCCGGCCGCGCAGCGGGGACGCCTCCCGCGTCTCGTCGTCGTCGCCGGAGCGGGCGGCGGCGAGGGCGCGGGCCACCTCGGGGATGTCGCCGATCAGCGGTCGGGGCCGGGCCAGCGCGAACGTCTGGAGGAACCGGTCCCAGGCGATGTCGGCGACGGTGAGGGCGGGCTCGGCCCGTTCCAGCGCCCCGGCCAGCACGGAGACCGCCAGGTCCGGGTGCATCGGCCGGACGCCGGAGCGGAACATCTGGTCGGCGGCGCCCTCGGTCTCCACCATGCCGCCGCCGTCCCAGGCGCCCCAGGCCAGTGCGGTGCCGGGCAGCCCGCGCCGGCGCCGGTCCTCGGCGAGCGCGTCGAGGAAGGCGTTGCCGGCGGCGTACGCGCCCTGGTAGCCGCCGCCCCAGACGCCGGCTCCGGAGGAGAAGAGCACGAACGCGGTCAGGTCCGGGCCGAGGACCTCGTCGAGGTTGACCGCCCCGGCGACCTTGGCCTGCAGGGCGCCGGCCAGTTCGGCGAGGTCGGTGTCGCCCAGCGCGCCCGCGTGCGGCACACCGGCGGCGTGGAACACCGCGTCGATCCGGACGTCGCGTTCGGCCAGCCGGTCCACGAGGGCGTGCAGCGACTCCCGGTCGGCCACGTCGCAGGCCGCCACGGTGACCGTGGCGCCGTGGCCGGTCAGCTCGGCCTCGAGCTCGGCGGCGCCGGGCGCGGTGGGGCCCTGCCGGCTGGTCAGCACGAGGTGCACGGTGCCCGTACGGGCCAGCCAGCGGGCCACGTGGGCGCCGATCGAGCCCAGGCCGCCGGTCACCAGGACGGTGCCGCCGGGCCGCCAGCCGTCGCCGGCCGGGCGGTCGTCGGCGGTGGCCCGGACCAGGCGCCGGGCGAACAGCCCGGAGGAGCGTACGGCGATCTGGTCCTCGTGCCCGATGCCGGCGAGCGCGGCGGCCAGCCGGGCGCGGGCCCGCTGGTCCGGGTCGGCGGGCAGGTCGACCAGGCCGCCCCAGCGGTCGGGGTGCTCCAGGGCGGCGACCCGCCCGAGCCCCCAGACCAGGGCCTGGTCGGGCCGGTCCACGGGGTCGGCCCGGCCGGTGCTGACGGCGCCGCTGCTGACGCACCACAGCGGGGCGGTCACCCCGGCGTCGCCGAGCGCCTGCACCAGGGCGAGCGTGCCGGCGAGCCCGACCGGCACCACGGGGTGCGCCGGGTGCGGCGCGCCGTCGAGGGCGAGCAGCGAGCACACCCCGGCGACGGACTCCGGGTCGGTGGCGCGCAGCAGGTCGGCCAGCGCGGCCCGGTCGGGGTCGGTGACGGTGAGCAGGGTGGGTTCCGCGCCGGCCTCGGCCAGCGCCCGGACCACCGCGCCGGTCAGCGGGGTGTCGGCGTGCGCGGCGGGCACCGGCACCAGCCAGGTGCCGGTCAGCGCGGCGGTCGTCGGCACGGTGACCGGCTTCCAGGCGACCCGGTAGCGCCAGGAGTCCACCGTGGACTCGTCGCGGCGGCGCCGCCGCCAGGCGGCGAGCACCGGCAGCGCGTCGTCCAGGCGGCGGGCCTCGGTGTCGTCGAGCCGCATCGCCTCGGCGAGCGCCCCGGCGTCGGACCGCTCGACGGCGTCCCAGAATCGCCGGTCGGCCGGCTCCTCGGCGCTCGCCGCGGCGCCGGACAGTGCCGGCGCCTCCGGCCAGTACCGCTGGCGGTGGAAGGCGTACGTGGGCAGCGGCACGGCCGGACCGGTGCGCGTGCCGTGCACGGCGGTCCAGTCCACCTCGACGCCGTGGACGTGCAGCGTGGCGAGGGCGGTGAGCATCCGCGGCCAGCCCCCGGCGTTGCGGCGCAGGGTGTTGACCACCACGGCCTCGTGCTCGGCGGCGTCGATGGTCTCCTGGATCCCGAAGCTGACCACGGGGTGCGGGCCGACCTCCAGGAAGACCTGGTGGCCCTCGTCGAGCAGGCCGCGCACGACGCGTTCCACGTCCACCGTCTCGCGCAGGTTGCGGTACCAGTAGCCGGCGTCGAGTTCGGTGGTGTCCAGGGGCCGGCCGGTCAGGGCGGACCAGAACGGCGTCTCGGCGGGGCGGCCGACGATCCCGGCGAGGCTGCCGGTCAGCCGGTCGGCGACGGCCTCGACGTGCGGCGAGTGGGAGGCGTAGTCGACGTCGATGCGCTGGGCGCGCACGCCGTCGGCCTGGCAGGCGGCGAGCAGTTCGGCGAGGGCGTCCTGGTCACCGGCGACCACCACCGAGCCGGGACCGTTGACGACGGCGACCGACAGCCGGCCGGCCCACGGGGTGAGCAGGTCGCGGGCCCGGTCGACGGGCAGCGCGACGGAGGCCATCCCGCCCCGCCCGGCGATGTCGGCCAGCACCTGGCTGCGCAGCGCGACGACCTTCGCGCCGTCGGCCAGGGACAGCGCCCCGGCCACGCAGGCCGCCGCGATCTCGCCCTGAGAGTGGCCGACCACGCCCGCCGGCCGTACGCCGAGGGAGCCCCACAGCCGGGCCAGCGAGACCATGACCGCCCACAGCGCCGGCTGCACCACGCCCGAGTCGACCAGCGGCGGCGCGTCCGGGGCGCCGCGCAGCACGTCGGTGAGCGTCCAGTCCACCCAGGGCGCGAGCGCCTCCTCGCACTCGGCGATGGCGGCGGCGAAGACGGGGGACGTGTCGAGCAGGTCGGTGGCCATCCCGGGCCACTGCGAGCCGTGTCCGGAGAAGACGAAGATCGGGGCGGCGTTGCGCAGGGCGGCGCCGGTGACCACGTCGGCGGTGGTGTCACCGGCGGCAAGGGCGTCGAGGCCGCGGGCCAGCTCGTCCCGGTTGCCGCCGAGGACCACCGCCCGGTACGGGAACGACACGCGGCTGGCGGTCAGCGCGTACGCCACGTCGGCCGGCTCCAGCTCGGGGTGCGCGGCCAGGTGGGACCGCAGCCGGCCCGCCTGGCCGCGCAGGGCGACCGGGTCCGCCGCGAAGAGCGCGAACGGCACCGCGACGGGTTCCGACGCGGGGAACACGAACGGCACGGCGGTGTCGGTGCCGGGCGGGGTCGCGGCGGTGGGCTGCGGCGCGGCGGCCGGCTCGGGGGCCTGTTCGATGACGACGTGCGCGTTGGTGCCGGAGATGCCGAACGAGGACACCGCCGCCCGGCGGGGCCGGTCCACCTGCGGCCACGGGGTGGGCTCGGTCGCGAGGGCCACCGCCCCGGCGGTCCAGTCGATGTGCGGGGACGGCTCGTCGACGTGCAGGGTCGCCGGCACCAGGCCGTGCCGCATCGCCAGGACCATCTTGATGATCCCGGCGACGCCGGCGGCGGCCTGGGTGTGGCCGAGGTTCGACTTGACCGACCCGAGCAGCAGCGGCCGGTCGGCGGGCCGGTCCTGCCCGTAGGTGGCCAGCAGGGCCTGCGCCTCGATGGGGTCGCCGAGGGTGGTGCCGGTGCCGTGCGCCTCGACGGCGTCGACGTCGGCGGGTGACAGCCGGGCGCTGGCGAGGGCCTGCCGGATGACCCGCTGCTGGGACGGGCCGTTGGGCGCGGTGAGGCCGTTGGACGCGCCGTCGGAGTTGACCGCGCTGCCCCGGATGACGGCGAGGATGCGCCGGCCCTCGCGCCGGGCGTCGGAGAGTCGCTGCACGAGCAGCATGCCGACGCCCTCGCTCCAGCCGGTGCCGTCGGCGGCGGCGGCGAACGACTTGCACCGGCCGTCGGGCGACAGGCCGCGCTGCCGGGAGAACTCGATGAACGTGCCGGGGGTGGCCATCACGGTCACGCCGCCGGCCAGCGCGTACTCGCACTCCCCGGCCCGCAGCGCCTGCGCCGCCAGGTGCAGCGCGACCAGCGAGGACGAGCAGGCGGTGTCGACGGTGACCGCCGGGCCTTCCAGGCCGAACGTGTACGCCACCCGCCCGGACAGCACGCTGCCGGAGGTGCCGGTGCCGATGTAGCCCTCCACCTCGCCCGGCTGGTCCATCAGCCGGGAGGCGTAGTCGTGGTACATGACACCGGCGAACACGCCGGTCCGGCTGCCCCGCAGCCGCCGCGCGTCCAGGCCGGCGGACTCGAACGCCTCCCACGACGTCTCCAGCAGCAGCCGCTGCTGCGGATCCATCGCCAGGGCCTCACGCGGGGAGATGCCGAAGAACCCGGGGTCGAACTCCGCTGCCCCGTACAGGAATCCGCCGTGGCGGGTGTACGAGGTGCCGCTGCGGTCCGGGTCGGGGTCGAACAGCGACTCCAGGTCCCAGCCCCGGTCGGCGGGGAACTCCGAGATGCCGTCGCCGCCGGTGGCCAGCAGTTCCCACAGCTGGTCCGGGTCGTCGACGCCGCCGGGGTAGCGGCACGCCATGCCGACGATCGCGATCGGCTCGTCGGCACCGGCGACGGTGCCGCTGGTCGCGTCCGCACCGGATGGCCGTACGCCCGCCAGCTCGGACCACACGTGGTCGGCGAGCACGGTCGGGGTCGGATAGTCGAACACCAGCGTGGACGGCAGCCGCAGCCCGGTGGCCGCGTTCACCCGATTGCGCAGGTCCACCGCCGTCAGGGAGTCGAAGCCCAGCTCGCGGAACGCCCGGTCCGCCGGCACCGCCTCGGCGCCGCCGTGCCCCAGCACCTGCGCGACCAGGCCCCGTACCAGCACGTCGACCTGGGCGCGCGCCTCCTCGGGCGCCAGGCCGGCGATGCGGGTCGCCCAGGTGCCGCCCTGTCCCGCCTGGCGGCGCGTCGTGGTGGTGCCGAGCAGCGCCCGCAGCATGGGCGGCACCAGGCCGGCGCCGGCGGCGGCGCGGAGGGCGGCCAGGTCGATCACGGCCGGCACCAGGGCAGGCCGGTCGGCGCCCACGGCGGCGTCGAACAGCCGCAGCCCGGTTTCGGCGCTCATCGCGGTGACGCCGCCCCGGGTCGACCGCGCCCGGTCCGCCTCGTCGAGAGACGCCGCCATACCCGCCGTGTCCCACATGCCCCACGCCAGGCTCACCGCCGGCAACCCGAGCTGCCGCCGATACACCGCCAACCCGTCCAGGAACGCGTTACCCGCCGCGTACGCCGACTGACCCGGCGAACCCAACACCCCCGCCACCGACGAGAACACCACGAACAAATCCAGATCCAGGGACGCCGTCGCCTCGTGCAGCCACCAGCCCGCCGACACCTTCGGCGCCAACACCCCAGCCAGCCGCTCCGCGGTCAACCCCTCAACCACACCGTCGTCCAACACACCAGCCGTGTGCACCACACCCGCCAGCCGGCCCTCGGCGGTGACCTCACCGACCAGGCCGAACACCTGGTCCCGGTCCGTCACGTCACACGCCACCACCCACACGGCGGCACCCAACGCGGTCAACCGCTCCGACAACTCCGCCGCGCCCGCGGCCTCCAGGCCACGCCGCGACACCAGCACCAGCGACCGCACACCCCACGAGGCGACCAGGTGCTCCGCCACCAACGCGCCCAGCGCACCCGTCCCACCGGTCACCAGCACCGCGCCGTCGCCGAGGTTCGGCGTCTCCACCGCCGCGCCGACGCCCGCCCGCACCAGACGCGGCACGAACACCGCGTCGGAGCGGACGGCGACCTGGCCGCCCGTCGCCGCCGGCTCGTCCGCCACCCCGGCCAGGACGCCCAGCAACCCGGCGTGCAGGTCGCCGTCGACGTCGGCCAGGACGATCCGGCCGGGGTGTTCCGACTGCGCCGACCGCAGCAGACCCCACACCGCCGCACCCGCCAGATCGGTCACCCGGTCCTCGACCCCGACCGAGACCGCACCCCGGGTCACCACCACCAGCCGCGCATCCGCCAGCACGTCGGCAGCCAGCCACGACCGCACGGTCGCCAGCACGGCCGACGCGGTCTCGCGCACCGCGTCGGGACCGTGGTCGGCGTCCTCGGGGCGGGCCGCGTCCCCGGCCGACCCGACCGGCACCAGCAGCAGGCGGGGCGGCACGCCCGACGGCTCGGCGTCGACCGCCGCGACGAGCGCCTCGACGTCCGGGAACGCCGGCAGGTCCACGGAGACCGACGAGCCCACCGACGCCCACCCGGAGACGTCCCCGGCCGCGGCGACCTCCTCGGCCTGCCACGCCACCTCGAACATCGAGCGGGCCGCCGAACCCGCCGACGACACCGCGGTCAGCTCCCGCAACGCCAGCGAGTCCACCGACACCACGGCGGCACCCGACTCGTCACCGGCGACCAGCCGCACCGCCGCGCCCGCGCGCGTCAGGCGCACCCGCAGCACCCGCGCACCCGACGCGTGCACCTGCACACCCTCGAACGCGAACGGCACCCGCGGCCCACCCGACTCCGCGCCCAACAGCAACCCGATCGGGTGCAGGGCCGCATCCAGCAACGCCGGGTGCACCCCGAAGCCGGCCGCGTCGCCGGCCACCTCGTCGGGCAACGCCACCTCGGCGAACACCTCACCGCCGCTGGTCCAGGCCCGGCGCAGCCCCTGGAACACCGGCCCGTACGCCAGACCGTGCTCCGCCAGCGTCGGATACCAACCCGCCAGGTCCACCTCGACACCGCCGACGGGCGGCCACTCCCCCACGCCCGGCTCGTCGACGGACGCCGGCTCCAGCACACCCTCCGCGTGGCGGACCCACTCCGGGTCGACGGCCTCCTCCGGCTGGGAGTGCACGGTCACCGACCGGGTGCCCGCCTCGTCGGCCGCGCCGACCCGCACCTGCACCCGGACCGCGCCGGCCTCCGGCAGCACCAGCGGGGCGGCGATCGTCAGCTCGCGTACCCGGGACGCGCCCACCTCGTCGCCGGCCCGCACCGCCAGCTCCACCAGCGCCGCGCCCGGCACCACCACCACGCCGGAGACGGCGTGGTCGGCCAGCCAGGCGTGCGTCGCCGTGGACAGCCGGCCGGTCAGCACGACCATGTCCTCGCCGGCCACCGACACCGCCGCGCCGAGCAGCGGGTGCCCGGCCGCCCCGAGCCCCGCCCCGGACACGTCGGTCCACCGGCCCGCCGGCTCCAGCCAGAAGCGCTGGTGCTGGAAGGCGTACGTCGGCAGGTCCACGTGCTCGCCACCGCCGAGGTGGTCCGCCCAGCCGACGCTCACGCCGTGCACATGCAGCCGGGCGAGGGCCTCGAGGAGTGCCTGCGGCTCGGGCCGGTCGTGGCGCGAGGCCGGGACCAGCAGGGGCGAGGGCCCGTCCTCCGCCCGCTCGGCGAGGCAGCCCTGCGCCATGGCGGTCAGCACGCCGTTCGGTCCCACCTCCAGGAAGGTGTCGACCTCCTCGGCGCGCAGGCAGTCGACGGCGTCGGCGAAGCGGACGGTGCCGCGTACGTGCCGCACCCAGTAGCCGGGGTCGCAGAGCTGCTCCGCCTCGGCGACCCGGCCGGTCAGGTTCGACACCACCGGGATCGTCGGCGGCCGGAAGGTCAGCCCGTCGGCGACGGCCCCGAACTCCGCGAGCATCGGGTCCATCCGACCGCTGTGGAAGGCGTGGCTGACCCGCAGCCGGCGGGTCTGCACGCCGCGCTCGGACCACGTGCGCTGCACCTGGTCGAGCGCCTCGTCGTCCCCGGCGACCACGACGGCGGTGGGGCCGTTCACGGCGGCCACGTCCAGCCGGTCGGTCAGCCCGGCGAGGGACGCGGCCACCGCCGCCTCGTCCGCCGCCACGGCGAGCATCCCGCCGCCGGCGGGCAGGGCCTGCATGAGCCGGCCGCGCGCCGCGACCAGGGCGCACGCGTCCTCGACGGAGAGCACCCCGGCGACGTGCGCCGCCGCGATCTCGCCGATGGAGTGCCCGGCCACCAGGTCCGGCACCACCCCGAACGACTCGACCAACCGGAACAGCGCCACCTCGACGGCGAACAACCCGGCCTGGGTGAACACCGTCTGGTCCAGCAACTCCGCCTCGGCCGTGCCCGCCTCCGCGAACAACACCTCACGCAGCGGACGCGGCAACAACGGATCCAGGTGCCCACACACCTCGTCCAACGCGGCGGCGAACACCGGGAACGCGGCGGACAGCTCACGACCCATCCCGGCACGCTGCGCGCCCTGACCGGAGAAGAGGAACGCCACCCGGCCGCGCGACGCAGCCACCCCGGTGGTGACCATGCCGTGCGGCTCGCCGCCGGCGAGGGCCCGCAGCCCGGCGAGCAGGTCGTCCGCGTCGCCGGCCAGAACCACCGCGCGGTGGTCGAGCCCGGCCCGGGCGACCGAGGCGGCCGCGACGTCCGCCGGCCGGAGGGAGTCGGCGCGGCCGAGGTGGGCGGCCCACCGCTCGGCCTGCCCGGCCAGCGCCTCCGGGGCGCGGGCGGAGAGGAACACCGGGGCGAGCGGCAGCGCCGCCGGCGCGTCGGCGACGGGCGTGGCGTCGTCCGCGGGCGGGGCGTCCTCGACGGGCGCCTCCTCCAGGATGACGTGGGCGTTCGTACCGCTGATGCCGAACGACGACACGGCGGCCCGGCGGGGCCGGTCGGCGGCCGGCCAGGGTCGGGCCTCGGTCAGCAGCGAGACCTGGCCGGCGGACCAGTCGATGTGCGGGGACGGCGCATCGACGTGCAGGGTGGCGGGCATGGTGCGGTGCCGGATCGCCTCGATCATCTTGATCAGGCCGGCGGCGCCCGCGGCGGCCTGGGTGTGACCCAGGTTCGACTTGACCGAGCCCAGCCAGAGCGGCCCGCCGTCGCCCCGGTCCTGGCCGTAGGTGGCCAGCAGCGCCTGCGCCTCGATGGGGTCGCCGAGGGTGGTGCCGGTGCCGTGCGCCTCGACCACGTCCACGTCGGCCGGCGAGAGCCGGGCGTTCGCGAGGGCCTGCCGGATCACCCGCTCCTGGGACGGGCCGTTGGGCGCGGTCAGCCCGCTGCTCGCGCCGTCCTGGTTGACGGCGCTGCCCCGGACGACGGCGAGGATCCGCCGGCCGTCCCGCCGGGCGTCCGACAGCCGCTGCAACAGCAGCACACCGACG
Source organism: Micromonospora sp. NPDC048040 (assembly GCF_055587185.1). Taxonomy (NCBI): domain Bacteria; kingdom Bacillati; phylum Actinomycetota; class Actinomycetes; order Micromonosporales; family Micromonosporaceae; genus Micromonospora; species Micromonospora sp. NPDC048040. The sequence continues at coordinate 18,033 of NZ_JBVJGT010000047.1, read as the reverse complement.
CCCTCGGACCAACCGGTGCCGTCGGCGGCGGCGGCGAACGACTTGCACCGGCCGTCTGAGGCCAGGCCCCGCTGGCGGGAGAAGTCGGCGAAGGTGCCCGGCGTGGACATCACCGTCACGCCGCCGGCGAGCGCGAAGTCGCAGTCCCGCTGGCGCAGCGCCTGCGTCGCGAGGTGCACGGCGACCAGCGACGACGAGCACGCGGTGTCCACCGAGACCGCCGGGCCCTCGAGCCCGAAGGTGTACGCCACCCGCCCGGACACCACGCTGCCCGAGTTGCCGGTGCCGATGTAGCCCTCCACGCCGTCGGGCAGGTCCAGCACCCGGGACGCGTAGTCGTGGTACATCACCCCGGCGAACACGCCGGTCCGGCTGCCGCGCAGCCGCTGCGGGTCGAGACCGGCGTGCTCGAACGCCTCCCAGGAAATCTCCAGGAGCAGCCGCTGGTGGGGGTCCATCGCCAGGGCCTCGCGGGGGCTGATGCCGAAGAAGCCCGGGTCGAACTGCGGCGCGTCGTAGAGAAAGCCGCCCTGGCTGCTGGTCGACGTGCCCGGGTTGTCCGGGTCGGCGTGGAACAGCCGCTCCAGGTCCCAGCCCCGGTCGGTCGGGAAGTCGCCCACCCCGTCGCCGCCCCGGTCGACGAGGTCCCACAGCTCCGCCGGGCTGGACACCCCGCCCGGGAACCGGCACGCCATGCCGATGACGGCCATCGGCTCGCGGTCCTTGGCCTCCACCTCGCGCACCCGCCGGCGCGCGTCGCGCAGGTCGGCAGTCGCACGCCGGAGGTAGTCGAGGAACTCTGCCTCAGTGGGCATCGGGCCACTCCGTATCAGGAATAGAGGTGTGCGACATGCCGGATCAGGCCGAGCCGAGCTCTTCGTCCAGCAGGCTGAAGATCTCCTCGGCGGAGGCCGACTCGAGGCTGGCGCCGTCGGCGGCGGCGGAGTCCGCGTCGGACTCGGTGTAGGTCCACAGGGAGAGCAGTTCGCGCAGCCGGGCGCCGACGGCGGCCCGGTCGGTGTCACCGGAGGCCACCGCGCGCATGGCGTGCTCCAGCTTGTTCAGCTCACCCAGCACCGTCAGCGCGGACGTGCTCCGCTCCGCCAGCAGCGCGCCCCGCAGGTACTCGACCAGCGCGGCCGTGGTCGGCCGGTCGTAGATCAGCGTGGACGGCAGCCGCAGCCCGGTGGCCGCGTTGAGCCGGTTGCGGAACTCGACCGCGGTCAACGAGTCGAAGCCCAGCTCGACGAAGCCGCGTTCGGCGTCGATCGACCGGATCGACGCGTAGCCGAGGACCGCGGCGGCGTGGGTGCGGACCAGGTCGGAGAGGACCTGGTCACGGTCCGCCTCCGCGGTGGCAGCCAGGGTCTCCCGCAGCGCCTCCGCCGGGTCTCGCTCGGCGGCCCGGGCCGCGCCGGTCGACGCCGGCCGGACCAGCGACCGCAGCACCGGCGGCACCGCCGCCGGCCCGTGCCGGCCGATCAGCGCGAGGTCCAGGTTGACCGGTACGACCACCGGCTCGGCGAAGCGCAGCGCCTCGCTGAACAGGTCCATGCCCTCGTCGGCGCCGAGCGGGACGAAGCCGCCCCGGTTCATCCGGGCCTCGTCGACGTGCCCGGTCTGGCCGTCGCCGGTGTCGTTGACCCACGGGCCCCACGCCAGGGAGAGCGCCGGGAGTCCCCGGTCGCGGCGGTGCTGGGCGAGGGCGTCGAGGAAGCAGTTCGCCGCCGCGTGGTTGGCCTGCCCGGGGCCGCCGAAGAGGCCGGCCGCCGAGGAGAAGAGCACGAACGCGGCCAGGTCCAGCTTCTCGGTCAGCTCGTGCAGGTGCCAGGCCGCGTCGACCTTCGGACGGAGCACGGTGTCGAAACGGTCCGGGGTGAGCGCCGGCAGCACGCCGTCGTCGAGCACCCCGGCCGCGTGCACCACGCCGGTCAGCGGCCGGTCGGCGGGAATCTGGTCGACCAGCAGGGCCAGCGCGTCGCGGTCGGTGACGTCGCAGGCGACCACCCGGACGGTGGCGCCCAGGCCGGCGAGCTCGTCGACCAGCCCGGCGACGCCCGGGGCGTCCGCCCCGCTGCGGCTGACCAGCAGCAGGTGGCGTACGTCGTGCCGGGTCACCAGCCGCCGCGCCACCAGCCGCCCGAGCAGGCCGGTCGCCCCGGTCACCAGGACGGTGCCGGCGGCCAGGTCGGGGCCGGGCCCCTCGGCCGGGGGCGGGCCGAGCCGGGTCAGTCGGGGCACCCGGAGCTGGCCTGCGCGTACGGCGAGCTGCGGTTCGCCCGTGGCCAGGGCGGCCGGCAGCAGCGCGGCGGCCGCAGCGTCGTCGTCGACGTCGAGGAGCACGATCCGGTCCGGGTTCTCCGACTGGGCGGAGCGCAGCAGGCCCCAGGCGGTGGCGGCCGGCACGTCGGCGATCCGCTCGTCCGGGTCGACCCGGACCGCGCCGCGGGTGACCACCACCAGCCGGGCGGCGGCGAGGGACTCCTCGGCGAGCCACTGCTGGGCCAGCGCGAGCGTGCGGTGGGCGACGCGGTGCGCCTGGCGGGCCGGGTGCGGCTCGTCGGCGGCCGGCCCGACGCAGGTCACCAGCACCGAGTCGGGCACGGTGCCGCCCGCGCGCACCTCGGCGACCAGCGCGGACAGGTCCGGGTGCCGGTCGGCGCCGGGCCAGTCGTCGCCGAGGACGACCAGCCGGGACGTGCCGTCGGCGCGGCCGGTGGCGGGGGCGACCCAGTCGAGGCGGTGCAGGGACCGGCTGGCCGACCGGCGGGCGGCGCTGAGCTGCTCGCCGGAGATGGGCCGCAGGACCAGACCGTCGACGGAGGCGACCGGCGTCGCGCCGGTGTCGGTGATCGTCAACGACACGGATCCGGCGTCGGTGGCGCGCAGCCGGATCCGCAGCTCGCGAGCGCGGGTGGGCCGGATGGTCACGCCCGACCAGGTGAACGGCAGGCCCGGGCGGATGTCGGGGCCGCCCTCGGGGGCGCGGTCGGCGCCGGCGGTGGCCGCGGCTTCGGTGGCGCTGGCGCCGATGGCGTGCAGCGCCGCGTCCATCAGGGCCGGGTGCACGGAGAAGGCCGTGGTGTCGGTGGACGCGTCGGCGTCCAGGGCGACCTCGGCGAGGATGTCCGGGCCCGACCGCCACGCGGCGCGCAGCGCGCGGAAGACCGGGCCGTAGTGGTAGCCCTGGGCGGCGAGCCGGGCGTAGAGCCCGTCGAGGGCGATCGGCTCGGCGTCGGCGGGCGGCCACACCGCCGCCGACGCGGGGTCCGGGTCGGCGGTGCCGCTGAGCTGGCCGGAGGCGTGCCGCTGCCAGGCCCGGGAACCGTCGGGGTCGGTGTCGTCGTCGCGCCGCGAGTGGATGGCGACCGGCCGGTGCCCGGTCTCGTCCGGCGCGCCGACGCGGACCCGCAGGTCGACTCCCCCCTCGGTGGGGATCGCCAACGGCGCCTCCAGGTTCAGCTCGGCGACGGTCGCGGCGCCGGCGTGCCGCCCGGTCCAGGACGCCAACTCCACCAGCGCCGTCCCGGGCAGCAGCACCGTGCCCAGCACGGCGTGGTCGGCCAGCCAGGCGTGGGTGGCGAGGGTGATCCGGCCGGTGAACAGCAGGCCCTCGTCGCCGGGCAGGTCGGCCACCGCGCTGAGCAGCGGGTGGTCGACCACGTCGAGCCCCACGGCGGGCAGCACGGAGCGGTGGGCGCCGGTGCGCTCCAGCCAGTAGCGCTGCCGGTCGAAGGCGTACGTGGGCAGGTCGACCGGCGCAGCCTCGGGCAGCAGCCGACGGTGGTCCACCGGCAGGCCGAGGGTGTGCGCGGCGGCGAGGCCGGTCAGCAGTCGGGTGGCGGCGTCGTCCGGCCCGCCGAGGGTGTCCAGGACGTGGCCGGTGGCGCCGGTCCCGTCGAGGACGGCGGCGACGCGGTCGGTCAGCGCCGGCTCCGGCGAGACCTCCACGAAGGTCACGTGTCCGGCCGCGACGGCGGCGCGGACGGCGGCGTCGAACTGCTCCGGCCGTCCCGCCTCGCCGGCCCAGTGGTCGGCCCCGAGGCCGGCCGGGTCGGCCCAGTCCCCGGTGACGGTGGAGGCCAGCCGGGCGGTGCCGGGCTGCGGGACGATCCCCGCCAACCCGGCGCGGACGCCGTCGGGGTCCAGCTCGCCGGCGGCGGCCCGGGCCCGCAGCGCCACCGTCCGGGCGGCGTCGGGCAGGGACAGCAGGCCCGCCACGCAGGCGGCCACGACCTCGCCGTCGCCGTCCCCGACGACCGCGGCCGGGGTCACCCCGGCGTGCCGCCAGACGGCGGCGAGCGCCACCCCGACGGCGAACAGGACGGGCCGGGCCAGCTCCGGCCGCTCGGCCCAGGACGGGTCCGCGCCGGTCAGCAGGGCGGCCGGGTCGACGTCGAGCCAGGGCGCCAGGGCCTGCCGGCACTCGGCGAGCGTGTCGTCGAAGACCGGGCAGCGGCCGACCAGTCCGGCCGCCGCGCCCGCCGGGGTGGCCCCCGGGAAGACGAACACCGGGCCCGCGCCGTGGTTGGCGACGGTGCCGGTCACCACGTTGCCGGCGGGCGTGCCGGCGGCGAGCGCGTCCAGGCCGGCCAGCAGCTCGCCCGGGGTGGCGCCGACCACGGCGGCGCGCCGGTCGAACGCCGACCGCGTCGCGGCGAGGGAACAGCCGACCGCCGCCGGGGCGAGGCCGGGGTGTTCCCGCAGGTGCCGGGCCAGCCGGGACGCCTGCGTGGCGAGGGCGGAGGCGGAGCGGGCCGACACCGGCCACACCACCACGTCGGCGGCGACCAGCCCGGACGCCGGGGCGGGGGCCGGCTCGGCGTCGCCGGTCAGGTCGGCGTCGGCGGGCTGCTCGACGACCACGTGGGCGTTGGTGCCGGAGATCCCGAACGAGGAGACCGCCGCCCGGCGGGGCCGGTCGACCGCCGGCCACGGCCGGGACCGGGTCACCAGCTCCACGTCGCCGGACGACCAGTCGATGTGCGGTGACGGCGTGTCCGCGTGCAGCGACGCCGGGACGATGCCCTCCCGCATCGCCAGGACCATCTTGATGATGCCGGCGACGCCGGCGGCGGCCTGGGCGTGGCCCATGTTCGACTTCACCGACCCGAGCAGCAGCGGGCCCGCGTCGCCCCGGTCCTGCCCGTACGTCGCCAGCAGGGCCTGCGCCTCGATCGGGTCGCCGAGGGTGGTGCCGGTGCCGTGCGCCTCGACGACGTCCACGTCGGTGACCGCCAGCCGGGCGCTGGCGAGCGCCTGCCGGATCACCCGCTGCTGGGACGGGCCGTTGGGCGCGGTGAGGCCGTTCGACGCGCCGTCGGAGTTCACCGCGGAGCCGCGCACCACGGCGAGGATCCGGCGGCCCTGCCGCCGGGCGTCCGAGAGCCGCTGCACGAGCAGCATGCCGACGCCCTCGGACCAGCCGGTGCCGTCCGCCGACGCGCCGAAGGACTTGCACCGCCCGTCGGAGGCGAGGCCGCCCTGGCGGGAGAACTCCTGGAACGCCGTCGGGGTGGCCATCACCGCCACGCCGCCGGCCAGCGCCAGGTCGCACTCGCCCCGCCGCAGCGCCGCCCCGGCGAGGTGCAGCGCCACCAGCGAGGAGGAGCAGGCGGTGTCGACCGTGACGGCCGGCCCCTCCAGCCCCAGCGTGTACGCCACCCGCCCGGAGATCACGCTGTGCGCGGCGCCGGTCATCAGGTAGCCCTCGACCCCCTCGGGGACCTCGGTCAGCCCGGTGCCGTAGCCGGAGCTGGAAGCGCCCACGAAGACGCCGGTACGGGTGCCGCGCAGCGACGCGGGGTCCACCCCGGCGCGTTCCAGCGCCTCCCAGGACGCCTCCAGGGTGAGCCGCTGCTGCGGGTCCATCGCCACCGCCTCGCGGGGCGAGATCTCGAAGAAGGCGGGGTCGAAGTCCGCCACGTCGTAGAGGAAGCCGCCCGCCGGGGCGGGCTTCCCCTCCGCCGGCTCCGGGATCTCCCAGCCCCGGTCGGTGGGGAAGGGTGAGATCGCGTCCACGCCGTCGGCGACCAGCCGCCAGAACGCCTCCGGCCCGTCGACGCCGCCGGGGTAGCGGCAGGCCATGCCGACGATCGCGACGGGCTCGTCCGCGTCCACGACGACGGTCTCGGGGGTGTCGACCGGGTCGGCGCCGGACACCAGCTCACGCAGGTGCACGGCCAGTTCGGCGGGCGTGGGGTAGTCGAAGACCAGCGTGGTGGGCAGCCGCAGGCCGGTGGCTGTGTTCAGCCGACCCCGGAAGTCCACGGCGGTCAGCGAGTCGAAGCCGAGGTCCTTGAACGGGCGCCCGCGCAGCTCGTCGGGGGTGGCGTGACCGAGCACCGCCGCGGTCTGCTCGTTGACCAGCCGCAGCAGCTCCCGCTCCTGCTCCGCCGCCGGCAGCGCGGCGAGGTGGCGCAGCGGCGCGGCGACCCCGCCCGCGACGGGCGCGGCGGCCTCCTCCTGCGCGACGAGCGCCCGCACCTGCGGCAGGTCGCCGAGCAGCGGGCTGGGCCGGGCCACGGTGAACGCGGGGTGGAACCGGGTCCAGTCGACGTCGGCGACGGTCACGCAGGGCGTCGGGCGGCGCAGCGCCCGGTCCAACGCGACGAGTGCCTTCTCCGGGTCGATCGGCGGCAGGCCCATCCGGTTGAGCTGCTCAGTGGCCACGTTCTCGGCGGCCATGCCGTGCGCGCCGCCCCAGGCGGTCCAGGAGACGGCGGTGGCCGGCAGGCCCCGGTCGCGCCGGTTGACAGCCAGGGCGTCCAGCAGGGAGTTGCCGGCGCCGTAGGCGCACTGGCCGGCGCTGCCCCACACGCCGGAGATGGAGGAGAACATGACGAACGCGCCCAGCTCGCGGTCGGCGAGGCAGGCGTCGAGGTGCAGGGCGCCGAGCACCTTCCCCGCGACGACGTGGGAGAACTCGTCGAGGGTGGTGTCGGTCAGCGGGGTGAGCTGGTCGGTGCCGGCGGCGTGCACGACCGCGGTCAGGCCGGGCAGCGTGTCCACCAGCTCCGCCACGGAACCCCGGTCGGTGACGTCGCAGGTGGCGACGGTGACCCGCCCGTCGGCGCCGTACCGGTCGAGCAGCTCCGCCACGGCCGGGGCGGCGGTGCCCCGGCGGCTGGCCAGGACCACCTGCCCGACGCCGCGGTCGAGCAGCCAGCGGGTGACGTGGCCACCGAGGGCGCCGGTGCCGCCGGTGACCAGGACGGTGCCGGCCCACCAGTCGCCGGCGGGAGGCTCGTCCGCCGCCGGCGGGGCCGGGGTGAGCCGCCGGGCCCAGATCCCGCCGGGCCGGACGGCCACCTGGTCCTCGCCGCCCGCGCCGGCCAGCACGCCGGCGAGTCGCCGGGCGGTGGTGTCGTCGAGGGTGGCCGGCAGGTCGACCAGGCCGCCCCAGCGGTGCGGCTGCTCGACCGCCGCCGCCCGGCCCAGGCCCCAGACCTCGGTCTGCAGCGGGTGCGCGACCCGGTCGCCCGGGGCCGCCGCCACCGCGCCGCTGGTGACGCACCACAGCGGGGCCACCAGGTCCAAATCGGTCATCGCCTGGACCAGGGCGAGGGCGCCGGCCGCGGCGAGGGTCACGCCGGGGTGCTCGGGCAGCAGCCGGTCCTGGCCGGCGACCACGGCGAGCACGCCGTCGACCGGCCGACCGTCGACCAGGTCCCGCAGCCGGGCGGCGAGCGCCGCGCGGTCGAGGTCCGCCGCGCCGACGCGCAGCACCAGCGGCTCGTCGGGGAAGAGGCCGACCAGGCGGTCGGCCCACGCCGGGGCGTCGGCGGCCGGCAGCGCCACCAGCCAGCGGCCCGCGGGGCCGTCCCGGTCCTCGACCGGCACGGGCTGCCAGGTCACCTGGTACGACCAGCCGTCCACCGTGGAGCGTTCCCGCCGGGACCGGCGCCAGGAGGTGAGCACCGGCAGCGCCGGCAGCAGCGCCCGCACCTGCTCGTCGTCGTCGCCCAGCTCGCTGCGGAGCGTGTCGACGTCCGCCTGCTCCAGCGCGGTCCAGAACTCGTCGTCGCCGCCGTCGGGCGCGGCGGCGTCGGGGGCGGCGGGCGGCGGCTCGGGCCAGAACCGCTGCCGGCGGAAGGCGTACCCGGGCAGCGGCACCCGCGCGGTGTCGGCGCCGGCGAACAGCTCGGCCCAGCCCACCCCGACCCCGCCGACGTGCAGCTCGGCGAGGGCGGTGAGCACGGACGCGGGCTCGGGGCGGTCCCGGCGCACCAGCGCCACCGCGGCCGTGTCGTCGTCCGCGCCGGCCGCGGCCAGGACGTCGCGGGCCAGCGCGGTGAGCACCCCGCTGGGGCCGACCTCCAGGAAGGTACGCACGCCCAGTGCGCGCAGCTGGTCGACGCCGTCGGCGAACCGAACCGCCTCCCGCACGTGCCGGACCCAGTAGTCGGCGGTGCGGATCTCGGCGGGGTCGGCGACCGCGCCGGTCAGGTTCGACACGATCGGCAGCGCCGGCGGGTGCAGCTCCAGCCGGCGCACCACGGCGGCGAACTCGGCGAGCATGGGTTCCATCAGCGGGCTGTGGAAGGCGTGGCTCACGCGCAGCGGCCGGGTGCGTACGCCCTGGTCCGCCCAGCGGCGTTCGAGTTCCTCGACGGCGTCGGCGGCGCCGGAGACCACGACGGCGGTGGGCCCGTTGACGGCGGCCACGGCGACCCGGTCCTCGATGCCGGCCAGGGCGGCCCGGACCGCGTCGGCGGGGAGCTGGACGGCGAGCATCGCGCCGCCGGCCGGCAGGGCCTGCATCAGCCGGCCCCGGGCCGCGACGAGCGTGGCGGCGTCGGGCAGCGACAGCACGCCGGCCGCGTGCGCGGCGGACAGTTCACCGATCGAGTGGCCGAGCAGGACGTCCGGGACGATTCCCCAGCTCCGCAGGAGCCGGAACAGCGCGACCTCGACGGCGAACAGGCCGGCCTGGGTGTAGAGGGTCTGGTTGAGCAGCGCGGCGGCCTCGTCGCCCTCGGGTGCGAAGAGCACCGGGGCGAGCGGGCGGGGCAGGTGCCGGTCCAGTTCGGCGCAGACCTCCGCCAGCGCGTCGGCGAAGACGGGGAACGCGGCAGCCAGGTCACGGCCCATGCCGCTGCGCTGCGCGCCCTGGCCGGAGAAGAGGAACGCGAGTTTGCCGCCCCGCGACCCCGCGCCGGTGACCAGGCCCGGGGCGTCGCCGCCGGCCGCGAGCGCGCGCAGGCCGTCGCGCAGGCCGTCGCGGTCCGCGGCGAGCAGCACGGCGCGGTGTTCCAGGCTGGCCCGGGTGCGCACCGACGACCAGCCGACGTCGGTCAGCCGCAGCTCGGGACGGCCGTCGAGCCAGTCGGCCCAGCGGGTCGCCTGGGCGGCCAGGGAGTCGGCGTCGCGGGCGGAGACCAGCACCGGCACGAGGCCGGCCGCGGTGACCGGGGCGATGCCGGTGGCGGCGGCCGGCACGGTGGCGGCGTCGGTCGCGGCGGCGGGGCCGTCCGGGGTCTCCGACGGGGCCGCCTCGGCGGCGGGCGCCTCCTCGATGATCACGTGGGCGTTGGTGCCGCTCATGCCGAACGAGGAGATGCCCGCCCGGCGGGGCTGCTCCCCGGCGGGCCACGGCTGCGGCTCGGTCACCAGCGACACCGCGCCGGCCGTCCAGTCCACGTTGGGGGTGGGCTCGTCGACGTGCAACGTCGCCGGCACGGTCTCGTGCCGCAGCGCCATCACCATCTTGATCACCCCGGCCACGCCGGCGGCGGCCTGGGTGTGCCCGATGTTCGACTTGACCGAGCCGAGCCACAGCGGCCGGTCGGCGGGCCGACCCTGCCCGTACGTCGACAGCAGCGCCTGGGCCTCGATCGGGTCGCCGAGGGTGGTGCCGGTGCCGTGCGCCTCCACGACGTCGACCTGCTCGGGCGCGAGCCGGGCGCTGGCCAGCGCCTGGAGCACGACCCGCTGCTGGGACGGGCCGTTGGGGGCGGTCAGCCCGTTGCTCGCGCCGTCCTGGTTGACCGCGCTGCCGCGCACCACGGCGAGGACGGGGTGGCCGTTGCGCCGCGCGTCGGAGAGCCGCTCGAGGAGCAGCAGGCCGACGCCCTCGCCCCAGGCGGTGCCGTCGGCGGCGGCGGCGAACGACTTGACCCGGCCGTCCAGGGCCAGGCCGCGCTGGCGGCTGAAGCCGATGAAGGCGGACGGGGTGGACATGACGGTGGCCCCGCCGGCGAGCGCCAGGGTGCACTCCCCCTGCCGCAGCGCCTGGCAGGCCAGGTGCAGCGCGACCAGCGACGACGAGCAGGCCGTGTCCACGGTGACGGCGGGGCCCTCGATGCCGAGCGCGTACGAGATCCGGCCGGACACGACGCTCGCCGCGGTGCCGGTGAGGATGTAGCCCTCGGTGCCGGGCGGCGGCTGCTGGAGCAGCCCCACGTAGTCCTGGCCGGTGGTGCTGGCGAACACGCCCACCTGGTGGCCGCGCAGCGCCGAGGGGTCGATCCCGGCGTGCTCGAACGCCTCCCAGGACGCCTCCAGCAGCAGCCGCTGCTGGGGGTCCATGGCGATCGCCTCGCGCGGCGAGATGCCGAAGAACGCGGCGTCGAAGTCGGTGGCCGAGTCGACGAAGCCGCCCTCGGCGACGTACGACGTGCCGGGGTGGTCGGGGTCCGGGTGGAACAGCCGCGCCAGGTCCCAGCCGCGGTCGGCGGGGAACGCGGAGACGGCGTCCCGTCCGGAGTCGACCAGCTCCCACAGTTCCTCGGGGGAGCCCACCCCGCCGGGGAACCGGCAGGCCATGCCGACGATGGCGATCGGCTCGCGGCTGGCCGCCTCAAGCTCGCCGAGCTTCCTCCTGGTCTGGTGAAGGTCCGCCGTCACCCATTTCAGGTACTCCCGGAGCGTATCTTCAGTCGCCATTAGCGCCACCTCTTCGGGCCGGAAAGAAACAGGCGACCCAATACCGTCCACAGACGCCACAAGCCGCGAAGATCTAAGCCCATTCAGCCGACCACGAATTGCCAGACAAAAGCGTTTCAGTCCACACCAGGTCTTACTCGCCGGAGGAAAGGTAATTGTCGCCGGACGGCGGTCACAACCCCTAGCGTGCCCCTACGGGTGCCCCTAGGCGGCACGGGTGCAGGCTGGGCCGACCCGCCCTGCTGAGCGGCCCGGCGCACCGCCCTCACGGGGTGCGGCCGGGCGGGTGCGGGACCCCGCCCGGCCGAGGGCGTCACGACCGTCGACAACGGTCGGGAAGCCCCATTTCTACAGGCCCGGCAAATTGCCGCCGGGCCCGCCCAGCTCGCGGTGGATGAAATCGAAGATCTCGGCGTCCGTCGCGTCGTCGAGAGCGTGGGTGACCGGTTTCTCCTCGACGGGACCGCGGTCGTCGCCCCACCGGGCGACGAACGCCTGCAACTGCACCAGCAGCTTCTGCCGGGTCAGCCGGTCCGGCGCGCTGGCCGCGAAGACGCCGTCGAGCCGTTCCAGCTCGGCGAGCAGCGGGGCGGCCGCGGCGGCCCCGTCCTCGACGAGCCGGTCGCGCAGGTGCCGGGCGAGCGCGGCCGGCGTCGGGTAGTCGAAGACCACGCTCGCGGGCAGTTGCACGCCGGTGGCGGCGCGGAGCCGGTTGCGCAGCTCCACGGCCGTCATCGAGTCGAAGCCGACCTCGCGGAACGCGCGGTCGGGCTCCAGTCCCCCGCCCCCGGTGTGGCCGAGCACGGTGGCCGCCAGGCCGCCCACGAGTTCGACGAGGACGCCCTCCCGTTCGCCGGGGCTCAGCGGGCGCAGCCGCTCCCGCAGCGCGGTCGCCGCCTCGTCGTCCGCCGGCTGGCGGTCGTCGTCGGCGGGTAGCGCCGCGCGCGCCTCCGGGATGCCGGTCAGCAGCGGGCACGGCCGCATCGACGCGAACGTCGGCACGAACCGGTCCCAGCTCACGTCGGCGACGACCAGCGCCGCCTCCTCACGCAGCGCCTGCCCGAACGCCTCGACGGCCAGGTCCGGGGGCAGGCCCGGCAGGCCCCGCCGGCGCAGCTGCGCCAGCTCGGCCGACTCGGGATCGTCGCGCCACGGCCCCCACGCCACGGCGGTCGCCACCAGACCGCCGTGCCGCCGGTTCGCGGCGAGCGCGTGCAGCAGCGCGTCGCCGGCGGACTGGCCGGCCCGCCCGCCCGCGCCCCACACCCCCGTGGTGGAGGTGCACAGCACGAACGCGTCGAGCGGCCGGTGGGCGAGCTCGTCCGCGTACCTCGGCACGTCGCCGACGGTGGCGGTCAGGTCGGCGGCCAGGCCGGCGAGGGTCAGCTCGGCCAGCGGCGCCGAGCCGGTCTCCGCCGGGACGTGCACGAGCGCGGTGACCGGCCGGCTCTCGGCGGCGAGCTGCTCCATCAGGTCGCCGAGCTTGCCCGTCGCCGGTTCCGCCAGCGGGAGCACCTCCGCGCCCTGCCGGCCCAGCCAGTCCGTGGTGTGCCGGGCGAGGGCGCCGGTCCCGCCGGTGAGCAGGACGGTGCCGTGCGGGCGGTACCCGCCGCCCGCCGCCGGCCGTCCGGTGTCCCGGACCAGACGCCGGGCGTGCACGCCGGCTTCCCGGACGGCGAGCTGGTCCTCCCCGTCGCCGTTGGTCAGGGCGCCGACCAGCACCGCGTACGCCGCCTCGCCCGCGCCCGCCGGCAGGTCGACGACGCCGCCGACGTGCCGGGGGTGCTCCAGCGCGGCGACGAGCCCGAGGCCCCACGTGGTGGCCTGCGTCGGGTGGACGACCGGTTCGTCGTCGACGGCGACGGCGCCGGTGGTGGCCAGCCACAGCGGCGCGGCCGGGCCGGAGCGGCCGGTGTGCGCCTGCACGAGCAGCAGGTTCGCCGCCAGGCCGGTGGGCAACGCGGTCTGCTCCGGGTGCGGCGCCTCGTCCAGCGCCAGCAGGGAGAGCAGCGCCGTCGGCTGGTGCAGGGCGGTGAGCCGGTCGAGGTCGGCCGCCAGGCCGTCCCGGGTGACCGTGGCCGGGTCGACGGTCAACAGGTGCGCCGTCGCGGCGCCGGCCGTGAGCGCGGCCAGCACCCGGTCGGTGACCTGGTGCGGCGGGGCCACCACCAGCCAGGTGCCCGGGTCGCCGCCGGTCAGCGCCCGGCGCTCCCAGGTGACCCGGTACCGCCAGCCGGCCAGGGTGCCGTCGAGGTGCTGGCGGCGCCGCCACGACTCCAGTTCCGGCAGCAGGTCGCGCAGCGGCTGGTCCGGGTCGATGCCGAGCCGGTCCAGGTCGCCGTCGGTAACCGCCTGCCAGAACGCGTCGTCCACGGGGTCGGCGGCCGGGGTCGGGGCCGCGTCGAGCGTCGGCCAGTAGCGCTGCGGCCGGAACGCGTACGTGGGCAGCTCGGGCAGCCGGCGGGGATCCGGGCGGGGGCCGGCCAGCACGCCGAGCACCGCCGCCCAGTCGACGTCCCGCCCGGTGCCGTGCAGGACGGCGAGCGCGGACAGCAGGGCGGCCGGCTCGTCGGCGCCGGCGCGCAGCGCCGCCACGGCCGTCCCGTCGTCCTCGGTGGGCAGCAGGCCGGCGGTCATCGCGGTCAGCACCGCCTGCGGGCCGAGCTCCAGGAACGTGTCCACCCCCGCGTCGCGCAGCGCGGCGATGCCGTCGGCGTACCGGACGGCCTCGCGGACGTGCCGCACCCAGTAGTCGGGTGTACGGATCTCGTCGGGGTCGGCGACCCTTCCGGTCAGGTTCGACACGATCGGCAGCAGCGGTGCGGCGAACGTCAGCCGGGCGAGGACGGCCCGGAACCCGGCCAGCATCGGCTCCATCAGCGGGCTGTGGAACGCGTGGCTGACCCGCAGCCGGCGGGTGCGCACCCCCCGTTCCCGCCAGAGCCGCTCCAGCTCGTCGAGGGCGTCGACCGCACCGGCGACCACCACGGAGGTGGGGCCGTTGACGGCCGCGACGCCGACCCGGTCGGTCAGCCCGGCCAGCGACCCGACCACCGCCGCCTCGTCGGCGGCGACGGCGAGCATCCCGCCGCCGGCGGGCAGGGCCTGCATCAGCCGGCCCCGGGCGGCCACCAGCGTGGCGGCGTCCGCGAGGGACAGCACCCCGGCGACGTGCGCGGCGGTGATCTCGCCGATCGAGTGCCCGGCGACGTGCCCGGGCACCACCCCGAACGACTCGACCAGCCGGAACAGGGCCACCTCCAGCGCGAACAGCCCGGCCTGGGTGAACACCGTCTCGTCGAGCAGCGCGGCCTCGGCGCTGCCCTCGGCCGCGAACAGCACCGGCTTCAGCGGCTGCGGCAGCTGGTGGTCCAGCACCCCGCAGACCTCGTCGAGGGCCGCCGCGAACACGGCAAACGTGTCGTACAGCTGCCGGCCGGCGCCGGGGCGCTGGGCGCCCTGGCCGGAGAAGAGGACGGCGAGGCCGCCCGAACGCCGCCGGGTGGTGACCAGCGCCGCGTGGTCCTCCCCGCCGGCCAGCGCCCGCAGCGCGGCCAGCCGGGTCGCCCGGTCGGCGGCGACCACGGTCGCCCGGCGCCCGAGGTGGGCCCGGCCGTCGACGAGCGCCCAGCCGACCAGGTCGGCGGGGTCGTCGCCCGTCGCGACCCGGTCGGCCAGCCGGCCGGCCTGGTCGCGCAGCCCGGCGAGGTCGGCGGCGGAGACCGGCCACGGCAGCGTCGCCTCGGGCCGTACCCCGTCGGGGGCGACCGGCTCCGGCCGCTCAAGGGCCTGTTCCAGGATCACGTGGGCGTTGGTGCCGCTGATCCCGAACGAGGAGACGCCGGCCCGGCGGGGCCGGTCCGCGGCGGTCCACGGCTGCGCCTCGGTGAGCAGCGCCAGCGCGCCCGACGTCCAGTCGACGTGCGGGGTCGGCGCGTCGACGTGCAGGGTCGCCGGCAGCACCTCGTGCTGCAGGGCCAGCACCATCTTCATCAGGCTGGCGGCGCCCGCCGCGGCCTGGGTGTGGCCGATGTTCGACTTCACCGACCCGAGCCACAGCGGCCGGTCGGCGGGTCGACCCCGCCCGTACGTCGCGAGCAGCGCCTGCGCCTCGATCGGGTCGCCGAGCGTGGTGCCGGTGCCGTGCGCCTCGACCGCGTCCACGTCGTCGGGGGTCAGCCCCGCGTTGTCCAGCGCCTGCCGGATCACCCGCTGCTGCGCCGGCCCGTTCGGTGCGGTGAGGCCGTTGCTCGCGCCGTCCTGGTTGACCGCGCTGCCCCGCACGACGGCGAGGATCCGGTTGCCGTCCCGCTGGGCGTCGGAGAGCCGCTGGAGCAGCAGGACGCCGACGCCCTCGCCCCAGCCGGTGCCGTCGGCGGCCGCGGCGAACGCCTTGACCCGCCCGTCGGCGGCGAGGCCGCGCTGCCGGGAGAACTCCAGGAACGCGCCCGGGGTGGACATGACGGTCACGCCGCCGGCCAGGGCGAGGTCGCACTCGCCGCTGCGCAGCGCCTGCGCGGCCAGGTGCAGCGCCACCAGCGACGACGAGCAGGCCGTGTCGACGGTGACCGCGGGGCCGTGCAGCCCGAACGAGTACGCCAGGCGGCCCGAGACCACCGACGCCCCGTTGCCGGTGGCCTGGTAGCCCTCCACCTGGGAGCGGGCGCCCAGCAGCAGCGTGGCGTAGTCCTGCCCGTTGGTGCCCATGAAGACGCCGGTGGCGGAGCCACGGACCCGCTGCGGGTCGATGCCGGCGCGTTCGAACACCTCCCAGGTGGCGTGCAGCAGCAGCCGCTGCTGCGGGTCCATCGCCAGGGCCTCGCGCGGGTTGATCCCGAAGAACGCGGCGTCGAAGCCGGCCACGTCGTGCAGGAAGCCGCCGCTGCGGGTGTAGCTGGTGCCGACCCGCTCCGGGTCGCTGTCGAACAGGGCGTCGAGGTCCCAACCCCGGTCGGTGGGCATCGGCGTGACCGCGTCCACCCCGTCGGCCAGCAGCCGCCACAGCTCCTGCGGCGACGACACCCCGCCGGGGAACCGGCAGGCCATCGAGACGATCGCGATCGGCTCGTCCACCGGCGGCCGGACCACGGTCGCGCCGCCGACGGCCGGGCCGCCGTCCGCGCCGACCACGATTTCGGTACGCAGGAAGCGGGCCAGTTCCGCCGCCGACGGGTGGTCGAAGACCACGGTCGACGGCAGGGTCAGGCCGGTGACCCGACCCAGCCGGTCCCGCAGCTGCACGGCGGCGAGGGAGTCGAAGCCCAGCTCGCGGAACGCCCGCCCGGCCGGCACCTGGTCGGTGGTGGCGTGGCCGAGGACGGCCGCCGCCTCGGCGCGGACGAGGTCGACCAGCAGCGCCTCCTGGCCGGTCGCCGGCAGCGCCGCGAGCCGGGCCCGCAGCCCGTCGGTGGCGGCGGCGCTCTCCGGCCGCTCCGGCTCCTCGGCGACGGCGGGGGCGACCCGGTCGAAGAGGTGGCTCGGCCGCGCCACGGTGAACGCCGTGACGAACCGGGACCAGTCGACGTCGACGATCACCGGCGCCGCCTCCGGGGCGTTCACCCAGCGGCCCAGCGCCGCGACGGCGGCCTCGGGCGCGAGCGGGATGAATCCACGGCGGCGCAGGCCGTCCGCGGTCTCCCCGGCGGCCATGCCGTCCTCCGCCCACGGTCCGTAGGCCAGGGCGGTGGCGGGCAGGCCCGCCGCCCGGCGGGCGGCGACGAGGGCGTCGAGCAGGGCGTTGCCGGCCGCGTAGCCGGCCTGGCCGCCGCCGCCCCAGACGCCGGCCACCGAGGAGAAGACCACGAACGCGTCGAGGTCCCGGTCCCGGCAGGCGGCGTCGAGGTGCACGGCGCCGAGCACCTTGCCGGCCAGGGTGTCCGACAGCTCGCCGTCGGTCACCTCGTACGCCGGCACGGTGCCGCCGGACGCGCCGGCGGTGTGCACGACGGCGGTCAGCTCGGGCAGCCCGGCCACGAGGGCGTCGACCGCCTCCCGCTCGGTCACGTCGCAGGCCACCACCCGCACCGCACCCAACTCGGCCACCAACTCCACCGCGCCCGGCGCACCCGGGCCACGCCGGGAAGCCAACACCACCTCGCCGGCACCGTTGGCCAGCAACCACCGCGCCACGTGCCGGCCCAGCGCACCCGTACCACCGGTGACCAGCACCGTGCCGGCGGGCCGCCAGCCCGAACCGGCGGGCGGCGCGGCCGGCACCAGCCGCCGGCCGAAGAGGCCGTTGCGGCGGACGGCCACCTGGTCCAGGGTGCCGTCGGCCAGGACCGCGACGAGCCCGGCGCGGGTGCTCCGGTCGGCGCGGGCCGGCAGGTCGAGCAGGCCGCCCCAGCGGTCCGGCTGTTCCAGGGCGACGACCCGGCCCAGTCCCCAGGCCAGCGCGGCCCAGACGTCGCCGGCCCGCTCCCCCGCCGTGACCGGCATCGCGGTGCGGCTGAGCGCCCACACCCGTCCCGGCAGGCCGGTGTCGGTGAGCGCCCGGGTGAGGGTGAGCAGCGCCGCCGTGCCGGCGGGAATCGCCGGGGTGTGGGCCAGGGGCTGGTCCTGCCGGGGCAGGACGCAGAGCACCCCGGCCCAGCCGTCCGCGCTGATCCCGCGCAGCCGCTCGCCCAGGTCTGCCC
Source organism: Micromonospora sp. NPDC048040 (assembly GCF_055587185.1). Classification (NCBI taxonomy): domain Bacteria; kingdom Bacillati; phylum Actinomycetota; class Actinomycetes; order Micromonosporales; family Micromonosporaceae; genus Micromonospora; species Micromonospora sp. NPDC048040. Next base: position 511 of record NZ_JBVJGT010000047.1, on the reverse strand, counting down.
GGGCGAGGGTGGGCGGCATGGTCAGCGTGTCGACCTGCGCGCCCGCCTCGGTGAGCGTCTTCGCGACGCCCGCGTCGGCGCCGCTGTCGACGGTGACGACCAGCCACCGCCCGGACAGCCCGGCCGCCGGGGCCGGCCGCACCGGTTCCCACACGACCCGGTACGACCATCCGTCCAGCGTGGTGTCCCGGGACCGGGCCCGCCGCAAGCGCGAGAGGACCGGCAGGGCCGGGCTGAGGGCACCCAGGGCCTCGGTGTCGTCGCCGAGTTCGGCGGCGAGCGCGGCCAGGTCGCCGCGCTCGACGGCGGCCCAGAAGTCGGCGTCGCCGCTGTCCGGGGCGACCTGCTCCGCCGGCGCGCCCTCGGGCCAGTACCGCTGGTGTTGGAAGGCGTACGTGGGCAGGTCGACGCGGCGTGCGCCGGTGTCGGTGAACCACTGCTGCCAGGTCACCGGCACGCCGTGGACGTGCAACTCGGCCAGGGCGTGCAGCAGCGCGTGCGTCTCCGGCCG
>NZ_JBVJGT010000046.1:0-56279 GCF_055587185.1 Micromonospora sp. NPDC048040 | reverse complement strand
AACAAACCATAAAGGCTTGCCAGCCCGGGGTATCAAACAATTTGGCACTGGCTTATCAAGCACCCTGTTGAGTTCTCAAAGAACAACCACACACCGCCCGGAAACCCCACACCATGGGACCCCCGACCCGGGGCATTTCGCTCACATCCCCGCCGCTCTCGCGCCGGGCACTTTTACTACGTTACCCGCCGGTTTCCGCCGCGTCAAACCGCTCTACCGCGATCCACACCACTTCAACCCAATTTCCGGGCACCACAACCAAACCGGCTCCCACCGATTCCGATCACGGCTTCCGACAGACCGGCCGCCGCGGTCTCCCACGAACACGCCCGGTTCCCTGCCGGCGTCGAACCATACCCGGTCAGCTCCACCCCACCAAATCCGCCTCACGGCGAACCCGGGGCACCGCCCGGTCCCGGGTCCGAGGAGCACAACCCCTCGAACCGGAAGCTCATTCCCACGCTCCGGCCTCCAGGACTTTCGCCCCGTTTCGTCCGTTCCGCGCTGGCAGAGAGAAAGTTACGCCCCCGGCGGATTGATCGTCAAATCCGCCGGGGGCGTCGCCCGTCACACTCGCGCGGGCGTACGGCTAGTTGCGCAGCTCGACCCCGGCGAACGACCGCTTGCCGCGGCGCAGCACCAGGTACCGGCCGTGCAGCAGGTCCTCGGGGCTCACGGTGGCGTCGGCCTCGGTGACCCGGTTGTTGTTGACGTAGGCGCCGCCCTCGGCGATCACCCGGCGGGCCTCCTTCAGGCTCGGGACCAGCCCGGAATCGCGCAGGAGCCCGGCGACGTCGGGCAGCTCGTCGAGGTGGACGAGGCCGGCCTCGGTCAGCGCGGCGCGCAGCGTCGCCGGCGTGAGCTCCTCCAGCGAGCCCCGGCCGAAGAGCGCCTGGCTGGCGGCGACCACCTGCGCCATCTCCCGCTCGCCGTGCACGAGCGTGGTCAGCTCCTCGGCGAGCGCGCGCTGGGCCGCCCGGGCGGCCGGCCGCTCCGCCGTCTCCTTCTCCAGCGCCTCCAGTTCCTCCCGCGAACGGAAGCTGAAGTAGCGCAGGTAGCGGCTCACGTCCCGGTCCTCGACGTTGACCCAGAACTGGTAGAACGCGTACGGGCTGGTCAGCTCGGGGTCGAGCCAGATGGCGCCGCCCTCGGTCTTGCCGAACTTCGTCCCGTCCGACTTCGTGACCAGCGGGGTGGTGAACGCCTGCACCGGGCCGGCGCCGCGCCGGCGGATGTAGTCCACCCCGGCAGCGATGTTGCCCCACTGGTCGGAGCCGCCGAACTGGAGCTGGCAGCCGTGCCGGCGGTGCAGCTCGAAGAAGTCGTTGGCCTGGAGCAGCTGGTAGCTGAACTCGGTGAAGCTGATCCCGCTCTCCAGCCGCGCCTTGACCACCTCCCGGGCCAGCATCCTGTTGACCGGGAAGTGCTTGCCGACGTCGCGGAGGAACTCGACCACCGACATCTCGGCGGTCCAGTCGAGGTTGTTGACCAGTTGCGCGGCATTCTCGCCCTCGTACGAGACGAAGGGGGCGAGCTGGTCGCGGATCCGGGCCACCCAGCCGGCGACCACCTCGGGCGGGTTGAGGGTCCGCTCGGCGCTCTCCTTCGGGTCGCCGATCTGGCCGGTCGCGCCGCCGACGAGCAGCAGCGGCCGGTGCCCGGCGAGCTGGAGCCGACGGGCCGTGGTGACCTGCATGAGGTGGCCGACGTGCAGGCTCGGCGCGGTCGGGTCGAAACCCACGTAGTAGGTGGCGGCACTGCCGTCGAGCAGCGTACGCAGCTCGTCGAGGTTGGTGGAGTCCTGGATCAGGCCGCGCCACCGCAGGTCATCGGTCAGGGAGTCCCGCCCGGGCGGCGGGAGGCTGCTGTCGGTCACGGTCACCCATTCTCCCCCATGACCGGGCGCCTGCCGTAGCGGGTTTGCGCAGCGGGCGGCGGCGTAGGCTGGCGACGCCATGATCGGGAAGGGGAACGCCGTGGACATGCCGGATCTGACGGGCGGCTTCGTCGCCCTGCTCGGCCTCAAGTTCGACGAGGTCAGCGGGGACCGCGTGGTGATCCGCTGGCAGGTCCGCCCCGAGCTGCACCAGCCGTTCGGGATCCAGCACGGCGGCGTGTACTGCTCGGTGGTCGAGACCGCGGCCAGCGTCGGCGGGTCGGTGTGGCTGGGCGACCGGGGGCGGGTCGTCGGCGTGTCGAACCAGACCGACTTCCTGCGCGCGGTCCGCGACGGCGAGCTGACCGCCGTGGGCACCCCCGTACACCGGGGGCGCAGCCAGCAGCTCTGGCAGGTGGAGATCACCGACGCCGACGCCCAGCTCGTCGCCCGCGGCCAGGTGCGACTGCAGAACCTCTCCCCCGCCTGACCCGCACCCTGCCAGGGGCGCGGCGGCGACGCTCAGCCGCGGGCCTCGTCCAGCACCGGCTCCCCGGCGTCGTCGCGCGGCGGCCCGACCGGCCGGCGCACCCGGACGCCGGTGATCGCGCGGTGGTCGATGCGGGCCACCTCCAGCTCCCAGCCGTCCACCGTGACGCTCTCCCCCGCGACGGTGGGGATGTGGCCGAGGCAGGTGAGCACCAGGCCCGCGATGGTGGTGTAGTCGCCGCCGGGGCGGCCGGGCAGCTCGACCCCGACGTCGGTGAGGTCGTGCACCGGGAAGGTGCCGGGGAGCAGCATGACACCGTCCGGCTCGGTGCGCACGGCGCGCACGTCCCGGTCGGTCTCGTCGTAGATCTCCCCGACGATCTCCTCCAGGATGTCCTCGAGGGTGACGATCCCGTCGACCGCGCCCCGCTCGTCGACCACCAGGGCGATGTGCTGACGCTCGGCCTTGAACTGGCGCAGCGCGTCGACCACCGGCAGCGAGTCCGGCAGCAGCATCGGCGGGCGGGCGCACTCGTCGACCGGCCGGTCGTCGCGGACGCCGACGAGGTCGCGCAGGTGGATCACTCCGACCGCGTCGTCCAGGCCGCCGTGCCGGACCACCGGCGCCCGGGAGTGGCCCGTGGCGGCCAGCAGCAGCCGCGCGGCCTCCGCGGTGGTTCCGCTGTCGAGCGTGAAGACCTGCAACCGTGGTACGAGCACCGCCTTCAGTTGGCGGTCGGCGATCTCCACCGCCCCGGCGATGATCGTCCGCTGCTCCTTGGTGAAGCCGTGGTTGCCGGAGACGATCTCCCGCAGCTCGTCGGGGCCGATCTCGTCGGGCTCGTGCTCGGGGTTGAGCCCGACCAGGCGTACGACCAGGTCGCTGGTGGCGCCGAGGGCCCAGACGGCCGGCCGGGTGAGGGCCGCCAGCAGGTCCAGCGGGCGGGCCACCAGCAGCGCCCACCGCTCGGCGGCCTGCATGGCGATCCGCTTGGGGGCCAGCTCGCCGAAGACCAGGGTGACGAAGGTCAGCGCGAGGGTGACCACCACGATGGCGACGGTCTCCGCGGCGCCGCCCAGCGCGCCGAGCAGCGGTACCAGAGGCCTGGCCAGCGACACCGCCGCCGCGGCCGAGGCCAGGAAGCCGGCGAGGGTGATGCCGATCTGGATGGTGGCCAGGAAGCGGTTCGGGTCCTTGGCGAGGCGGGCCAGCACCCGGCCGGCGCGGCTGGTGCGTTCCAGCCGCTGGACCTGGCTGTCCCGCAGCGAGACCAGCGCCATCTCGCTGCCCGCGAAGACCGCGTTGAGGACGACCAGGACACCGACCAGGGCCAGTTGGCTCCAGATGCTCTGCACGCCTGGCTCTCCTCACGCGCCACCGGTGCCCGTCGCACGACCGGCACCGCCGGCCGAAGGACCCGGCCGGCGTAGGCCAGTCTGTGCCCACCGGGCCGGCCGGTGAATCCTCGCCCGGCCGGGGAGGCGGTCAGGCTCGCTCGGCGACCGGCGGGGCCGTCAGGTCGAGCACGTAGGAGCGGCCCTCGGGGCGGAAGCCGAGCCGGTGGTAGTAGGGGGCGACCATGCCGGGCGGGGTGACCACCCGGCGGAACCCCCGGTCGGTGAAGAGGCGGCTGCGCCGGTAGACGAACTCGCCCGGGGTGAAGTCCCGGAACCGCCGGGTGACGTAGTCGAGGTCGACCTGCGCCACGCCGTCTGGCTCGGCGTGCGACAGCACCACGCCGACCACCTCGTCGGCCCGCAGCACCAGGAAGGCGGAGCGCTCGGCGGAGGTGCCGGGCGGCCAGCGGAAGCCGGGGTTGAAGCGGGCGATGTCCGAGCCGTGGACGCGCAGCGTGTGGGCGAGGAACTGGTCGTCCACGCCGACCTCGACCACCTGGTAGGTCGCCTCGTCGTGGCGGGTGGCGAGCATGGCGCGCAGGTACCAGACGTTGATCACGGCCAGCACGACGTTCAGCCCGACCATCGGCCAGACCTGCACCGCGGCGTTGTAGCCGATCAGGATCAGACACCCGAGCAGGTTCAGGGCACGCAGCCGGAGGATGCGCGTCTGCAGCAGCGACCAGACCAGCAGCGCCGAGCCGGTCCAGCCGATGAGTTCCAGCCAGTCCACCCCGCGAGAGTAGTGGTCACCCGGGTCAGCCCGCGCGGTGGGCGCGGGGCCGGTTCAGCGGTCGGCGAGCTCCAGCACCCACTCCTCCACCTCGGCGCCGCGGCCGTTGGCGTACCCCTTGTCCTCGCCCGTGACGACGAAGCCGCACTTGCGCAGCACGGCGAGCGAGGCCCGGTTGTCCTTGGCGGCGCGGGCGTGCACGGGCCGCTGGGGCAGCTCGCGCAGCAGTGCGGCGAGCGCGGCGGTGGCGTAGCCCCGGCCCCAGCGGCGCGGGTCGATCCAGTAGCTGACCTCGGTCTTGTCGTCGACCGGGAAGGCGGTCACATGGCCGACCACCTCGTCGTCGACGACGACCGTGCGGGCGACGATCCGCTCGTCGGCGCGGACCCGGCGCCAGTGCGCGTCGAACCGCGCCCGGTCGGTCGGGTCCTCCGGGCCGAAGGCGGCCATCCAGTTGGCCTCGACGTCCTGCTCGTGGTCGAAGAAGCGGGGCAGGTCGTCGTCGCGTACGGGGCGCAGGCGCAGGTCGGCGGTCACGGGCCCGAGGATAGAGCCGGGCGGTGACATCGCGGACCTCGCGCCACGCCCATTCTCCCGCGTTCGCCAGATCCGGCCGCGCCCCCGATCACGCCCAGGGCGGACACGGACGCCCGGCGGCGCGCCGATTCGGGCACGCCGGGCCGGCGCCGCGCGGACAATGAGCGGATGACACGTGCGGTACGGGGCGCGCGGGCGGGCGGGACGCCCGTCGGCACGGCGGCGGGCGCGGCGTCGCTCGGAGCGCTTGCCGTGGGCGCGCTGGCCGTCGGGGCCCTCGCCGTCGGGGCGCTGGCCATCGGTCGGCTGGCGATCCGCCGGGCCGTCGTGCGGGAGTTGCGCATCGGCCGGTTGGAGATCGACGAACTGGTCGTGCGCGAGCGCCCCGCCGGCGACGGGTAACGGCCCGACGGTTACGCGCGGCTGTCGACCCGAGACGTGGTGAACTCCGCGCTGGCGTCGTCCATTCGCCCGGCGATCCCGTCAGCGCCCGCCAGCCGACGAGCCCGGTGGAGAGGTCGTCGGCGAACATCCGTGGTCCCGCCGTCTCCTCTCGCGGATCGTCACGGGACGGCTGTCGGGGCGGTTGCCAGGTCCCGGGCGGCGACCGCCCGCAGCCACTGCTGAGCCAGCAGGGCGTGACCCGGTTGTGTCAGGTGCACGCCGTCCGCCGTCCAGACCTGCTCGTCGGCTGTTCCGGCACCGAACAGGTGGTCCACCGTCACCAACGTCGCGTCGAAGTCGACGGCCAGTTTGCGCACCACGTCGGCCTTCGGCCCGAGGTCTTCGCGCCAGGCCCGCTGTCCGTCGTCGAGCGGGATGAGGAAGGGCTCGATCAGGATGACGGCGGCGTCGAGCTGCCGTCGGGTCAGGTCGAGGATGTGCCGGTAGTCGCGTTCGAACTCCTCGGCGGTGGTGGGATCGTCGGCACTGTACCGGCGCCAGGTGTCGTTGATGCCGATCAGCACCGACACCACCTGCGGCGCGAGCCGCAGGCAGTCGTCGTCCCACCTGGCGCGCAGGTCGCGGACGCGATCGCCGCTGACGCCCCGGTTGAGGAAGGTGACGGCGTGCTGCGGGTGCCGGGCGGTGAACCAGGCCGAGGACATCATGGCGTATCCGCCACCGAGGTCGTCGGACCGCTCGCGGTTGCGTCCCGCGTCGGTGATGCTGTCGCCGATGAACAGCACCCGTCCGCCGGGTGGGATCTCTTTTGTCATCACGGGCCTCCATTGCGTCGCGTCGGTGCCGGAGCCGGGCAGGGCGATCGTACGCGTGCCCGGCTGGGAGGTCGCCTGGTCGGGATCGGGGTAGGGGCGGCTCGACTCCGGGTGCACCGCCCGCATCGGGGTGGCGTCGTCGCGGGTGCGGTCGACGGCGCGGAACGGTTCGCCTGGAACGACGCCGACGAGGGCGATGAACTGGCCGCCGTACGGAGGATCTTCGCCCGGTACGGATGACTGGGACCTCGAGAGCGCCGGGCACCCCGCTCCGCTGTCGCCGCGACATCACGCCTGGTTGTCTCCTCGGTGGTGGTCTCTCCGCGACTGGTCTTCTCTCCGCTTCGCCAGGATGACGAGTGCGCCCGAGACGACGCCTGCGAAGCATCCACCAGCAGTGGCTGGTGGCGCTCGACCGGGTCGACATCGAGCAGTCGCTGGCCGCGTTGCGGGCGTTGGTGGCGGGAGTCGTGCCGGCAACCGGGACATGACCGACCGTCGCGCCGGCTACGGCTTCCTCGCGGTGCGCTGAAATCCCCGCCGGACCCGGTGGTCGACGGCCCGTGCCGGTCCTCGTACTGCCACCCACCCCGAGCGGTCCCACGGTCAGGCGCGCGCCGGCGGGCAGGGCCTGTGCAGCCAGGCCGACGTGCCCACCCGGCGCACCGCGTCGCAATCCGCGTGTCAGGAGACCCGCAAGTGCGAGAAACGTCCGGACGTGCCGAGGTGGGCGGTGTTCGAGCGGGTACGGGAGCCGTGCTCGTCGAGGCGGTCAGTCGGGGCGAATTCCGGTCAGGATCTGCATGGCGTGGCGCTCCCTGGCCGCGAGTTCGGTGAGGAGTGCCGAGGCTCGGGTCAGGTGGTCCGGGTCGCCGGTCTCTCCGGCGGCCGTGATGTGGTGGGAGACCTCGGTCCATGACGGGGCGATCTCGGCGTACCGCCGGTGACCGAGGCGGACGGTGTCGTCGTCGACGATCGTGGCGCATTCGGCGAGGAAGTCGCGGTACATGGCGCGAAACAGGGCGCCGCCGGTCCCGCCGCGTTCCATCAGCGTTGCGGCCAGCGGGAGGTCGCGGGACGGGTCGCGGGAGCGGTCGAGCCACCGCGCCACCTGTCGGGCCGCCTTGTCGATGCCGCGATGGCCGAGGTTGGCGATGGGTGGGTTGAGGAAGGCGTGCGCGTTGTTGCGGATGGCCGCCCGGATGGCGTGGCCCAGATCGGGCCGGCCGGTGGGGCTGGCGATCGTGTAGGAGAGGTTGCGGGCGGTCATCGGTCCGCGTTCGTTGCGGGCCCGTTCCAAGCTCGTCAGCGTGGTCGTCACGCTGCCGCCCTGCTGGGCGGTGTCGATCAGGTAGGCGTGGGTGTCGTCGTAGCCGTACATCGCGGCGAAGTGGGCCCCGAAGTGGACTTTCGTGCTGAAGTAGTCCAGGTGGTAGGAGTCGAGTTGCAGGCCGACCGGGCGTCCGGCGGTGAGGGCGGCGGCCACGTTCTGCCAGGCCTTACGGGGCGAGGCGGTCTCCTGGATGTGCAGCGTCAGGCCCAGCCGGTCGGCCACGGTTCGGGTGATCGTGGTCGGCTTGGTGCGTCCGCCGAGGAACGGAAAGTCCATGCTCTTGGCATCCCAGTAGACGAAGCCCAGACCCTCGCCGAGGCCGAACAGCATGGGCTCGGACAGGTCGACGCCCTCGTGGCGCAGCAGGGCACCGAGCGTGGTGGTCTCGCAGTGCTGACCGGCGGGGAACGCCACGTTCTCGATGATCATTCGGTCTCCTGATCTGCTGGTCGGGACGGGCCGGACGGGGGTCGGACCGGCCAGGCGATCTCCGTGCGGAGCGCGGCCGTGGGTGTGCCGGGTGCGGGCGATACGAGGTAGCGCTCCTCGGCTGGGCCCGCCAGCGCCCGGTCGTGCTCGGCGATCCAGCGTCCCAGCGACCGGTAGGCGGTATCGATGGCGTCGTAGCCACCCTCGTGGACGGTCGCGGCGAGCAGGCAGCCCGGCAGTTCCCCGGGCGCAATCGTCGCGGTCGGCCGGGGCGGGCGCGCCACCGGCGCGAACAGTTCCACCTCCAACTCCGCCGCGTCGAGGTCGTCGCTGAGGTGTCGGGTCCCGACCGGCCCTGCCGGGGCGATCCCCTGCGCGGCGAGGCCGGCGAAGAGCCGCGCGAACCCGGGCGCCAGCGCCTCGGCCAGCCCGCTCAGCGGGGTACGCACCAGCGTGCGGGCGGTGGGCTGGGCATCGCGCCACCGTTCGTACACGTGTAGCCAGCCCGGCATGCGTCCCGGCTCGGCCAGCACGGCCCCCAACCGCCCGGCGATCTCGTCGAGCCGGGCCGCCCGCGCGGCCACGCGTTCCCGGTGCCGCTCGACAACGGCGCGGGTCTGGTCCGGGGTTTCGGCCGCCAGGATCTCGGCGATCTCGGGCAACGGCACCTCCAGCTCCCGCAGCCGCCGGACCAGCCCCGCTCTGGGGAACTGGTCGACGCTGTACCGGCGGTAGCCGGTATCCGGATCGACCGACGCCGGGACGAGCAGACCCAGCCGGTCATAGTTGCGCAGCACTCGAACGGACAACCGGGTCGCTCGCGCGAACACCCCGATCGGCAGCAACCCTGTCACCGACGCCTCCAACAGCCTCGACCCTCCCCCTGGGAGAGGGTCAACCCCGGCCCGGCCCCTGCCGCACCGACCACGGAACGAATCATCATGGAACGGGTCCGGCCGGCCACGTACCCGGCGTGCCTCGCGGGCCGCGCGCCCGACAGCTCGACGTCATGTGGGCTGGACCGGTCGGCACGGGTCCGCACAACGTGCGTTGCCGGCGGGCAACGACCCTCCGGCTCCGCGAACAGCGACGCGTACCGCCTTTTCGGGGACAGGGGTGACGCCGGAGCGCGTGCCGTCCGGCGTCAGGCGCGGCGGCTGGCCCAGCTCGGTGCCCAGACCTCGGCCGGAGTGGCCGGCCGCGCGGCCGTCAGGTGCTGGCGGAGTGCGGTGAGGGTGGGGTGCGGGTTGCCCGCGAGGCACACGAACGAGTGCGGGTAGACCGGCGTGGGGCCGTGCGGCGGGATGCGACGCAGGTCGTGGGTGGTTGGCCAGATGTACCGGTCGCCGCTGCCCACGAGGGTGGCCAGGTCGGCGGAGTCGGCGATCGCGTCGAGCAGCGCCTCGGTGCCGAAGTTCGGGCCGATCGCGTCGATCCGAAGGTCGAACGCGTCGGTGAGCTCGTCGTAGTAGGCGGCCCACTCGGTGCCCCGCTTGATGCCCGGAATCCAGATGCGGTGCCCGGCCAGGTCAGCCGGGGTCAGGGAACGAGCGGCGGCAAGCGGGTGGGCGGGGCCGACGAGCAGTTGCAGCGGGTCGTCCAGGGCCCGCTCGACCAGGATGCCGTCGGGTAGCTCGCGGACCGGTATCGGTACGGCCCGGAAGGTCGCGTCGATCTCCCTGGCGCGGACGGCCTCGATGGCCGTCTCGACGTTGGCGTTCGAAAGCGTGACGACGTCGAGCTCGGTCCCCGGGTGTGCCCGGTAGAAGCGCTGCATCGTCACGGCCGGGGCGATGCGTCGGTTGAGGACGTCGACGCGCAGCGCGCGTTCGCCCGGCCGGACCGAGGCGGCGGCCCGTTCGGCAGCTCGGAGCAGTTCGCGGGAGTGCGGGAGGAATGCCTGCCCGTCGAGGGTGAGCTGGGCGCCACGGGCGGTGCGGGTGAAGAGGGTGACTCCGAGGCGGCGTTCGAGGTTGGCCACGCGCTTGGAGACAGCCTGCTGCGTGATCTCCAGGTCGATGGCCGCTTCCTGGAACTGTCCGGCGTCGGCGACGGCGACGAAGGTGCGCACGGCCTCGATGTCCACGCCCAGATCGTACGGCTGCACAAACGCTGGTTGTGGCTCGCCAGCGCGTTTGTTGTTGGATTCCTGGTAACCCGAGCTGGTCGAATCGTCGCCGTCAACGATTGGTTGTGACTGGAGGGGCAGCGTGGGGCAACGTCTGGGGCGTTCGTTCGGGTGGTTGTGGTCGGCGTTCGCGGCCAGCACCATGGGTACCTGGTTGGGGTTCGGGGCGTTCCCGCTGATCGCGATCCAGGTGCTCGGCATCGGTCCGGCCGCGGTCTCCGCGTTGGCCGCGGCGGGGCTGGCGGTGGGTGCGGTGCTGGCGCTTCCCCTCGGCCCCTGGGTCGAGCGGCAGCGCAAGAAGCCGGTCATGATCGCCGCGGACGTCGTCCGCTTCGCGGCCCTGCTGAGCATCCCGATCGCCTTCGCGTTCGGGCTGTTGACCTACACCCAGCTGCTGATGGTCTCCGTGATCGGGGCGGCCGGGAACATCGCGTTCGTCTCCGCGAGCGGTGCCTATCTGAAGTCGCTCGTGGGTCCCGACCAGCTGCTGGCCGCCAACGGGCGTTTCGAGTCGACCACCTGGACGGCCACCGCCGTGGGGCCGACCCTGGGCGGGGCGGCCATCAGTCTCATCGGGCCGGTTGTCACCCTGATCGCCAACGCGGTCGGGTTCCTGTTGTCCGCGCTCGGGATCGGCATGATCCGGGAGCGGGAGGCGCGCCCGGCGCGCGGGACGGCCACCCGGCTACGCGGTGCGGACCTGTCGGAGGGGTGGCGGTTCATCCTCGCCGACCGTGAACTGCGCGCGCTCTTCCTGAACACCGTGACCGTCAACGCGCTGATCATGGCAACCGAACCGCTGCTGGCCGTGCTGCTCCTCGGCGACCTGAGCTGGGCGGCCTGGCAGTACGGCCTGGCGTTCGGGCTTCCGTGCGTCGGCGGATTCGTCGGCGCCCAGCTCGCCCCGCGTCTGCAAGCCCGCTACGGGCGCCGCCGGATCCTGCTCGTCTCGGGGGCGCTGCGCGCGTTGTGGCCGATCGGCCTGTTCTTCGTGATGCCCGGCGCGGCCGGCGTGGTCCTGGTGATCGCGGTCGAACTGGGGCTGATCACCTGCATCGGCCTGTTCAACCCGCTGTTCGCCACCGAGCGACTCGATCGGGTGCCGGCTGACCGGGTCGGCCGCGTGCTGGTCGCGTGGAACATCACGGGCACCGGGGCGATCGCGGTGCTCACCGCGCTGTGGGGCGTTCTGGCCGGGGCCACCGACGTACGCCTCGCGATCGGTGTCGCCGGCGTGCTGCTCCTGGCCACTCCGTTCCTGCTCCCGCGCCGCTCCGGCACGCAGTCGCCGGCCACCGGGCCTGCGCGGCCGGTCGTCAGCGCTGCTCGATGACCGGGCCGGGTCCGATCCCGGCCGGACAGGCTCTGGCCCGTCCTCCCGGCTGTTCTGCGGTGGCCGGGCCACGACCCGCCGGCGAGGCGTCAGACGTACCGACGCCGTGCTCACCGTCAGCGCAGCCGCCGGGCGGTGAACCTGGTCGGCGGCTCGGCGATCGCGTCCTGGGCTGCGATCAGCTGGATCTCCCGGGTGCCCGCCGCGAGGGTGGCCTCGAGTACGGCGAAGACGGAGGCGATGGTGCGTTCCAGTGCCGTCGCGGGCGAGCCCGTCGTCCGCAGATGCGCGAGGTACAGCGCCGCGGTGACGTCACCGCCGCCGTTCGGGCTGATCGGCAGCAGCGGCGTGGTCACGGCCCAGGCGCCCTCGTCCGAGACGGCCACCACCTCCAGCGACCCCTCCGGCACGTCGCCGTGGAGCACGCTGGTGACCAGGACGTGCCGCGGCCCCGTCTCGCGCACCACGTCGACCGCCTCCAGCAACTCCGTCAGCGAGTTCGTCGTACGGCCGGCGAGGAAGTCCAGCTCGAAGTGATTCGGGGTGATGATGTCCGCACGCGGGACGACGACGTCCCGCATGAACTCCGGGATGCCGGGCCGGACGAACATCCCGCGGCCGGCGTCGCCCATCACGGGGTCGCAGCAGTACACGGCGTCCGCGTTGGCCGCCTTGACCATGTCCACCGCGTCGAGGATCACCGCGCCCATCGCCGGGTCACCCTGGTAGCCCGACAACACCGCGTCGGCGCTGCCGAGGACCCCGCGGTCCGCGATGCCCGCGATCACCTCGGCCACGTCGGCCGGCGCCAGCAGCGGCCCCCGCCACGCGCCGTACCCGGTGTGGTTGGAGAAATGGACCGTCAGTACCGGCCAGACCTCGTGCCCGAGCCGCTGAAGGGGAAAGGCCGCCGCCGAGTTGCCGACGTAGCCGTAGGCGACCGAAGACTGGATGGACAGGATCTTCACCGGCTCATCATGCCGGTTCCCGCCGGTGCCACACGTACTGCCCACCGTTTCTGTCGGGTGACCCACTCCGGGCCCTGGCGCGACGGCAGGACCACTGGCGGGGGCTTCCACCACCGGAGACCGTTGGAGCCGTGCACAGCGACCCGCAGCTCGCAGCCGCCATCCGGAACCTGTTGGCCACCTCGGCAAGCTGACCGAAGGTGGGATCCGGCGGGCCGGCGGCGACCGCGTTCGACGCAGCGGTTAGTCTGCGCTTGTGCGGGAGGCGATGTCCTGGAGCAACCTCGATGGCTGACGCCGACGACGTCCGTCGCCTGGCACTGGCACTGCCTCACGTGGTCGAAGTCGACAGTGACGGCTTCGACTTCCGGGTGGCCGACAAGGGGTTCGTCTGGTCCTACCCGGAGCGCAGACCCGGTGCGCCGCGCCTCATCCGCACCGACGTCGCGGTGCTGTACGTCGGCGACGAAGCGGAGAAGCAGGCGTTGCTCCTCGGCGAGCCCGAGGTCTTCTTCACCACGCCCGCGTACGACGGGCTGCCCCTGGTCATGCTGCGGCTGGCGCAGGTGACCGTCGATCGCCTGGCGGAACTCGTCACCGACGCGTGGCGCATGCGTGCCCCGGAACCGCTCGTCGGCGACCTCGACGACGACTCGGATCCGGCGAGCCGGGACCTGGGCAGAGCCGACCAGGAGGCCAGGTAGCACTCACCCGGCGCCGCGGTCGCGTCGTCGTCATCTGGCGGCCTGCCGCCGGATCAGCCGTCGCTCGCAGGGCGGGCCACGCCGCCGACGATCGTGGCGAGCAGCCGGGGTTCCGCCTGCGGTGGCGGGCCGTCGGGTCCGCGGACGAGCACGAGGTCGGCTCGGGCCCCCACGGCGACGACTCCCCGGTCGGGTGATCCGAGCAGCCGGGACGGCACGGTCGACGCCATCGACCACACCTCCGCGAGACCGAAGCTGGTCTGCCGCAGCGCCCACCGGACGCAGTCGAACAGCGAACGGCCGCTGCCGGCCAGCAACTCGGTGCCGGTCAGGCTGAGCCGGCCGTCGGCGTCCACGGTGACCGAGCCGCCGACCGGGGTGCGGTACTCGCCGGGCGGGCAGCCGGCGAGGGCCGCCGAATCGCTGACCAGGACCGAGCGTTCGACGCCCTTCGCCCGCACCATGGCGGTGAACGTGTCAGCGGGGAGGTGGTGGCCGTCGGCGATGAAGCTCGCCGTCAGGGCCTCCTCCGCCAGCTGCGCCCACAGGTGGTTGGGATGCCGCGGCAGGACGGTGTGCGACCCGTTCCCGAGGTGGGTGGAGAGCCGTGCTCCCGCGTGGACCGCCGCCCGCACCTGCTCCGGTGTCGCGGCGGTGTGTCCCAGGCCGACGACGATCCCGGCCTCGGTGGCGGCGCGGACGTACCGCGTCGCGCCGGGCCGTTCGGGCGCCAGCGTGACGAGGCGTACCAGGCCCGGGGCGACGTCGAGCCACTGCGTGAGTTCCCGCGGGTCCGGGTCGCGGACGTGCCGCCGGTCGTGCGCGCCGCGGGGGCCGTCCGCGTCGGCCAGGTAGGGGCCTTCGACGTGTACGCCGACGACGACGTCGGCGACCAGGGGGTCGCTCGCGCGGGCGGCGGCTATCACGTCGAGCGTGGAGAGGATCTTCTCCTGGCTGGCCGTGATGATCGTGGGGCAGTACGACGTGACGCCCCGGCGACACAGCGACCGGGTCAACTCGGCCACGGTGGCGACCGACACGTCGTCGGCGTTGACGTCCGCGCCGGCGAATCCGTTGACCTGCAGGTCCACCAGCCCGGGAAGGATCGTGGGCTGGTCCGGCGTCGGCTCGGTCTCCTCGATGGCCGAGATGCGGTCGCCGGAGATCCGCAGCCGCACGGGGCGGCCGTCGGCGAGCCGGCCCTCGACGCGCGTCTGCTGCCCCGCTGGGGTCACGTCAGCTCGTCCAGGCCGCTCGCGGCTGCCGCGTCGGCGTGCACCGACACCGACCGGTGCGTCCGGAGCGCGCTCGCGGGGCAGGCCGGGCCGATGGGTCCGGTTAGGGCGAGCCTCAGCGCGGCCGCCTTGTGCCGGCCGTGCACGGTGACGACGATCGAGTTCGCGCTCAGCAGCGTCGGCACGGTCAGGGTGACCGCCTGGGCCGGCACGTCCTCCAGTCGGGCGAACAACCCCTCGTCGACCTGCTGTTGACGCGAGACCGGGTCGAGTTCGACCACCCGCACGGCGGCCGGGTCGTCGAAGCGGGCGACGTCGGGCTCGTTGAAGGCGATGTGTCCGTTCACGCCGATGCCCATGCAGGTGAGGTCGATCGGGCCCTGCGCCAGCAGCGTGGCGTAGCGGACGGCCTCGGTGACAGGGTCCGCTTCGGGCCGCAGTCGCGTGAACGACCCGAGCCCGGCGACCGACAACCGCTCCTGCAACCACTGCCCGAATGCCTGGGGATGCGTCTGCGGAAGTCCCACGTACTCGTCCATGTGGAAGGCGTGCACCCGGGACCAGTCGATCGAGGCATCGCGTACCAGCGCCGCGAGCATCTCCTGCTGCGAGGGCGCCGCCGCCAGCACGATCCGGGCGCTGCCACGGGACGCGATCGCGCCACGGATGACGTCTGCGGCGACGCGTGCGGCGCCGGCGCCGGCGCCGGCCGGATCCGCTGTCACGTGCAGGGTCACGTCGTCCGCACTCAGCCCCGCCGGCACGCCCATTCCGTCTCCTCAGGCTCTGCAATCGGTTGCACAGACCCTAACGACGAAGCTTCGGCGGGTCAACAGGTTGCGGCAGCGGTCAGGCGGCGGGACCGGTCGAGGCGCGGAGGGTGAGCTCGCCGTCGAGGCGGATCTCCTCGGTCGGCTCACCCGAGCCGCAACGCTGCAGCAGCTCCACGGCCACGTGCCCCAGCCGCTGCACCGGGGCCGTCACGGTCGTCAGGCGGGGCGTGACGGTACGCGCCAGCAGCACGTCGTCGCAGCCGATCACGCTGCGCTCCTCCGGCACCCGCACCCCGGCGTCGGCGAGCCCCGCCAGGACGCCACACGCCATCAGGTCGTCGAACGCGAAGGTGGCGGTGCAATCGGTCTCCAGCAGGGCCCTCGCCGCCGCCAGCCCGCCCTCGAAGGACGCCGCGAAGGGCCCGAGGTCGACCAGCGTGACGTCGGACCGGACCGCCCACGCGTGGATCGCGTCGGCCCGCTGGCGTGCCGCCCACGAGGCGGAGGGGCCGCGCATCATGGCGACCCTGCGGTGACCCAACTGCTCCAGGTGCCGGCCGGCGGCCTGTAGGGCGCGCGTGTTGTCGCAGGTCACGCCCGGCAATCCCCGGATCCGCCGGTTGATGACGACGCACGGCAGGTCGTTCACCTTGTCCTTGAGCCCGGACGAGGACCGGGGCGACGCCAGCAGCAGGCCGTCGACCTGGCCGGCGAGGTGACGGATGAGCTGGGGCTCCGCGGCGGCCCTCTCCTCCGTGTCGACGAGCAGCACGGAGGAGTCCAGCTTGTCGGCCGCCTGCTGGATGGCCCGGACCAGGGGCGGGAAGAAGGGGTTGGTGATGTCCGGGACGAGCAGTCCGATCAGGCCCGTCCGCCCGGTCACCAGGCCGCGCGCGGCCTTGTTGGGCTGATAGCCCACCTCGCGGGCCGCGGCGTGGATGCGTTCCCGGAGCTCGGCGTTCACCACGTGCGGCCGGCTGAAGGCACGCGAGACGGTCGACGCGGACACGCCACACGCCTCTGCGATCGAGTAGATCGTCGGCCGCTTCATTCGGTCCTCCTGTTTCGGGTGTCGCCGCGCTCGCTGAATGTGAAGCGTGCCGCTACTCTAGCCACCGACACGGTATGCAAGCGATTGCACCAGGAGGGGTCGGATGACGTCTGAGGCCCGGAGCCAACTCGAGAACGTGATCCTGCCCTTCTGGCTGCGCCACGGCGTCGACGAGCGGCGGGGCGGCTTCCACACCTGCTTCGACAACCGCGGTCGCCATCTCGTCTCCACCGACAAGTTCACCTGGTCGCAGGGGCGGTTCGTGTGGCTGCTCGCGCGAGCGGCCCGGCTGGCCACGGACGGCCTGCTGGACGTCGACGCCGACCGCCTGGTGGCACTGGCCGAACGCGGCGCCCGGTTCCTCGCCGACCATGTGGTCCGGCCCGACGGCACCTGCCACTTCGTGGTCACCGCGGACGGCGCCCCCACCCACGGTCCGGCCGGCGAGACGCACAGCGTCTACGCGGACTGCTTCGTCGTGATGGGACTGGCCGAACTGGCCCGCACGACCGGGTCGACGGCGTGGCTGGAGCTCGCCGAGCCGCTGCTGTCCCGGGCGACCGCGGACATCCGGGCGAACCGCGCGGCGACGCCGCCGTACGCCGTCCCCGACGGGCATGTCGCCTTCGGCCCCCGGATGATCCTGCTCAACACCCGCCTGGAACACGCGCGGGCCCTGCTCCACCTCGACCGGACGACCTCGGACACGCTGGCCGACCTCGCCGCCGACCGCGACGCCATGCTCCGCCACCGCACGCCCGACGGCACCTTCCGGGAGATGATTCCCGACCTGCCCGACGACACCACCCTCGTCGCCCGGCACCGGGTCCCCGGCCACGCCCTCGAAGGCGTCTGGGTCGCCCTGGAGGCGGGTGACCTTGTCGGCGAGAGTGACGAGGTCACCGACGCCGAACTGCTGACCAGCATCGAGGCCCTCTGCGCCTCGGCCTGGGACAGCCGGCACGGTGGGCTCTTCCGCTACGTCGACGCCGAGGGCGCCACGGAGCCGCGCGGCACCGGGGGTGACACGCCCTACGAGAGGCTGGTCCGGTCGACCTGGAGCACGAAGCTGTGGTGGGTGCACACCGAGGCGGCGTACACGACGGCGCTGGCCGCACGCCGCTACGGCGACCGCGACGCCGGGCGGTGGGCGGAGCTGATCTGGGACTACACCCTCAGGACGTTCCCCGGCCGGGACGAGGGCGAGGAGTGGGTCCAGATCCGCGACCGCGGCGGACGCCCGCTGGACCAGGTCGTGGCGTTGCCGGTCAAGGACCCCTTCCACATCGCCCGGAACCTCATGCAACTGGTCGAACTCGGTGCCGAGGTGCCCGTTGACAGCCACCGCTGACACCGACATCACCGTCCGCGACGCCCGGGTCCGCTTCCGGAAGATCGACCTGGACCAGCCGTTCATGATCAGCGGTCGCGCCATCACCTGGTTCACCCTCGCCCTGGTCGACGTGGTCGCCACGAACCGCCGCGGCGAGACCGCGACCGGCCGGGGCGCCTCGGTGCTCTCCGTCCCGTGGTCCTGGCCGACGTCGCGGCTGGACGTCAGAGGACGGGACGCCGCCCTGCGCCGCCTCACCGAGCGGTTCGCGCACGCCGCGCTGGGCGGTGAGCCGGCCGACCCCGTCGGCGCCTGGCTCCGGCTGCACGCGACGGTGGCCGACACCGGTGCCGCCGTCGAGGACGCCCCGGCGCCGGAGCCGATACCCCGGCTGGCGGAGCTGCTGTGCCTCGGCGCGGTCGACAACGCCCTGCACGACGCGTGGGCACGGGCGGCGGGCCGCCCGGCGCACACCATGTACACCAGGGACCACCTCGCCCACGACCTCGCGTGCGTGGATCCGACGTTGGCCGGCCGGTACCCGGGTGAGTTCCTGGCCGCACCGCGCCGGCGGCTGCCGGTCCAGCACGTGGTCGGCACCTCCGACCCGCTGCGGCCCGGCGACGCCGGCGGCGGGCGGTCGCTCGAGGAGTGGCTGCGCCGCGACGGCGTACGCCATGTAAAGATCAAGGTGGCGGGTCGCGATCCCGACGCCGACGCGCGGCGGATCGCGGACGTGCATCGGGTGGCATCGGCCCGGGCGGCCGACGTGGCGCTGTCGGTGGACCCCAACGAGGGCTACCCCGGGCCGGGGGCACTCGGGGCGATGCTGGACGCCCTCGCGGCGACGGCACCCGACGCCTTCCGGGCGGTGGCCTTCGTCGAGCAGCCCTGGCCCCGGGGCAGCAGCCCGGATCCGGTCGCCGTGCGGGAGCAGAGCCGGCGCAGGCCCGTACTGATGGACGAGAGCCTGCACGACCCGGCGCAACTTCGGCACGTGCGGAGCGACGGCTGGTCGGGAGTCGTGGTGAAGGCCGGCAAGGGCCAGACGCCCGCCCTGCTCACGTACGCCTTCGCCCGCGCCCACGGGCTCTTCGTGACGATGCAGGACCTCACGGCGGTGGACGCGGCCCTCGCCCACTCGGCCCGCCTGGCGAGCGTGTTCGACCTCTCCGCCCCGCATCTGGAGTACAACAGCCGCCAGTACGCGCCGACCGGCAACCGCGACCTCGCCACTCGGCAGCCGTCCCTGGTCACCGTCGACGACGGCGTGGTCGTCCTCGACGAACCAGCGGCCGGCATCTACTGACGCCGCACCGACCGCGATCCCGAGGAGGACGAAATGACCCGCGTCGCCCTGCTGCCGCCGGACGAGAGACCCAACACCCGTGGCTACGCGGTCGCCATCGGGGCGTGCGCCGGGTTGGAGGTCGTCACCCCACCACCCGCCGCCATGCCGTCGTTCCGGCAGCCGGCGGACACCGCAGCCCTGGCGCGGTGGCTCAAGGAGATCTCCACGGAGGTCGACCACGTCGTCGTCTCCCTGGAGTTGCTCGTCCACGGCGGGCTGATCCCGTCGCGCAACACCGACGACCGGATCGGGCAGGTGCTGCCCCGCCTCGACGTCCTGCGCCAGATCGACGTGCCGGTCACCGCCTTCGGCGTGGTGACCCGACTGCCGTCGTACGACAACGCCGCCCGCTCCCGGCAGGAACCGGCCTACTGGGCCACGCACGGGGCGCGGCTCGGCGCGTTGTCGACCGTCTGGGACGCGCACGACCTGGGCGAGGCGACGGCCGAGGCGGTCGCCGCCGCTCGTGGGCGGGTGCCGGACGCCTACGTGACCGACCTGGTGCGCCGGCGCGCGCGCAACCACGCCGTGCTGCTCGCCGCGTTGGAGATGGCCTCCGACGGGATCCTGGACACCCTCGTGATCTCGTCCGACGACACCGCGCCGCGGGGACTGCCGGCGGCGGAGCGGCGACAGTTGCAGCGCTGGATCGATCGGCTCGGTGTCGACGTCCTGACCTACCCCGGCGCCGACGAGGTGCCCAGCGTGCTCGTGGCGCGCGTAGCGGCTCAGGTCCGGGGAATCGCCCCGAAGATCGCCGTCGACTGCCCGGACGCGGACGGCCTGGACCGGATCGCGCCGTACGAGGACCGGCCCGTGCGGCTCGGCCTCGCCAACCAGGTTCGTGCCCTCGGAGCCGTGGAGGTCACGGACGCCGACGAGGCCGACCTGGTGGTCGTCGTGCACCCGCCCGCGCCGGAGCCCGGCGACTGGGTGCTCGACCCACCCGACGCGTCCGCCGACACCGGCTGGACTGCCGTGGCGGACGCGGTCGCGGCCCACGTCGCCGCGGGGCGCCGGGTGGCCGTGGCGGACATCCGCTTCGCCAACGGCAGCGACCCCCAGTTGCTCGCCGGACTCGACGACCGGGGCCTGCTGGGCCGGCTCGTGTCCTACGGCGGCTGGAACACCGCGGGCAACACCATCGGCACCACCCTCGCCGCCGGTGTCACGCCGGCGCTGTCGGTCACCCCGCGCTCGCAGGAGGCCCGCGACCGGTTCCTGGCCCGCAAGATCATCGAGGACGGGCACTACCTGCCGGTCGTGCGGCGACGCCTGCAACAGGAGGCGGCGCGGCGGGGACTGACCGACCCACCGCTCGACGAGCTGCCCGACGTGCACGCGCGGATCACGCGGGATCTGCACCGGTGGGCGACCGGTACCCGGACGCTGTCCGGCTGGACCGTGACGAACGCGCGGCTGCCCTGGTCGTACACCTTCACCGTCGACTTCGACCTGACGCCGCCGGGCGGGGCGGCAACCTGACCGGTTGCCACCCCGCCGGCGGTGCCGCCGCCGTCACATGCCGGCGCACTGCCCCAGGCTGTCGCCGGTGACGCTGTTGGGCTCGCCCCGGTCGGTCGGTTCGCTGTCGTTCCCGGTGCAGGTCAGTGATCCCGCGATCCGGTTGCCCGACAGCACCACCCAGCCGCCGGTGCCGGCCACGCTCACCGCGCCGCGGACCTGGGCCCGGCGGAGCCAGACGGCGCGCGCGTGGTCGGCTTCCACCCCGCCCTGCAGCTGTGAATCCTCCACGAGTACGCCCGCGCCGGGGCGTACGACGATGTCGCCGCGGACGTCGGCATTCCGGACGCAGGTCGTCCCGGCCGAGACGGCGAGGTCGCCGTGGTGCGTTCCGGTGACCGTCCGGTCGCAGGCGGGCGCCACGGGCTCCGGCACCCACCGGTACAGGGTGCTGCCCCGGTTGTAGTAGTAGGAGCCGTTGCGGTCGATGGCCAGGTTCTGCATCCCGGTCTGCAGAACCGTCATCTGCAGGGTCGCGGGGTCGATCTCGAAGAGCCGGCCGGTCGAGGTGCCGACGAGCTTCCCGTGGTGCCAGAAGAGCTCCCGGCCGGTCGCGTAGATCTTGCTGTCGTCCACGCCGAAGTAGGTCTTGCGGAGCACCACGGTGCGCGTGTCCGGGTCGAACTTGAACAGCGCGTTCGCGGTGAAGCCCCACAGGTTGCCGTCGTCGTCGAAGGTGAGGGCCGAGACGTTCTCCTCCCCGGGGACGGGCACGGTCTCGAAGACCACCTTCCCGGTCGCCGGGTCGAAGACGAACAGCTTGCCCTCGCTGGTGGTCGGTTCGATGCCGATGCCGCCCCAGATGCCGGTGCCGCCGTAGACGAGGCCGTCCCGGTAGGCCAGGGCGAGCGGGGTCTGGTCCTTGACGACGTCGCGGAACACCCGCAGGTCTCCGGTCGACGGGTTGAACAGGGACAGCGCTCCGCCGAGCTGCCCGTAGTCCGGCATCGAGCCGATGGCCACCACGTCACCGGCGCTGGCCCAGCCGAGTGGTCGATCCTGGTGACTGCCCAGCGAGACGACCCGGTCGCGGGCCGTCACCGGGTTCGTCGCCGGATCCCACGGCCGGGTGGTGTCGTAGGTGTAGACCCGCGCTCCCGGATAGGTGCCGAAGACGAGATGGTCGCCGTGGGCGACGAGCCCCTCGGTCTGTCCGACACCGTTGAGCGGCTCGGTCGCGCCGCTGTCCACGTCCACCCGGGCGATCCCCGGCGGGGATCCGTACCCGCCGACGTAGACGTCGCCGCGCGGACCGGTCGCCATCGACCGGATCAGGAACGGCGTCAGCTCCGCGTCGGCGCGCACCGCGGCCGTCCGCCCGGTGGCGGGGTTCCAGGCGTGGAAGATCGACTTGCTGGTCGCGGTCACCACGGACGTGCCGGGGAACCCGTCGGTGCCCAGCTCCATCAGGGCCCAGCCACGGGCCGCGGATCCCTGGAGGTTCATGGAGATCCGGCGCTGCTGCCGGGTGTCGAGGTCGTAGGCGATCACCGCACCGTCGATCGGCACGATCAGCGCCTCGCGCCGGCGTACGCCGCTGTCCTCGGTGCTCACCTCGGGAGACACCGCCAGACCCACGACCTGGGGTACGACGTCCACCCACGCCTGCTCGGCCAGCGAGTAGACGAGCAGGTCGGTCGAGGGTGTCGGCCGGGCGAAGAGCAGCCCGCCGGAGACGGTCACGTCGTAGAGGAAGGTGTCGGCGTCGTGCCCGGGTGGCAGCGGGATCTCCCGGATCTCGCCGGTGTGCGTGTCGAGGCGGGTGAGGCTGGCCCGCAGTGCGCCGCCGCCGGCGTACACGTACCGGCCGTCGGAGTCGATGCTGCGCACGTAGATGTTGCCCTCGACCTGCACCCCGTAGTCCTGCCACTGCCCCGTGGCCGGGTCGTAGGCGATCACCTTGCCGTCCGGATAGGTGCCCCACACCGGCCGGCCGCGGTCGTCGAGGGTCGCCGACCACAGGTGCGTCTGACCGAACGGCGCGGTGGCGACGAGATCGAGGGTGAGGTCGTCCGGGTCGAACCGCCACACCTCCCCCTTGGTCTGGGTGCCGATGTAGATGTCGCGGTCGGCGGTCGTGACGAACGACCAGGACATGATCACGTTCGGCATCGTCCGGCTCATCAGGCGCGCACCGGTCACGATGTCCACCGCGCTGAACGTCGAGGGACTGCCACCGCCGATGACCACCCCGATGTCCCGTCCGGCCGAGTCGGTGGTGTAGCCCGCCCCGGCGTTGGTGATGCCGGCGATCGGCTCGCCCAGATCCTGCTCGACGCCGGCCGGCGGCTGTGGAGCGGGGCCGGTGGCGGCGAACGCGACCGAGTCGACGAGGCCGTCGGCGGTGCCGACCGAACTGGAGTAGATGACCGGCTCCGCGCTGACCGCGCCGGCCGGCGCCGGGAACGTCGCCGCCTGGCGGTCCCAGGCCCCGAGTGCGGGGCGCAGCACCTGGTAGGGCTGGGCTATCCGGGCGCCGGCGGAGTCGTAGAAGTAGACCGTCGGTTGCAGGACGCCGCTGGCGAGCTTGAGGTCCATCGAGAACGTGTAGTTCGTGCCCCCGGTCACCGGTACGCGCGCGGGTCGCAGGCCGGCGCCGGCGGTCGTGCTCGCGTCGCGCACCCGCAGGCTCCGAGCACCGTCGCTGGCGTCGGTGTCGTCGAGGGAGTAGTACTTCTCCGAGCCGGCGAACAGCGGGGACCAGCTCGCGGGCAGGCCGTCCGGACCCGCCTCCTCGAAGCTCGCGTTCGCCAGCAGGTTCCCGCTGGTGCCCGCGGTCACGCCGGTCGTACCGGCGCTCGCGGGTGGCGCCAGGAGCGCAACCGGCGCCAGCACCACCGCGCTCAGCATCCACCGGGCCCAGGCCCGGCGCCGTCGGTTGTCGCTCACGGCAACTCTCCCTTCAGTCCGACGCACTGCCCTGACACCTGTCCGGTCACCGCGTTGCGGACGCCGTCGTCGGTCGGCGCCCAGCCGTTCTCCGCGCAGCCGAGCGCGCCGTCGATGGTGTTGCCGGACAGCAGCACACTTCCGCTGGTACTCGTGATCGACACCGCCCCGTCGACGCGGGACCGGACGACGCTCACCACCCGGGCCTGGTCCGTGGTCACGCCACCGTGCACGTGGGAGTCCTCGATCCGGACGCTCGCCCCGGCGCCGACCTGGATCGGGCCGTTGACCACCGCGCCGGTGACGCAGGTCTTGCCGGCGGTGACCCGGAGGGGGCCGTCGTGCGTACCCGTGACGGACGCGTCGCAGTCGCGCGGGTCGTCGGCGGGTTCCCACCGGAACACGTTGGTGTTGTTCGCGACGTAGATCGTCTCGTCGCGGTCCATGCCGGCGATGCGGACGTCCTGGCCCAGGACCAGCCCGTGTTCCAGGGTCTGCGGGTCGAACCAGAACAGCTTCCCTCCGGCGTTGCCGTAGAAGCGGGCATCCGCGGCGCGGTAGAACAGCTCGGTGCGGAAGCCCCACAGGTTGCCGTCGGCGAATCCGGAGTCGAAGGAACGGGTGACGGTACGGGTACGCGGGTCGAACTCGAAGACGGTGCCGTCCCCGACCAGGCCCCACACCATGCCGTTCGGGCCGACGGTGAGCGCCTGGACCACCTCGCCGCCGCCCACCACGGGGCCACTCCAGAGCCTCTCACCGGCCTCGACGTCCCAGACGAACAGTTCGGCCCGGTCCCGGGTCGGGGTACTCGACAGCCCGCCGTGGATCGAGGTGCCGCCGACGACGAGCCCACCGACCGTGGTCAGCGCGGTCACGCTCTGGTCCGGTACGACGTCGCGGTGGAACCGGTACGCCCCGCTGGCCGGGTCGAAGACCACGAGACCGCCGCCCAGCTCCCCGTAGTCGGGGACGGTGCCGCCGACCACGAGATCACCGGCCGACACGAGGGTCACCGGCCGGTCCTGCCCGAACTCGGCGCGGCCGAGCGAGAACAAATGCCGGGGGTTGCGGCCCCAGTCCCAGGCGACGTCACCACCGACCTCGCCCGCGTAGTACTCCGCGCCGGGGTAGCTGCCCACCACGATCCGGTTGCCGTGGGTGGTGATGCTGTCGGCCTGCTTCGGCCCCGACAGCTGCTCAAGCTGGCCCGTTTCCCGGTTGACCCGGGCCATGACGCCAGCGCTCAGGTAGGCGCCGAAGTACGCGTTTCCGTCGGGGCCGGTGCCGACCGAGTGGACCGTCGCCGGGGTGCTCTGGATGACGTTCGGCAGGATGTCGCCGGTACGGTTCTGCAGGTTGTACCGCCAGATCGTGCCGTCTCCACGCATGCCCACCAGAGTCGTGCCCGGGAACTGCGGGGTGCCGAGTCGCATCGGCTCGAAGGCACGGGTGGTGCCGAGCGCCGCGGCGAGGGGGCTGTCCTCCCAACCGATGGAGGCCGTCTGCCGGGTGGCGACGTCGTAGCCCTGGACCTCGTCTCCGGAGGCGTAGAAGAAGCGGCCGTCCACCGCACCACGGGTCATGTGTCCGAAGGCGATCGGCTGCCCGACCGTGTCGGTGCAGCACCACTGCCCGGCGGAGAGGTCGTAGACGAGGTGGTTCCGGCCGTCCAGGGTCGGTGAGTACTGCACGAACACCAGGTCACCGTGGCGGGTCACCCGGTTGATGAAGCTGGCCCTCGACGCCACCGGCTCCGGCAGCGGGATCTCGGTCTTCCCGCCGGTCGCCGGGTCGAGGCTGAACAGGTGCGGGACGGCGCCCGTGCCGACCCAGAGCTTGCCGCCGACCTCGTCGAAGCCCCAGGCGTAGTCCCCGTCGGCCGTCATACCGCCGTAGTCGCGGAACGCCCCGGCGGCGGGGTCGTAGGAGTAGACCTTGGCGTCCGGGTAGGTGGTGCCGTAGAGGATGCCGTCCCTGATCAGCAGCGTCCGCAGCATCCCCTCACCGACCACCCCCGTGGCGATCTTGGTCACCTGGTCGGTTGCGGGGTCGTACCGCCACAGGGTGCCGTCGTTGGGTGCCCGGACGCTGAGGTAGACCAGCCCGGAGTCGTCCACCACGATGGAACTGGCGACGGTGTAGCCCGGAAAGGTCGTGGTGTGCAGCAGTTCGCCGGTGCGGGCGTCGATGGCGTTGAAGCTCACCGGGGTGCCGTCGCTGAAGCCGTAGACGACGGGGGTGCCGTCGGGGCGTACGTCCATCGCCGCGAGCCGCACGTTGGCGGTGTACATCGAGCCGAGGTCCACGAACTCGGCCATCGGGTCGTGCTTCACGGCGGCGGCGCTCGTCTCTGGTGTCGGTGACGCGTGTGCGGGCGCGGTGAGGGCGGCGATTACCGCCGCGCACAGGAGCAGGGCGAGCGACGCCCTGCGGCGGATGCGTGGGCCGGGTCTGGATGAACCTGGCATGGTGTCACCTTTCGGTCGACGCGGGACGGGACGATGGGCGAGACGGGCCGGCCCGCTCGCCGGGGCGAGCGGGCCGGGGTGGGCGCTACTGGTGTGTCGTCGCGGGATCGAAGCGGTAGACGTGGGTGGCGTCGGCGAAGTAGATCCGGCCCTGCCCGTCCATCGCCGACTCCCGTACGCCGGTCTCGACGAGCACCTCGATCGCCAGCGCCGTCGGGTCGAACCGGAAGAGCCGGCCACCGGCGTTGCCGTAGAAGCGCCCGTCGGCCGGGCGGTGGTACAGCGACGAGACCCGGCCCCAGGTGTTGGTGTTGCGCAGGCCGGTCGCGACCGACCGGAGCACCTTCCGCTGACCCGGGTCGTACGCGAAGACGGTGCCGTCGTCGGCCATCCCCCACAGCATTCCGTCGGGGCCGAACTCGAGTTCGTGGATGACCGTCGCGCCCGGCACGACCACGTCGCTCCACGCGAGCCGGCCGGCGGCCACGTCCCAGGCGAACAGCCGCGCCTGGTCCTGCGTCGGCTCGCTGGACAGCCCGCCGTGGATCGACGTGCCGCCGTAGACGACCCCGTCCCGGTAGGCGAGCGAGACGACGCTCTGGCCGTCGACGACGTCGCGGTGGACCTCGGCGGCCCCGGTGGCGGGGTCGACGAGGGTCAGCGCGCCGCCGAGCTGCCCGTAGTCCGGGACGCTGCCGACCGCGAGCCGCTCCCCCGCCGAGGTCATGTCGAAGATCCGGTCCTGGAAGTGCGGCTCGCCCCGGCCGAGTTCCAGCACCTTGCGCGGATTGGTGCCCCAGGCCCAGGGCTGCGCCGGGTCGCCGGTGTGCACGACGGCACCCGGGTAGGAACTCACCGCGATCGTCCCGTTGTGGCTGACGATCGCGTCGGCCTGCTTGGGCCCGCGGATCTGCTCGACCTGCTGCGACTCCTGGTCGATCCGGCTCATCACGCCGCTGCTGAGGTAGGCGCCCATGTACACGGTGCCGTCGGGGCCGACGCCCATGCTGTGCGCCCCGGCGGGTGAGCCCAGCACGTCGGCGGGGACGATCCGGGACCGCCTGGTGGCGAGGTTGTAGTGCCAGAGGCGACCATCGGTGTCGATGCCCACCACGGTCTCGCCGGGGAAGAGCGGTTCACGCAGGTCCATGACGCTCATCGCGTACGTGCCGACGGCGTCGGCCAGCTGGGCCGGCAGGGCGCTGTCCTCGAATCCGGTCGAGACGCGACGCCGGGCGGGCACCTGGTAGCCGGCGAGGGTTCCGCCGGCCATCAGGTAGAAGGTGCCGTCGCGCCCCTGGGCGGTGGGTTCCGCGCCGAAGGTGTTGCCGATGACCTGGTCGAGCCACCGCTCGCGCTTCAGGTCGTACACCGCCATGTCGTACGTGCCGCGCGGGGAGAGCCGCACGAAGACCAGGTCGTCGCGGGGCTCGATGCCGATGAACCAGTCGGTGTTCTCGAGCAGGGGCGCGGGCACCGACATCTCGGTGGTCTGACCGGATCGCGGGTCGACCTGGTAGAGGTGGGGCACCGGTCCGGTGCCGGCCCAGACCTTGCCTGCCACGATCCCGACGGAGAAGACGTAGGCGGCGTCGGTGGTGAGGCTGCCGTAGTCGCGGAACCGGCCGGTCGCCGGGTCGAACGACACGAGCTTCGCGTGCGGGTAGGTGCCGAAGTACAGGACGCCGTCCGCGTCGAAGGTGGCCGAGTAGAGGGCGGTCTCCCCGGCGATCCCACCGAGATGCTCCAGCCGCATGGTGTCCGGGTGGAAGCGGAACACGGCCGCCGGCGTGGGGGCGCGTACGGAGAAGTAGACGGTGCCGTCGGGTGCCAGCTCCACCCATCCGCCGACGGTGTAGCCGTCGAGCGGGATGGCCGTGATCCGCCTGCCGTCGCGGGTGTCGACGACGGTGAAGCTGGCCGGGGTGCCGTTGGAGATCGCGTAGGTCACCGGCGTGCCGTCGGGCAGGGTCCCGAATTCGGCGTTGCGGACGTTCACGGTGTAGAGCGCCGGTCCCAGGTCGGTGACGTGGCCGGCGGTCGCCACGACAGCGGGGGGTGCCGCCGGGGCGGCGGTGGTCGTCAGCAGGAGGAGCGGGAGACAGGCGGCGAGGACGACCGAACCTCGCCGGAGTCCGCTGGGCAGGAGCGATCGCATGGGGGCACCTCTTCTGTTCGTCCGGATTGCGCCTCGTGGTACTGCAATCGATGGCAAAGACAGGTGGAAGGCGTGCCGCTGAGCGCGTGACGCCGCTACTTGAGGCCGCTCATCATCACGCCGCGGACGAAGAACCGCTGCAGGAGGACGAAGACCACGACGGTGGGGACGAAGGTGATGACGGAGGCGGCCATCGTGGTGGCCAGTTCGGTGTCCTGCTCCTGGAGGCTGTTCAGACCCACCGTCAGCACGTAGTTGCCGGGACTGCGCTGGGACACCAGGGGCCAGAGGAAGTCGTTCCAGTGCCACAGGAAGACGAAGGTGCCGAGCGTGGCCATGATCGGCTTGGTCTGCGGCAGGATGATCGACCAGTAGACCCGGAACTCGCTCGCCCCGTCGATGCGGGCCGCCTCGATCAGCTCGTCGGGGATCTCCTGGATGAACTGCCGCATCAGGAACATGGCCTGGGCGTTGGCGATGGTGGGGACGACCATCCCCCACATCGTGTCGAGGCCACCCATCTCCGACACCATGATGAACAGCGGGATGAGCGTCAGGTGCCCCGGCACCATGAGCATCGCGACGAACAACCAGAAGACGAACTCCCTGCCCAGAAACCGCTTCTTGGCGAACGCGTAACCCGCCATCGAGGCGAAGAGCAGGACGAGGACCACCGACGCCAACGAGTAGACCGCCGAGTTGAGGGCCCACTCGTACACCTGGTTGCTGCCGAGGGCGTCGGCGTACGCGTCGAAGGAGATGCTGTCCGGCAGCAACGAGCCCGGCAGCTCCACACCCTGCTTCGGTTGCAGGGACAGCACGAGCATCGCCCAGAAGGGGAAGAACGTCACCACCGCGCAGAGCGCCAGCGGCACGTGCATCCACAGGGCCCGGCGCCGCCGCCGGTCGGGCCGTCGTACGGGAGTCTGCGGTGTGCTGGCCGTCGGTGGGGCGGGGGCGTGCGCGACCGTGGTGCTCATGCCGACTTCCCCTTGTTCATCAGGCGGTGCTGGATCAGCGAGGTGATGAGGGTGATGACCAGCAGGACGACGCCGGCGGCGCTGGCGTAACCGAAGTCGAAGTAGCCGAAGCCCTGGTCGTAGATCATGTACGTCAGCGAGTAGCTCGCCCGCACCGGGCCGCCGCCGGTCATCACGTAGATGGTGTCGAACACCTGGAAGGATCCGATGATCTCCAGGACCAGGACGAAGAAGAGAGCCGGCTTCAGCAGCGGCAGCGTGACGTGCCAGTAACGGCGCCGCCACCCGGCCCCGTCGACGTGGGCGGCCTCGTAGTACTCGTTGGGGATGGCGAGCATTCCGGCGAGCAGGATGAGCATGTTGTAGCCGAAGCCCTTCCACGCGCTCACGATCGCCAGCGCGGGAATGACCATGGCCTCGCTCTGCAACCAGCCCACGTCCGGGATGCCGACGAGGTTGAGCAGCCAGTTGAGCGGACCGTCGACCTCGAAGATCCACACCCAGATGATTCCGGACATGACCGTGCTGGTGACGACCGGGAGGAAGAAGATGGAGCGGTAGATGCTCATCCCGCGCAGGGTCCGGTCGCACAGCGTCGCCATCGCCAGGGACACCCCCAGGCTGAGCGGGATGGTGAGCAGGGTGTAGTAGGCCGTGACCTTCAGCGAGTTCCAGAACAGCGAATCGCCGAACAGCCGGGTGAAGTTCTCCGTCCCCACGAAGGTGAAGGTGCCGGCGATCCCGTAGTCGCCCAGGCTGAGGAACATGCCCATGACCGCGGGGATGATCCGGAACACCAGGAAGAAGAGGACGTACGGCAGGATGAACAGGTAGCCGGCGAAGGCGGCCCGCGAGCGCCACCAGGGCCTTCTCGCGCGTCGTGCCCCCGACTGCGGCACTGGCTGGACTGTCCCTACGGCCTGCTCGCTCACCACACCTCCTTCGCCGGTGGTCGCAGGCGTGCCGGGCACGGCCACGCCTGCGACCGTCGAATGTGAATCAGCGGCGCTCGAGGAGCGCGTTGACGTCCTTCTCCGCCGCGGCGAGCGCGTCCCCGGGTGCGGTCTTGCCGAGCAGCACGGCCTGCAGGTGCGGCTTGATCAGGTTCATGATCTCCCGCGCCTTCGGGTGGATGACGCCCGACCGGATGACGTCCAGGTGCTTCTCGCCCTCGGCCATCCCCGGGTTGTCCGAGTACAGCCCCGTGACGGACTTCCTCGGCGCGTAGTAGCCGTTCTTCTGGTCGAAGGACCGCATGTGTTCCGGGCTGGTCAGGAAGTCGATCCACGCCTTCGACGCGGCCTTGGCGTCGCTGCCGGCCAGCACCGACAGCCCACCCACCGAGCCGGCGGCGACCTGCACCTTGTCGGTGAGCGGCTGGCTGACCACCAGCTCCTCCGGCTTGAACAGCTTCGCCAGGCTGGCGGTCGTGTTGTTGGGCGAGTAGGCCTGCTTGCCCTGCCCCAGCGCGCTCTGCTCCAGCGTCTCGGCCGTGGTCAGGCTCTGCTGCGAGGTCCACCCGTTGTCGACCAGCTTCTTGACGAACTCCAGGGCCCGCAGCCCCTCGGGGCTGTTGAACGCCGCCTTCTTGCCGTCGGCGGTCAGGACCTCGCCGCCGGCCTGCCAGAGGTAGGGGTAGAAGCTGTGGTTGAGGGTCAGGGTCTGCGCGGCCACGTAGTCGGTCGGGACGTATCCGGCCGCCTTCACCTTCGGCGCCATCTGCTCGATGTCCGCCCAGGTCTCCGGGCACTTCTCCACCCCGGAGGCGGCGAGCACCTGCTTGTTGCACACGCCGATCAGCGCCTGCATCAGCAGCGGCACGCCGTAGAGCTTCCCGTCCCACGACATCGCGTCGAGCGCCGCCGGCGTGAAGTCGTCCCGGTCGTCGGCGATCACGTCCTCGACGGGCTCCAGCACGCCCTCGACGGCGAACTTGGGGATGAAGTCGGGGTTGAAGTAGACGACGTCGGGGCCCTGCTTGCCGGCGATCGCCGTGACGAGGGTTTCCTCGCGGTTGGTGAACGGTTGCACCACGACGTCGACGTCGACCTTCGGGTACTTCTGCTTGAACTGCTCGACCACCGGATCCCAGTAGCTGTCCTTGCCGCTGTCCCCGATGGGGTAGGTCCAGAAGGTCACCGAGCCCTCGACGGCACCCGGGTCCGTCGGCATCGCGCTGTCCCCGCCGTTGCAGCCGGCGACGGCCAGCGTCACCGTCAGCACCACGGCGCCCAATCGGAGTCTGGAATTACCGCTCATGCCGCCCCCTCTTTCTGAAACAGCCTGCCCCCGCCTGCTTTTCATCGTGCAATCGGTTGCAGAGAACCTAGCGTCGGCACCGCCACCGGTCAAGGGCATCGATAGGCGAACTGTTCCTGGCGAGCGATGTCGTCAATGCAGGTTGGCCGGTCGACGACCGACGAGCGGTCGACCACCCCGCCGGGGTCGGCACCCGGCCCTCACCGCGACGCGCCCCGCCGGCCCGGTCACGCCAGCAGGTCGTAGGACTCCACGCTCACCTCGTGTCCGAGCGGTGCGCCGGCCACGAACCGGCACAGCTCGTCGACCACGATCCGACCCTGCGTCTGCCGCGCCTCGACCGTGCCGCCGGCGACGTGCGGCGTGACGACGACGTTCGGCAGACCCAGGAACGCACTCGTCGCCGGCAGCGGCTCGGTGTCGAACACGTCCAACCCGGCCGAGAGCCGGCCCGGCACCAGCTCCGCGAGCAGGGCCTCCTCGTCGACGACCCAGGAGCGGGCCGTGTTGACCACGATCGCGCCGTCCGGCAGCGCGGCGAGTTCGCCGCGGCCGACCAGGTGCCGGGTCTCCGGGGTGGACGGCGCGTGCACGGCGACGACGTCGCTGCACCGGAACAGCTCCGCCAACCCGACCAACTCCACCCCGTGCCCCGCGGCCACCGTCGGGTCGGCGTACGGGTCGTACGCCCGCAGCGCCGACGCGCCCAACGCCCGCACCATCCGCGCGTACTCCCGCCCGGTGCGACCGAAACCGACGATTCCGACGTTGCGCGCCGCCAGCGCCCGGCCCAGCACCGGCTGCCGTGCCGCCGCCCAGTCACGCCCCGTCCACAGGGCACGGTCGTGCCGGTGCAGGTTCCGCAGCAGGGCGAGGGTCAGGGTGAGCGCCATCTCGGCGACGGCGGGCGCCATGGCCGCCGCGCCGGCCTGGCAGACCCGCAGCCCGGACCGGAGGACCGTGACCGGGAACAGCCGGCGGATCGAACCGGCCGAGTGCAGGGCGAGTCGCAGCCGCTCGCCACGCAGTCGGGCCGGGTCGAAGGGCGTCGTGCTCCACGACGTGACGACGACGTCGAACCGGTCGGCGGCGGCCGGCGGCAGCACCGTCCCCCGGTCGCCGTCGCCGAACTCGACGACCGCGTGGTCGTGCAGGCGCTGCTGGGCCTCCGGCGCGAACAGCAGGTCGTACTCGTCCGGGGCGACGACGACGCAGAGGGTCGGCTTGGTCATGGCGGGCAGGTCTCCTCGGGGGTGTCGACAGCGGCCAGGCGCCCGCGCAACCACGCGTAGCAGGCGTCCAGGACGTGGTCGGGATGGGCGTGTCCGGTGTTGTGGTAGAGCGTTTCCAGGCCGGGCGGTCCGGGCCACCGTCGGGCGGCCCGCTCGACCAGACGGTGGTTGTGCCATCCGTCCGAGGCGCCGCCGCCGGCGAGCAGGAACGGCCGCGGCGCGACCAGGGCGAGCAGGTCGTCATGGTCGCGGTCGGGCGGCACCGCGCCGTCGAGGTACCAGGGATCGGCCCAGTTCGAGTACGCCAGGCCCAGGCCCGGTTCGTGCGCGACTCCCGCGGCGATCCGCGTGTCCAGCGCGGTCAGGTGCAGTGCCAGCTTCCCGCCGAGCGAGTGGCCGAAGGCACCGATCCGGCGGGGCGCGACCCACGGTACGCAGGCGAGGGCGTCCACCGCGAGGAACAGGTCGGCGAGGCTGCGGCCCAGACCGGTGATCGCCAACGAGTCCGCGTGCGACGCGGCGCTCGGTCCGTACCGTTCGCTCAGCGAGGCCGTCTCCGTCGCCGGATCGAGCACGTACTCGAACCACCACGGCACGGCGAGGACCGCGAAGCCGCGCGCGACGAGGTGCCGGGCGTAGGCCTGGGACCGCCGTCGAGCGGCACTGTGGCCGGCGGTGCGGACGCACGGCTCACCGAACAGGGTGGCCACCTCGTAGAACGGCACGACCACGGCCGGGCGGGCATCCTCACCCGCCGGCCGGACCAGCTCCGCCCGCATCGTCGTCCCGTACGAGGTCAGGTCGACGGGACAGCGCAGCGTCCCGTCGGCGGTCTTCCGCGCCGATCCGATCTCCCACGACCCGTCCGGATCGCGGACCGCGCCCAGCCACCGCCGCCACCAGTTCCGGCCCTGCTCCGGCTCGTGATGCTCGTCGGCGGCACCTTCGGGGGTCACCGGGCCAGGGTAAGTCCGCGCCCACTCCGACTGCAATCGATTGCTCACGGAAGTCGAGGGTCCTGCGCGGGGCAGGCCGATCGGACACGGCTAACGTGCAGCACGTCCATCCAGGCAGGACACCTCGACAACCGGGAAGGCTCTTGACGTGCAACCGATTGCAGGCAAGGCTATGGGCAGTTGGCCGTCGATGTCGAAGAGGGCAGTCGGATGAGACGGATCGGAATCATCGGCACCGAGAACTCGCACGTCGACCACTTCGTCCGCTTCCTGAACACCGAGCAGAGACACCCCGGCAACCGGGTGGTCGCCCTGGCCGGTGGCCCGACCGACCGCAACGCGGCGTTGTCCGAGACCGGCGGCATCGAACTCGTCGTCGACGAGCCGAGCGACCTGATCGGACGGGTCGACGCGGCGATCGTCAGCAGCCGCGACGGACGCCACCACCGGAAACAGGCCGAGCCACTGCTGGACGCCGGGCTGCCGGTGCTGGTCGACAAGCCCCTGGCCGCATCGGTCGACGACGCCCAGGCGATCCTCGCGGCCGCCGCGCGCGGCCACGCGCCGCTGGTGTCCTGCTCGGCCCTGCGGTTCGTCCCCGAGGTCGCCCGGCTCACCGACCCACAGGAACGGATCGGTCGGCTGCGCCAGCTCGCCGTCATCGGCCCGGCCGATCCCGACAGCGAGTGGGCGGGCCTGTTCTTCTACGGCATCCATCAGGTGGAACTGGCCCTGCAACTGCTCGGCGACCCGCACGTCGAGCCGGAGTCGGCATCGGTCGACCTGGTCCGCGAAGGCGACACCGCGGTGGCCCTCACCCGGATCGGCGACGTCGTGGTGACCTTCACCTTCGTCACGCCCGCCGACGACCGCGTCCCGTTCCAGGTGGTGGCCACCGGGACGCGCGGCGTACTGACCGAGTCACCGACGATCGGCCCCGACTACAACGCCCCCGCGCTCGCCCGGTTCGTCGACGCCTGCGACCAAGGGCGGTCACCGGTCGACCCGCGCACCCTGCTCTCCCCGATCGTGGTCATGGCGGCGATCACCGACGCGCTGACCAGCCGGTCCTAGGAAGGGACGGAACATGCCCCCACCCCACGGTCCGCTCCGCGTCGGCGTCATCGGGGTCGGCGTCATCGGCAGGGCCCACGTCCAGCGCCTGGTCAGCGGCGCCGCCGACGCGACGCTGGTCGCGGTCGCCGACGCGAACACCGGACACGCCGACGCCGTCGCGGCCGAGTTCGGAGTCGACGCCACCCGGTCGGTGCCGGAACTACTCGCCCGCCCGGACGTCGACGCCGTGGTCGTGGCGATCCCGAGCGGTCTGCACGCGGCCGTCACGGTCGCCGCGCTCGAGGCCGGCAAGCACGTGCTGCTGGAGAAGCCGATCGACGTGACGGTCGAGGCCGCGGATCAGATCCTCGACGCGGAGAAGCGGTCGGGCCGGACCCTGAGCGTCGTGAGCCAACGCCGGTTCGCCGAGGCGAACCAGTTCGTGTTCCGCGCCGTCCGCGACGGTCACCTGGGGCGGATCACGGCCGCCACCTTCGAGGTCGCGCTCTGGCGCAGCCAGGAGTACTACGACGCCGGCGACTGGCGTGGCACCTGGGCCCTCGACGGCGGCGGCGCCCTGATGAACCAGGGTGTGCACCTGGTGGACCTGGCGCTGTGGCTGCTGGGCGAGGTCGACGAGGTGTTCGCGTACACCGACCTGCTCGCCCACGAACGCATCGAGGTCGAGGACACCGTCACCATCACCGCCCGGCTGCGCAGCGGCGCGCTGCTGACCTTCCTGGCGACCACCGCCGCCTACGACAGCGTCCCGATCCGGTACACGGTCTTCGGTGACGGCGGCTCGGTGGTGGTGGAGGCGGAACAGCTCGCCCACTACACCTCGAGGCACGGCGGGCAACCACCCAGGCCGGACGACGTACCGACCGACCAGCAGCTGGCCCAGCTCACCGATTTCGTCACCGCAGCCCGCACCGGTCGCCCGCCCCTGGTCACCGCCGCCCAGGCGCGGGCGGCCGTGGCCTTCATCGAGGCGGTCTACCAGTCGGGTCGGGCCGGGAAACCGGTACGCATCCACTGACAGAAGGAGCGAAACGTGGACCCGCACCCCGCACTGACCGCCGTCATCGCCCGACAGACGCCGCTGACCTGGACGTTCATCGGCGACAGCGTGACCGCTGGGACCTGGCACACCTACGGCGCCCGGTCGTACCCGGAGCTGTTCACCGAACGCCTGCGCGAGCTGGGTCGGACCGCGGACGCGTTCGTCAACACCGCCGTGAGCGGCTACACCGTGACCGACCTCGACGAGCGTCTCGAGCGGCTCGCCCTGCGCTTCCGGCCGGACGTCGTGGTGGTGGGCATCGGGCTGAACGACACGAAGCACGGCGAGGCCGGCCTGGCCAAGTTCTCGTCCACCTACCGGTCGGTCGTCGAGCGGCTCCGCACCGGGGCGGACAGCCTGGTCGTGGTCCAGACCCCGAACGACACGCTGTCGACGGCTCCCGAGCACGTCGTCGAGCACCTCCCCCGCTACGTCGACGCGGTCCGGGCCGTCGCCACCGACACCGCGGCGCCCCTGGTCGACCACTACGCCGTGTGGACCGACACCGACCGGCCGGCGCCCGAGCACTGGTACGCCATGGGGTGCCACCCCGGCCAGCACGGTCACCGGGCCATGGCCCGCACCCTGCTCGGCGCCTTCGGGGCCTGGGATCCCACGAGCCGCTCCGGCCGCCTCACGATTCCCTGACCCACGGAGGAAGGAAAAGCAGCGTGCCGGGCAGACCCAATCGATTCCAGACGCGGAATGGAAGGCGCCGATGACCACGACGGTTCAGGCCAGGACGACCGACCCGCTGACACTCTTCCGTACCGGCACGGTGATTCCCGCGCACCCGCTGGCGCTGGACGCCCACCTCAAACTCGACGAGCGCCGCCAACGCGCCCTCACCCGCTACTACCTGGAGGCCGGCGCCGGCGGCGTCGCCGTCGCCGTACACACCACCCAGTTCGCCATCCACGAGCCCCGCCACGGCCTGCTCCGGCCCGTCCTCGAACTGGCCGCCACCACCGCCGCCGAGTACCCGACCCGCGACACCATCCTCGTCGCCGGCGCCTGCGGGCCGACCCGGCACGCCGTCGCCGAGGCGGAGCTGGCCGCCGAACTCGGCTACCACGCGATCCTGCTCGCCCCGTACGGCGCCGGCGACCTCACCGAGGACGAGCTGGTCCGGCGGGCGGCGGCGGTGGGCGAGGTGCTGCCGGTGATCGGGTTCTACCTGCAACCGGCCGTCGGCGGCCGGGTTCTGTCCCGGTCGTTCTGGACCAGCCTGGCGGACCTGCCGTCGGTCATCGGCATCAAGGTCGCCCCGTTCGACCGGTACGCGTCGCTCGACGTCATCCTCGGCGTGGCCGCGTCGGGGCGCAGCGCCGACGTCGCGCTCTACACCGGCAACGACGACCACATCGTCGGCGACCTGCTCTCGCGCTACCCCGTCGACGGCTCCCGGGAACTCGAGTTCGTCGGTGGGCTGCTCGGTCAGTGGTCGGTGTGGACACAGCGCGCGGTGCACCTGCACCGGACCGTCCGGCTGGCGAAGGCCGGCGACCCGGACGCGCTGCGCGAGGCGTTCGCCACCGAACTCGCCCTCACCGACGCCAACGCCGCCATCTTCGACGTCGCCGGCAGGTTCCACGGCTGCATCTCCGGCATCCACGAGGTGTTGCGCCGGCAGGGGCTGCTCGCCGGGCTGTGGTGCCTGGACGAGCGCGAATCGCTCAGCCCGGGTCAGCTCGCGGAGATCGACCGGGTGTGGCGGGCGTACCCGCAGCTACGCGACGACGACTTCGTCGCCGAGCACCTCCACCGCTGGCTGTCGTGAGCGCCACGGCAGGGTCGGGGCCACGGCTGTCGCTGGGCGGCCTCGCCGCTGCGCCGCGGGGTCGCGGTGGCTGGGTCGGGCCGGCCGTGGATCCGCGCGCGGTGCGGGTCGGCATGGTGCACCTCGGCATCGGTGCCTTCCACCGGGCGCACCAGGCGGCCTTCACCGAACTGGCCGCGGCCGCCGCCGGCCGCGACGACTGGGGAATCACCGCGGTGACGCAACGCTCCGCGGTCGTACGCGACCAGTTGACGCCGCAGGACGGCCTCTACTCCGTGCTGGAGCGCGGGCCGGCAGCCGCGCCCCTGCGGGTGGTCGGCAGTGTCCGGGAGATCCTCGCCGGACCGCATGATCCGGCGGCGGTCGTCGACCGACTCGCCGATCCCGCCGTCCGGCTGATCACCCTCACGGTCACCGAGAAGGGCTACCGGCGAGGCGCCGACGGCCGGTTGGACCTGACGGATCCGGAGATCGTCGCCGACCTGCGGGGCCGCCCGCCCCGCACCGCCGTCGGTCAACTCGTCCGCGGGCTGCGACGACGGCGGGCACTCGACGCCGGTCCGGTCACGATCCTGTCCTGCGACAACCTGGCCGGCAACGGCAAGGTCCTGCGCCACCTGGTGCACGACTTCCTGGCCGCACTGCCGTCGGCCGAGGGCGACGTGCTCGCCGACTGGATCGCCGGGGCGACACGCTTTCCGTCCTGCGTGGTCGACCGGATCGTCCCGGCCACCACCCCCCGAGACCGTGCCGAGGCCGCGGCGATCCTGGGCCTGCGCGACGAGGGCCTCGTGGTCGCCGAGCCCTTCCGGCAGTGGGTGATCGAGGACGACTTCGCGGCCGACCGACCGGCCTGGGAACTGGCCGGAGCGGTGCTCACCGATGACGTCGCCGCCTGGGAGGCCGTCAAGCTGCGCATGCTCAACGGCACCCACTCCCTGCTCGCCTACCTCGGCGCGCTGCGCGGACACGAGACGATCGCGCAGGCGCTCGCCGACGACGACCTCGCCGTGGCCGCCGACGCGCTGATGACCGAGGACGTCGCGCCCACGCTGTGCGTCCCGCGGGGACTGGATCTGGACCGGTACCGACGCGAGGTCCTCACCCGCTTCGCCAACCCGGCGCTGCGGCACCGCACCGCCCAGGTGGCCATGGACGGATCCCAGAAGCTGCCGGTCCGGCTGGTGGACACCGTTCGGGACCGCCTCGCCGCCGGTGTGGTGCCCCACCATGCCGCGCTGGCGATCGCCGCGTGGATGGCGTACGTCGCCGACGCCTGCGACAGGGCGGTGCCGTTGGCGGACCCGTTGGCCGACCGGCTGCGCGCCGCGGTGGTGGCCGGCGGCACCGATCCGCACCGCCTGGTCAGCTCCTTCCTGGACGTCCGGGAGATCTTCGGGGCTGACCTTCGGGACCATGACGGTCTGCGGGCCGCCCTGGTCGACCACGTCGCCCGCCTGCGGTGCGACACCACCGCTCCGGCACAGGGCTCGGCGACCGCGGCGCTGGGCACGAGTCAGCAGTGGTCGCGGTGAGGAGCCATCGACGCTACGTGCCCGGTTGGCCATGCCTCGGCTCGGCGGCGACAGGCGACGCCTCAGCCGCCGGTCAGTACGGTAATTCAGGTCGGCTCTCCTGCTCCGAGCGGAAGAGCCGACCAGCACTGCTCAACTGTCATCGTGGCCACGCGCCTGCCGCCGTCGGGTGACGCCGCCCGGCCGCTGGTCGGACGGGCCCCTGTGGGTCGTGTTCGCCGGCGGGAGTCACGGCAGCACAGTCGCACCGCCACGGGCCACGATCTGCTGCAATGCAGCGACATGACCGTCGAAGGCAGCGCGTCCGTACCGGCTCAGCTTGACCGAGGTGCGCGGACGCTTGCCCACGAAACTCTTCCGCACCTCGACGTAGCCCGCCTGCTCCAAGGTGGCGATTTGCTTGGAGAGCGCGGAGTCGGACAGGCCGAGCTGCTCGCGCAGGTAGCGAAACTCGGCCCATTCGGTGGCGGCCAGCAGACTGACCAGGGAGAGCCGGGTCGGCGCGTGGATCAGCTCGTCGAACCGGGGTACGGTCATCGACCGACGGCGATCGATCGGGCGGTCATCATCGCGCGCAGGTACCGCATCAGGACCGGACCGGTGGCGGTCATCGCCCCGGCGGTCGCCGCCGTGCCGACGGTGGCCGGCAAGACCACCCCCGACCCGTCCGCCGCGAAGCCGATGATCAAGCCCAGCGCGACCAGGCAGCATACGTAGCCGGCGATGGCGACGGCGCCGCGTACGCCGAGCAGGCTGTGGTGCACCTGGGCACGGTGCCGCACCGCGACACGGACGACGACGGCGGCCAGACCCAGCGCGTACGCGATCGAGCCCACCGCGATCAGCCACGGCAGCCGGCTTTCCACGGCGGCGGTGAAGGCCACCATGAGACCGCCCACGGCCAGCCAGTACCAGTCAGGGACGAGCGCCGCGGCGATCGCTTGGTCACGGCGGATGTGGACCTCGGCGAGCGCGTCGGCGGCCGCTGCGGGGGACACGGCTGACTCGGCCATGACTTCTCCTTGAGGGGAAGGCGACTACTTGCCTACTAGGAAAGTAGAGCATTAACTTTCCTAGTAGGCAAGTAGTTCCGTAGCGGAAAGGGATGGTGCTCCGGACGTTGTGGGCGGAGCCCGGCTTCGATGAACCCGGTTCCTGGCGATGGTGAAGATCGCCCTCGGCCGCGCGGACCTCGCCCCACCCCACTCCACCGTCCAGCCCGTGCGGTCTGAGCCCGGACCGGCGCTGACCGTTGACGCGGCGGTCCCGGATATCAGAGCGCCGGTCTTCGGGACCGCCGCCGCGGTCCGGGACCCCGCGACTGCGGTCCCCGCCGTCGCGGACCGGTCTCCGGCGGTCCCGGACCGCCGGGACAACCAGCCGTCGACGGACGACGGCGGTCCGCGCGCTGGTCCCGGCCGCCCGGACCGCCGCCCGCACCCTCGCGGTCAAGGGGACGCCGCTGTCCCGCAAAGCCCTCGCCCGACAACTCCGCGACGACGGGCACCAACTGTCCAACGCCACCGCCACCGCCACCGCCTCCGCGCTCGTGCGCGTCCTACGCGCCGAAACCAACCCGCCCGCACCGGATCTGTCACAGCGGGAGGCCCCATGACGGAACCCGACCCGCGACGCCGGTCAGACCGAGCCGCCGCTGTCAGACCAGCGCGCGTCTGTCAGGAAGCCCACGAGCTGACAGAACCCGACCAGACCTGTCAGCGCGCTCCCGCCCACCGCAGCGGCTGGTTCGCGCGCCTTACGCCTACCCGCACCTCTGACCAAGGAGCAACAACGATGATGTCCCCGCACAGCGGCCACCGTCAGCGCCGCTACCGGCCCGACTCACACAGCCTCTCACGGCACCGTCACGCCGAATCCGGTATGGCCGGCCGTGTCGGTGGCAGTGTCGGTGGCAGTGTCGATCCCCGTTCTACCGTCCGTCTTGATCCTGACCCCCGAACCGACCCCCCGATCCCGCTCACAGCCCAGGTCAGGGCCGCTCTCACCAGCTCGATACCGCTCCAGACACACCCTCATGCGTGGGGTGTCCCCCCAGGGGCCGCCCATGCGTAAACCGTTACCCGCTCCGGATCCGCTGCTGCGGCTACAGGCCAGCATCACCGCCCGCGACGACCGGCTCCTCGGCTGGCTCTACGACCACGGCGTCCTCACCACCGACCAGATCGCCGCCGCCCTGTTCCCGTCCCTGGACTTCGCCCAACGCCGGCTACGCCGTCTCACCGTCCTCCGCGCGGCAGACCGCTTCCGCCCCAACCGGGCCTACGGCGGCTCCTACCCATACCACTACGTCCTGGACCAGCTCGGCTACGACCACGTCCACGCCCAACGCGGACTCGGACGACCACGCCGGGACCAGGCCCGCCGCCGCAAACAAGCCCTCACGTCGCGCCCGGACCTGCCGCACCTGCTAGGCGGCAACCAGGTCTTCATCGACCTCGCCGCCCACGCCCGCACCCACCCCAACAGCCGGCTGGACCGCTGGCAGCCCGCGTCCGCCTTCCACGACCCGGGCGTGTTCTACCGCGAAGGTGGCAACCCCGAGATGATGGTCCACGGACCGACAGGACTGCCCCGCCCGGACGGCGCCGGGGTCTGGACCGAGCACAGGCGGGCCGTGCCGTTCTTCCTCGAGTACGACACCGGACGCGAGCGCCTCGACATCCTCACCGAGAAGATCGCCAAGTACGAACGGCTGTACGCCATGAGCACCTGGGCATGGCCGGTCCTGTTCCACCTACCCTCCGCCCGACGCGAGGCGAACCTGCACCACCGCCTCGCCGAGGCCAGGACAAGGGCGTTCATCGCCACTACCACCGCCGAACTCCGGACCGCCACCAGCGTTAGCCCCGCCGAGCAGGTCTGGCAACTGGCCGGCCGCAGCGCCGGCCGCTACCGCCTCATCGACCTGCCCTACACCGACACCGCCCACGACAACGAGTTCCCCACCCCACCGTGAGCGGCCCGACCGGGCGGGCAGCCGGACGAGCCGGCGGGCACGCGGCGCCTCGCGGGGAATGTGCGCCCTTCAAGCCGCGCACGCCCACACCCGTCCAACCCCCGGGCGCAACGGCCGTCGCCCGCCGTACGGCCCCCACCGCGCGAGACAGGGACGAACGGTACGCCACCGGCGGCGGCGCAAGCCTCGCCAGCTCTCACCGACCTGTCAACGCCGGCCTCATGCGACAGACCCGGCGACGACCCGCGCACTCACACCAGCCACCCCGACGTGACAGACCGCGGGGCGGCGCACTCGTCACTTCCGAAGCCACCGGAGTTATTCCCCGCGGCCCTGACCGCCGTCGGTCCGCCGCCTGACGGCCGGTACCACCCGCGATCCAACGTCTAACCAAGTTCTCCATCCGAAGGGAGTTGCCGATGGTCCGACACCTCGACCTCACGCCACGCGCCGTCCTGGGAGGGACATGGCCCCACGCCGTGACCAGCAATCACGCGCGACCACACCACACCCGTCGCCGCTGGCCCAGCCCACGAGGGCAGCCGACGGCGAGGCCCCGACCGCACACCCGCAGACCGAACCCCAAGCCTTGCCGGGGACGCTGTCGATGGCCCGCTACCTGACCGACCCCGAAACCGAAGCCGAGATCCAAGCCCTCGCCGCCGAAGCCGGCCTCCCCGACATCGACCAAGCCGCGAAACTCGCCCGCCTCCTACGCCTGCACCAGCCCACAAGCCCGCCACGAGCGGCATGACCTGCACCCGCCTCATCCCGGGGCGGGCGCAGCCCGCCACCCGACCAGACGGGCTCTGCGAGCAGCGCTCGCCGGGTGGCGGGCTGCCAGGTGGCTGTCCGGCCGCGCTTCATGCGTCTAGCGTCAGCCCCCACTGCAGCTCGACGGCGGGCCGCTCAGGCTGGCGGCCCTACGGCTGAGCTGCCCATCGCCGATGGTTGACGACCATGTCGAGGCGGTCCGCGTCGGCCAGCCGAAATGCCTCGGCAAGGCACGCCACCGGCAGCCCGAACATGCACCCCTCGTCGGCCACCTCGGCGATCACCTCGCCCACGTCGATCGACGCCTCGGCGAACGCGAGGATCGCCGAGGCGTCGAGGATCACCCGGATCGGGAGTCCGTTCAGACGGCGCGGACGAGAAACCCGATCTGCCGGCACTTCAGCGTCCAACTCCAGGCGATCCTGTCGTGGCTGGTTTCGACACCGG
The DNA here is from genome assembly GCF_055587185.1 of Micromonospora sp. NPDC048040. Lineage (NCBI taxonomy): Bacteria > Bacillati > Actinomycetota > Actinomycetes > Micromonosporales > Micromonosporaceae > Micromonospora > Micromonospora sp. NPDC048040. The sequence continues at coordinate 13,287 of NZ_JBVJGT010000046.1, read as the reverse complement.
AAACGTCCCTTCCATGGAGTACACGAGCGGTAGGCAGACAGGCACGGCGGTGGGCGGGAAGGGGTCAGCGGCCGACAGATCCGCGTCGGGTGAGCTGTGACGGCGTGATGTGCGCCCCCGGGCTGCGCCACATCGGGCAGGCGGTGCTCCCGTCGGGGAGCGTGAAGGGCTCGTGGGCGACATAGCCGTGCCGGGCGTAGAGATCACGCTCGGCGAGGGTGGTCGCCTCGGTGTAGGCGGGCAGCAAGGCGTGGTCCATCCGGGCGTGGCTCGTGGTGAGCAGGGTGCCGACGCGGCTGACGCGTTGCCGGTCCGGCATGGCGGCGAAGAACGCCAGGTGGTTGTGGGGGCCGGTGGGCCGATGGGCGGCCAGGACGCCGTCAAGGCAGAGAAATCGGTCGAGGTGGTCGCCGCACGCGACGGCGAGCCGTTCGCCGTATCCGATCGGTGGTGGGATCCGGCCGTACCGGTGGAACCAGACCGCGGCGGCGGAGTGGTCGTCGAGGAGGTACGCCTCGCCGAAGAGGAGCGCGTGCTCGGTCCAGATCCGGGTGACTGCGCGGAGCACGTCGTGTCGACGGCGCTCGTCGGGTACGAGCCATGCCCCGAGGGTGCTGGTGGCGAGAGCATCGGCGACAAGGTGAGCGACATCGGCGATGTCGCACCATCTGGCACGTCCGAGCGGCAGAGTTTCCTTCACAACGTCTCCTCGGTAGAGGTATGGCTGGTCGACAGACGGAGCTGCCGCAGGGCGATGGATCGTTCGGTCGGCGCCCGGCCTGCGCCGGCCGACGACGGTGCCTAAAGTCCAGGCGGCTCGATCCGTACGACGGCAGGTGACGGGCGCCGAGGCGGAGCGGCGCTCGTCGTGCGGACACGACATCTGGTCGTTCACCCGGCCACGAGTCCGGTGGCCGCAGCGACGACCCGTCATCGGGCCGTCCCGGCGATCGCAGTGCGGCCGCGCCGCCGGCGGCGTGGCTCGCCATCGCGACAACGACCATCGCTGCGCGAAGCGGGTTGCCGACATGTGAGCCGCCACCCGTACGCCGTCCCTTGGGGTCGTCACGCCGCCGGCGACTACTGACGATGGTGACGGCAGACGATGCCGCCGGAGCCAGGCGGGAGGGCTCAGGCGGGTCGGGTATCGGGCTGGCGCGGCCGGTCCGCGAGTTCCTCGCAGCGGGTCGCGCACCAGCCTTGGGACCGCAGGTCCGGGATCCACGAACCCGGCTCGGTGTCGACGGCGGTGCCGGTCCACCCGCTGGCGGAGCCGTTGCTGACCGAACTGCCGGACGCGGCCGGCGTCACACCGGGAGCGTGGGCCGGCGTGGACTGCCGCATCGGGTGGCTCGACTCGGCGGCGCCGGCGTCCGGCGCACCGGCAGACGTCGGCTCCCCCGTCGTCGCGGGTGAGGTGGCCGCCACGCTGTTCGGGATGCGCAGCATGACGCTGCGGCGCGTCGGCGGCGCGGGCACCAGGCCCTCGTCCGTGGCGGGCGCCGTGACCACCGGCACGTCGTCGGCCGGCGCGGGCACGACGTCCACCGGATCGCCGGTCGGAGGCGAAGGCGCGGCGGGCGGGCCGATGATCGGCTGTGTCAGCTCGAGCACCGGCGCCAGGGCGGGCGCCAGGACCTCCACGACCGGCTCGACCACCGGACGAACGACCGCACCGACCGGCTCGAGCAAGTCCGCCTCGGCGGCCTCCCGTACGACGGGAGCATCACCCCCGAGCCGACGCGTCACCGGTTCGGCCACCTCGGCGACCGAGTCCACTCCGGCGGACGGGATGGTGTCCGCCGCCCGGCGCACCGGTGCCCGCACCTGCGCGAGCCGCGCACCAGTCGGCACCCGTACCGAGATCCCCACCTCCGTACGCGCCGGCGCGATCCCGCCGGTCGTCCCCGGCGTCGCCGTCCCGACGCCCATACCGACGATGGCCGCAGGCCCCGGGTCGGCGGGCGATGACGCAGTGCAGGAGGGCGCACCGCCGACGATGGCCCCGGTGTCGAGCAGGTCGCCCAACGCACACAGGCGAGGCGGGCCGGCAGCGTAGGCAGTCTCCTCCGCTATCGCCTCGGCCACGCCCCAGGCGCCGAGGACGCCGCCGACCACCAGCGTCCCACGCAGCATCGTCCGGGCGAATCGGCCGCGAAACCGCACCACGCGCACCTCCGGGGACTGTCCTTCCCGACGACGCCGATTGTGCCAACAGTGAACGCATCGACACGCTCCGACACGCGAGCGGACGGGGAAGGCGTCGTGCCGAACGAGGCAGTCCTCGCCGGGCGCGATCACCGGCCCGGTCGAGGCGGAGTGCTCGCGCCGGCCGGCGCGAATCCGCTCGGGCCACCGGCGTCCGTCCCCGCTGCGGTCGTCCCAGCCCCACCGGCATGAACGAGGTCACCGCCGCCAACGACGCCGGAGCGCGTGAAGAGAGGCACGGGCCCGGCCGGCCTACACCGGCTGGCGCCCGCGCCTCTCATCCCCTCGCCGCGTGACACGTAGGTGTCAAACAACCCACTGGGAGTCTGCCATAAGGCTGACCGTCGCGCTACCGAACAGCCGACCCAGGGTAATCCGAACGGACGATATCGAGAGCGTCGTGGGCACCCGGCACCAACGCCCGCACCGAGGCCATGGCACCGAGATCACGCACGTCGAGCGCACCCGCTGCGGCTGTCCAACGATGGCCACCACCACCCCGCATCCCGCTCCGCGGTCACCGCCAGACCCACCCGCACCCGCTGCCGTCGCGCGGCCACGTGCTCCCGGGCGCGGTGGGCGACTGCTGCACCGCCGCTGGCGTCCTGCCGACCGCCTCCGCCGTCGGTGGCGGAGCCGAGCAGCTCGTAGACGACCGTGAACAGCAGGCTGCGGTGGGCGACGAACGGGTCGTCGGTCATGCGTGCGACGCCGCGCGGCTCAACTGCGCCAGGGGCGCCAGGCCGCACGTCGCCGCGAACCCCTGGGCCTCGATGCCGAGCGCGAAGTTCGTACGCGCGAACCGGTTCGCCAGCGCGACCGACGCGGTGAGCTCGACCATCGCCGGCGCCCCGAGCTGCCCGAGCAGCCGAGCGGAGAACTCGTCGGTGACGGTCGGCGGCCTCTGCGACGTCGCCTCGGCGTACGCCATCACGTCGCGCTCCAACGGCGTGAAGACGTCCGACTCCCGCCAGCGCGGCACGGAGGCCCGATCTGTGGCAGCCCGGCCTCAGATCACCCGCTCGTTCCCCCCGTCCACGGTGATCTGTGCGCCCGTGGTGGCCGCGAACGTCTCCCCGCAGAGCGTGGCGGCCAGGTCGCCGACCCGGGCGCTGGTGATCTCCGTACGGAGCAGATTCCGGCGCGTGTACTCCGCCACGGTCAGCCCGTAGCGCCGGGCCCGAGCCTCCAGCAACTCCGCGTTCCACAGCCCGGTGTCGAAGACCGCGTCGGGGTGCAGCACGTTCACCCGGATGCCGTCGGTCGCCCACTCCAGCGCCGCCACCCGGGCCACCTGCGTCACCGCCGCCTTCGACGCGGAGTAGACGACGGCGCCGGGCCCGGGGGCCAGGGCGTTGCGCGACGCGACCACGACGACCCGCCCGCCCCGGGGCGCCAGCGCCAGCAGCGGGTGAGTCCGGGAGAACAGGTACGCGACCGACTCCGCGTTCACCGCCATCGTGCGCTGCCAGTCGGCCGGGTCCAGCCCGGCGATCTCCCGGCTGGCCGGGAAGATCCCGGCGGCCGCGACGACGATGTCGACCCCGCCGAACCGGTCCACCGCCGTGTCGAGGGCGGCGTCGACGGCCGCGGAGTCGGTGACGTCGACGGTCAGGCCGAGCCGGGCCGGGCCGTCCGACACGGCGACCGACGGGTCCCGGTCCAGGGCCACCACGCAGGCCCCCCGGGCCTGGAGCGCCTCGGCGCAGGCCCGACCGATGCCCGAGGCCGCCCCGGTCACCACGGCCACCTCGCCGGCGAACTCCGGCACCGGGCCGCCCCGCCGCAGCTTCGCCTGCTCCAACTCCCAGTACTCGATGTCGAAGATGTCCTGCGCCGACAGGGCCTGATAGCCGCCGACGGCCTCGGCCGTCTCGATCACGTCGACGGTGTGCCGATAGATGTCCCGGGCCATCACGGCCTCAGCCGCCCGGCGGCCGGCGGTGAGCATCCCCAGCTCCGGATCGAGGATCACCCGGGGCGCGGGGTCGAGCGTGGTCAGCACCGTCCGGGCCCGGGAGCGGTTCTGCTCGACGTACCGGCGGTAGTCGTCGGCGTACCCGGCCACGTCGGTGCCGACCAGCGGGATCCGCTTGGTGCGCAGCACGTGGTCCGGGGTGACCGGGCCGCGGGTGGCAACCGCCGCCAGGTCGGGCCGGTCGAGGAACGCCCGCACGGCCGGGTCCTCGTAGCGGCTGAGCAGCATCGGGGCACCCGCCGCGGCGGAGACCTCGTGACGCAGCCGGGCCAGACGCAGCCGGTCGACCGGACGGGGCTTGGCCGGCGCGACCCGGGCCCGCGGCAGGGCCATCCTCTCCTCCGCCAGCGTGACCAGCTCGATGTGCCGGCGGTACGCCTCCTCGGCGTCCGCGCCGAAGGTGAACAGCCCGTGATTGAGCAGGACCACGCCGACCGTGCCGGCGTGGGCGCGCGCCGGGTACAGCTCCGCGCAGAGCCGGGCCAGGTCGAAACCGGGCATGACGTACGGGACCACGACGACACGGTCGCCGTAGACCTCCTCGACCAGCCGGTCACCCTTCGGCTGGTTGGCCAGGGCGAGCAGCGCGTCGGCGTGGCTGTGCAGCACAGCCGGGTACGGCAGCAGCGCGTGCAGCAGCGTCTCGACGCTCGGGTCCGGCGCGGTGGCGTCGAGGCGGGCGCAGCGCAGCTCGTTCATCATGTCGCTGTCGGCGAGCCGCTCCAGCCGCAGCAGCGCCCGCAGCCGGTCCAGCCGCAGCGCGGTGAAGCCGGACGCGTCCATGGTCGCCAGGTCGGAGCCGCTGCCCTTGACGTGGAGCACCTCCACCGGCTCCCCGGTGAGGTCGGTGACCGTCGTCTTGACCGAGGTGTTCCCCCCGCCGTGCAGCACCAGGTCGGTGTCGGCACCGAGCAGCCGGGACGCGTACACGAGTCGCGCGATCGGATCGGCGGCGTCCGGGGCGTCGGCGGCGGACCAGCGGTCGAGCATGGGGGCGGCTCCTCGCGGGAGGGGTCGGGGTTGGTCAGGCCCGGGCGGTGGGGTCGTCGGGGCGGCCGCCGGCGGCCGGCAGGATGACCCGACGCTCGGTGACGATGGCGGTGACCAGGTCCGCCGGGGTCACGTCGAAGGCGTAGTTGAGCGTACCGGTGCCCTTCGGGGCCAGGTCCGCTGCACCGAGAGCGGTGATCTCCTCGGGGGCGCGTACCTCGATGTGGACGTCCCGGCCGGTCGGGGTGGCCAGGTCGACGGTCGACTCCGGGGCGGCGACCACCATCGGCACCCCGGCGCGGGCCGCCGCCAGGGCCAGCGGGTAGGTGCCCACCTTGTTGATCACGTCGCCGTTGGCGGTGATCCGATCCGCGCCGACCACGACCGCGTCGACCAGGCCCTGGGCCAGCACCGACGCGGCGGCCGAGTCCACCACCAGGGTGTGCGGCGCGCCGATCTGGGCCAACTCCCACACGGTCAGCCGCGCGCCCTGCAGCAGCGGGCGGGTCTCCGAGGCGTACACGTGGGCCAGCGCCCCGTGCTCCTGGAGGGAACGGACCACGCCCAGCGCGGTGCCCCACTCGACGGTGGCCAGTGCCCCGGCGTTGCAGTGGGTCTGCACCGCCACCTGCGGCCCCACCGTCTCGACCAGCCAGCGGGCACCCCGCTCGCTGAGCGCACGACAGCAGCGGACGTCCTCCTCCAGCACCGCCAGGGCCTCGGCGAGGGCCGCCTCCGCGCCCTCGGCCTCGAGCCGGACGCGTACCCGGTCGACGCCCCAGGCGAGGTTCACGGCAGTCGGGCGGGCGGCCCGGATCGCGTCGACGACCCGTCGCAGCTCCGCCGGGTCGTCCGGATACAGCCGGGCGGCGAGCGCCACGCCGAGCGCCCCGGCGACACCGATCGCGGGTGCGCCCCGGATCGCCAGCGACCGGATCGCCGCGATCAACTCCTCGACGGTCCCGATCTCCAGGAACTTGACCTCGTGCGGCAGCCGGGTCTGGTCGATCGCGATGATCAGACCGTCCCGCCAGTCGATGGTCCGCATCCACGCCCCTCACTGTCCGGAGCCCATAAACCTACGGTGGCCACCCGCTCCCCCGCTACCTCCCTGCTGCCCCGTGACCGCGCCGCGGGGTCACATCCGTTCGAGGGTTCGGATGCCGAGCAGGTGCAGCCCTTGCCGCAGTGTCCGGGCGGTCAGGTCGGCCAACACCAACCGTCTCTGCCGCAGCTCGCCGGGGGCGCAACACCGGGCAGCGTTCGTAGAACGCGCTGAACGCGGTCGCGAGCCGGTGCAGGTGGCTGGCGAGGCGGTGGAACTCCAGGCTCACCATCTTGATTAGGGATCTTGGGTGATCATAGATTGATGGTGTGGGATTTCTTCGATTCGCGGAGTCCGCGAAGCGTCTGGGTGTTCACCCGGTGACGTTTCGTCTTTGGGCTGGTTCGGGGAGGGTTCCGGTGGCGTGGTTCGGCCGTGGGCGCCGGTTTTCTGCGATCGGTGTCGAGGCGGTAGGCCGGTGAGTGGGAAGCTGCCGCTGGCCGACGGCGAGACGTCCCGCACGGCGTGTGCCCGCGCCTTTGTGCGTGGGGGTGTGGACGAGAAGACCGGTGAGGTGCTGTCCCAGGTCGCGGTTGCCGAGCGGGTCGGCTGGTGTGCTGATCTGGTGGCGGGGATGGTGGGCGCTCTGATCAGCGAGCACTGGAATGCCGCGGACGTGGGAGTGTTGGCCGGTGGGGTGGACGCGGGTGGCCGGAGGTTGCCGTCGCATGCGTGGATGGCGTTGCGGCGTTTGGGTTGGACGGTCACCGTCCCGGAGGGTGTGAAGGTCAACGACCGGGTCGTGCGGATGGCGCAGGAACAGGCGGGGCGTGTTCTGCGTTCGGTGGGGTGGCGTGCTGATGTGACCGCGGGGGTGTTGGCGACGTGGCCGGCCGATCCGCGTAGGCGCAGTGTCGTCGAGTGGGATCAGGTTCGGGCGTCGATTCCTGGCGGGGAGCATCTGCCGTGCAGCATCGTCAAGGGCCGAACCCGGCAGGTCGCCACGTTCCTTGCCGCGCATGGCCGGCTGCCGGTGGATGTGTTCGAGCTCGAAGGCGTCCCGAAGGTCCCGCGGATGCTGCTGCTGGCCGCGTGTGATCGGCAGCAGGCCACCATCGAGCGTTGCGAGGCCGACCCGGGCAGGGTGTTGCTGCGGTTGCAGTTGCCCACCCGCCCGGATCCGCGCGCGTATCGGGACTGGACGTGGGTCGCCTGCCCGATCATCCTGCCGCCCACGGTTCCCGCCTCGGCGGTGCTGCACCTGCCCACCCTCCGCATAACCGGCCGACAGGTACGCGCCGATATGGCATACACCCATGCCGTGCCGAAGGCCCAGCCCACCGGTCACACGGTGGCGCTCGGCGTGGACTGGGGCCTCAACACGCTCCTCAGCGCGGGGGCCCTGCGACGTCGCGAGGATGGGCGGATCACGGCGTTGGGGGCCGGTGGCCAGTTCCGGGCCGCCGGAGTCCTCGCCAAACAGCACCGCCTCCGACGCCTGTCAGAACAGCTGCACGCCAAAGACGACCAGTACCTGCGGCTGACCGGCGGCCGCCCCGACGAGCACCTGAGAGCGAAACACGAGGCGCTGCGCGCCGAGATCCGGCAGGTGTCCGACCGCCGCTCACACCTCAACGACGCCCTCGCGTGGGCCGCCGCCAGATGGACCGTCGACCAAGCGATCGCCGCCAAGGCGAGCGTGATCTACATGGAAGACCTGCGGTCGATGGAAGCACGAGGCATGGGTGCCACCTTGAACACCCGCCTGTCCCAGCAGGTACGCGGAAAGATCACCGACCGCATGCGTCACCTCGCCGCCGAGACCGGTATCGCCGTGGTCACCGTCCCCGCCCGCAACACCTCCAAACACTGCCCGCAATGCCTGACCCCGCTGCAACACCGCAAAGCCCCCGACAAGCCCACCGTGGCGGGTTGGAAGTGGGCCGTCTGCCCCGACACCGGCGGCTGCGGCTGGCAGGGCGACCGCGACAACGGCGCCTGGCGCCGCATCGCCGCCCGGGGCCTCACCCACCAAGCCACGACCGTCACCGACCGCACCACCGCAGCCATGACGATCCGCTCGGTCGTGGACAAGCTCGAAGCCACAGCCGTCGTCACCCCCACCAAGACCAGCCGCCGGGACCGGTCGAAGGCCGGCCCGACCCGGCACAAGACACCACGCCCCGCGCCCAGGCGACGCAGGGCACCCTCCCCCACCCGGCCCCACAGCCGAGCGGGCAAGCGTCCGGAGGGACACGCACCAACGGACCGGAGGCTGCCCCGCGCAGCCCACCGACACCAGGGCGTGAACACGACCAGCACAACACCCACCACCGGCCACCGGCCACGAGGAGCAGCACTGGGCGCAGGATTCCACCTCCACGCCCACGCCTCCCCACCACGGTGGGAAACGATCCCGGAAACCCAATCCGACACAGGATCGCTAAGCTGACCAGAGACGCTCCGCTCCACCTTGCCGGTCGAACAGGCGGGGTGACCGGCGGTGGATTCCGCTGAGCGATTCGTACGGCTCCGGCAGTTGCTGGCCGGGCTGCCCCGCCCGAGGAGCACCGCCGCCGGTGCCGGCTCGTGCTGCGCCGGCCGATAGCGTCGGGGGCGATGCATACCCCGTCCGGACCAGCCGCCCTGACCACGGCCGAACGCGCGATCGACGCCCGCTTCCGCGCGGTCCTGGCACGGCTGCCCGAGCGCGGGCCGATCTGCTGGCTGGCCGAGTTCGCGGTCTTCGGGCTCAAACAGGCCTGGGCGTGCGTGTTCGGTGCGGCGATGCTGGCGATCATCCTCGCGGCGCGCCTCTGGTACCCGGCGGACGCGGCACTCGCCCGCAACGACTTCCTGACTCTCGCCGCGGTCGCCATCCAGATCGCGATGGTGGCCGGACGCCTGGAAACCCTGCGCGAGCTGCGGGTGGTGGTGCTGTTTCACCTCGTCGGCACGGCCATGGAACTGTTCAAGACCCAGATCGGCTCGTGGTCCTACGCGCCCGACGGGGTCCTGCGACTCGGCGGGGTGCCCCTCTTCAGCGGCTTCATGTACGCCGCCGTCGGCTCCTACATGGTCCGGGTCAACCGGCTGTTCGACCTGCGTTTCGCGCGCTACCCGAGACGCTGGGGGACGGCTGTCGTGGCCGCCGCGATCTATGCCAACTTCTTCAGCAACCACTACGTCCGGGACGTGCGATGGGTGCTCGTCGCCGTCGTCGCGCTGGTGTTCGGGCGCTGTGTCATGCAGTTCCGCGTGTTCCGGTTCCGCTTGCGCATGCCGCTCCTGCTGGCCTTCCTCCTCGTCGCCCTCTTCATCTGGTTCGCGGAGAACATCGCCACCTGGTCGCAGGCCTGGCTCTACCCGAGCCAGGTGAGCGGTTGGCACCCGGTCTCGCCGGAGAAGCTCGCGTCGTGGTTCCTCCTCATGATCATCTCGGTCGTGCTGGTCACCTGGATCTCGCCGCCGCAGCCGCCCGACAACCCACAACGGCGGCCCCTCCCGGCGGGGTGACCCGCCCACCGGGTGACCCGGAGGACCGTCGGGCCCGGCGGGCGCTTCCAGAGCGGTTGGCCGGTCGACGACCGCCGTCGTCAACCGGCCAACCTCGGTGGTTGTGCTCGGCCCGCCTACCGGAGCCTCATGGGCTCAGCGGGCGGGTGGCAGCTGCCAGGCCCGGGTGATCGTCTGCTCGATCCGGTTGTCGTCGGCATCCCACGCCTCGACCCGCAGTGCCACGAAACCGTTGGTCTCCGCCGGGTCGCGGTTGTCGAGGACCACCTCGAACCGGCCGTCGCCGAGGCCCCGGACCGGGCGCTGCTGCCAGGTCTCGCCGTCGTCGTACGAGATCGACACCTTGGCTCCGCCGATCGCCGGGCCGTCGGCACCGGCCTGGTGGCCGATGGTGAGCCCGACGGTCGGCGGACCCTGCCGACCGCTCGGCGGTGCGGTGGTGTTGAGCAGGTCCACCGGGACGTCGTAGTCGACCTGTAGCAGTGGCAGCACCATCGGATCCGAGGTGGAACCCTTCGACCGGAGGGTCCAGGCGGTGCGGGTCTCGGTGGAGGTGGTCCACCAGGCCGCCTTGCGGGCCACGTCCAACTCGATGCGGTGCTCGGCCGTCTTCGGGCTGACCGTGATGGAGCCCCGGGGGCGTGGGCCTTCGCCGATCAGCTTGCCGTTCTCGTAGATGCGGACGGCGGCGGTGTCGACCCTGGCGTCCGCCGTGCCGTGGTGCCCGTCGGAGTCCAGCCACTCGACCATCGACAGCGAGATCAGGTCGCCGTCGCGGGTCGTCGGCACGCCCGGATCGAGCTGGTTGCCGGCATTGAACCCGGGCCGGGCCACTTGCCGGAACCAGCTCTGGTCGCGCCGCTCACCCGGCTTGTAACAGGTGGTCGGCTCGATCAACTGCCCGAGGTACGCGATTGCTCCGTACATCCACTGCGCGTAGCAGTTCTCCTCGGCCACCAGGTATTCGACGCGCTCCCGAGGCGCCGCGTGCAGGGCCGCCACCTGGCTCGACGAGAGCGACCACGGCCGGTAGAAGTGCCGCAGCTCGAGCATCGTGTGCGCGGTGACGTCACTGTGGTAGCGGCTGTTCACCCTGGCCAGCCGGGCCGGATCGGCCACGAAGGTGGGGTCGGCGGGCACCCGCTCGTGGAACGGCACGACCAGGTCGTACAGGATCGAGTTCTGCGGCCCGGCCACGAGCCGCTGCCGGGTGTAGAGCTCGAACTCGCCGCGGGTGACCGACTCGGTCGGCACCGCGGACAGCGGCGAGGGGGATCCGTGGAAGTTGTGGGCGAACGGCCAGCCCGATGTGCTCTGACGCCACCACCCCAGGGTCGCGATGCCGGTCGGTGTGGCCGGCTCCGGGGTCACGATCCTGACCGGGGCGGCCCGCCGCGCGTCGAACACCAGCGTCGTGTCGCCGTTGATCTCGATCTCGGGGTCGCCGACCCAGGTTTGTTCCGGCCGCGAGCCCTGCTGCTCGTTCTGGGTGTAGATGAGGCCGGCCACCGAGTAGACGCCCGCCGGCACCCGCAGGGTGACCACGCCGTCGTCGAACTGGTTGCTGATCTCCATGAACCGGCCGGGGTCGTCCACGTCCAGTACGTCGATCATGCTGAGCGCGTTGGCGGGCCGGCCGGTGCGGTCGATGCCCTTCACCCGCAGTTCGTAGCGGATCTCCTCCTTGTAGTACCCGACCGGGATGCGGTTGACCGCCGTGCCGTTCTGGCTGGCCGTCAGGTAGCCGCCGTAGATCCCGGCCTCGCCGACCCGGACGTCCACGGTGACCGTGGTCTTGGCGGTGGCGCCGGGCTCGATCGTCAGCGAGGCCGGCGAGACGGCGAGCATGTCGGCGCCCGCGGCGGTTCCGGCCCGGTTCTCGACGTCGAGCGCCAGGTCGACGGTGACGGTCTTCGTGCTGCGGTTGGTGTAGCTGACCGTGGTGCTCACCGGGGCGGTCTTGTCCTGCGGGTAGGTGAAGAAGCCGAGATCCAGCGGTGACCGGTCGGGCAGCACCGGCGAGTTGAGGGCGTTGCGCACGTCCAGTCGCCCGCCGCCCTGCTGGTAGACCGCGAGGTCGCCGTTCGGCACCGCCGTGCTCGCCAACGCCGCCTTGGCCGCGGCGGGAGACGTGCCCGGGTGCTTCTGCAGGAACAGCGCCGCCGCACCGGCGACGTGCGGGGTCGCCATGGAGGTGCCCGAGGCGGCCGTGTAGTGGTCGTCGACCGGGCTGCCCATGGCGGTCCCGGAGGCACGGCCGGCGACGATGCCGACGCCGGGGGCGGTGAGGTCCGGCTTGATCCCGTAGTTGACCAGCCGCGGCCCGTGCCCTGAGAAGTAGGCGAGTTTTTCGGCCCTGTCGACCGCGCCCACGGTCAGCGCCGCGTCGGCCGCGCCGGGCGCGTCGACCGAGCCCTCGCCGGATTGTCCGGAGTTGCCGGCGGCGATCACGAACAGGGTGTCGTGCTGCTCGGTGAGGGCGTTGACCGTCTGGCTGAGCGGGTCGGAGCCGTCGCTGAAGCCACCGCCGAGGCTCATGTTCACCACGTCCGCCCCCTGGGTGGCGGCCCACTGCATGCCGAGCATGATCGCCGAGAACGGGCAGCCCTCCTGGACGCACACCTTTCCGCTGAGCAGTTGCGCCTTCGGTGCCACGCCGGTGTACTTGCCGCCGGAGGCCGCTCCGGTGCCGGCGATCGTCGACGCCACGTGGGTGCCGTGCCCGTGCCGGTCGCGCGGGTCGCCGCTGTCGGTGAAGTCCTGCGCGGCCAGCACCCTGCCCTTGAGGTCCGGGTGGTCGGCATCGACGCCGGTGTCCAGTACGGCCACGGTGACCCCGGTGCCGTCGTAGCCGGCGGCCCACGCCTCGGGCGCGCCGATCTGCCGTACGCTGTCGCTGAGCGTCACCTTGGCCATGCCGTCGAGCCACACCTTGTCGACGCCGGCCAGCGTTCCGGTGCGGGCCAGCTTCATGTCTCCGGCCGCACCCGAGGGCTGCGCGGAGCGCCACCAGCGCCCGCTGCGGTCGATGGTGGCGGCGACCGCGTTGATGCTCGACAGATGTGCCGTGGCCTTCGCGCCCGCTGGCGCGGAGAGGGTGCGGGGAGCCTTCGTTTTTTCGTAGCTGACGATCACCGGCACCGACTCGTGGTAGTCGTACTCGGCCAGCTTGGTGACGTTGAACAGCTCCCGGTCCAGCACCTCGGGGACCAACGGCGCGGCGTCGGACGGGATGATGTAGGTGTCGTCGCCGTAGGTGAGCGTCTCGAACGAGACGTCGCCGTCGCGGTCGGCCTCCTGGATGGTGAAGGCGGTCCGCCCGTCAGGCCCGGCCTGCACGGCGACCCGGTCGCCGGTGACGAGGGTGACGGTCTCCGTGGCGGACGGGTTGGCGACGGGTGTCAGGCCGGACGGGCGGTCAGGGCCCGCCGACGCGGCGGTGGGCACCGCCCCGGCTAGTGCCGTGACCACGAACGTTCGCGGTGTTGGGATCAGGCTGCGTGGGTGGTGGGTTGGCCCCAGCGTCGTTGTCGTTCGCTGCGGATGCGGG
>NZ_JBVJGT010000045.1:0-57731 GCF_055587185.1 Micromonospora sp. NPDC048040 | reverse complement strand
TGCACGCCTACTGGGCGCTGGCCACCACCGACGAGACCGCTCGCGCGGCGATCCGCCGCACCACGACAGCCCTTAGCGTCGAGCGCGCCGTCGGAGGTGCGCCGATTAGGCAGGACTGGCCCCACCTTCGTCTCACCGCGATGCACACGATCCTGCGCGCCAAGTTCAATCAACACCAAGAACTCGCAGACGTGCTCCTTGGGACCGGCGACGGCCGCATCGACTACAACATCAGCTCGGCCTACTGGAGCGGTGGTACGAAAGGCCGCAACTGGCTGGGTCGTCTCCTGGAGCTTGTGCGGTCAGAGATCGTGGCTCAACGGGCCGGCTTCCTCCCGTAGAGGGTGAGCGCGTTTCCGTATCGGCCGCTGACGTCGGCGCTCGTTAGACCCGGCAGGACTGAGCGACGCGCGCACATGCCGCGATCCGCGCAGGCGACCCCCGCCAGCCTCGTCGAAATGGCTCTATGCTGCTGCGATGCAACCCCGCTTGATCAACCAGGTGTGGCTGCCCGGCATTCGGCATGTTACGCAGGCAACTGGCCTTGGGTGGGCGGTTACCGAGTCCGCCAGCTTCACCGTGAACCTGTTCGACCACGACCTGCGTCGCGTGGCGCGATTTGCGGTGCCTCTCGACGACCCGCGGATGAACGTCGGTGCCACTAGCCAGCTCGTCGCAGCGGGCGATAAGCACCAGATTGTTGTTCTTGACCACAACGGCGCAGTCCTCTGGCGTAGCAGCTGGGATCGACTCGGCGGCAGTGCCACCGTCGGCGCCGACTTCGACCTGGACGGCGACGACATCCTCTGGGTCCGTTTGGCCGGCACCAAGGAACTTGTCGCCATCCACGCCGCGACCGGCAAGGAGATCAACCGCACGCCGCTGCCCGGCCCCGAGGCTGCCTCGTTCGTGCACCGTCCCGCGGACACCTGGACCGGCTTGACGCTGCCCCATCCCGAGCCGTCACCCTCCATGCTCATCGGTCTTAACGCCGGACACATCGTGCTGCGACCGCTGGCCGGTGACGACCTCGCCGGTTTCAGCCCAGCGGGCGACCGCTATCTGACCACGGCATTCGACGGCTTTGTGTCCGTCCGCAACGTGACCACCGACAACGTGATCGCGGAGCGACACCTCGAGGACCTGCCGGACACGCCACGAGGCTGGCGATACGTGGACCGAGCTGTGTTCCTCACCGACGAACTGATCCTGATCGCTGTCAGCACCGCAGACCTGCCGGACGACGCCGAAGGCCATCTACTGCTGTCGGCGTGCAGGCTGCGATGCCGATCTCAGATGCGGTACCCGCACCCCCACAGATTCGGTTCCATCCATCCTGCACAGCAGCCAGGCCGATGGCTCACCCGCCATCATGAGGAGGACCTGCTTCGGCTGTGGCAGCTCGACGGTCGCCTCGACGATGAGCCGCTGCCGGGTCAGATCGCGCTGCTCTGACCGCACAACGCTGCGCCGGCCATGCCCGTTCGAGGGGAACGCCCGACGCCCGGATCTGCCGCGATCCGAGCGTCACGTAGCGAGCGTGGACGGCACGCCGGTAGGCGCCCGGACTGTCGCGTGCTATCGCTGGTCGAAACGCGGAATGAAGCGGGTTTATGGTGGCTGGATGCTTGACCTGAGCAGGCTGGACCTGGAGGAGATCGCTACCGCGCTCGAGGACCAGACCGACTGCGAGCACCGATGGCTGATCAACCCGCATTCCGCTGAGATCGTGTTCTGGACGACGGACGGCGGCATCGACGGACACACGCCCGTCGAACTTGACGACCTCGACCTGGTGGGCATCGATCCGCTGCGGTCCTACGTCTGGTACCAGGACTTCGCTGAGAGGATCAGTGACGCGGCGGCCGGCCGCCGACTCGCGCGAGCTATCCAGGGCCGGGGTGCCTTCCGGCGGTTCAAGAACGAGTTGCACGAGGAGTATCCGCACCTGCTGCCAGCATGGCACGCTTTCCGCGAGGTTCGCGCAAGGCGGCGGGCGGTTGAATGGCTGGTCGACAACTCGCTGGTCGACGAGGAAGCGGGCGAGCGTTTCGCGGCCGAGCACCCGGATCCCGACCTTCCCTGAGCTGGCGTCCACGCCGCGACTTCCTGTACGACAAACGCACGGATCTGCCGCAGATAGTGAAAGCTGTGACGTGCCCGTGCCCGTGCCCGTGCGCGGTGCTGAGGTGAGGTTGAATGGCCCCCGTGCCAAGCATGAGTCGGTCCCGGTACGCCGGCGTTCTCGCACATCACGACGACAAAGTCGTTCTCGTGTACGAGGAGTACCCACGGTGGGGCGGCCCCTACTGGAACATCCCGAGCGGGCGGATCGAGGACCACGAGACGCCGTTTGAGGGCGCCCGCCGAGAGTTGGCCGAGGAGACAGGTCTGGTCGTCGCAACCGCGGACCTCGTTCTTCATGGCACGGCGGCGGTGACCGGAGCAGTCACCGTCAGCCGGGTGTGGAACTTCACCGTCGACGTGGTGGATCCGACCCTGCACGTCCGCGACCCAGATGGTCTGATTCAGGAGGCCCGCTGGTTCCCCGTCGAAGAAGCAAGCCGCTTGCTTCATGAGTTGCCCTACCGGCCGCTGTCGAAGCCGTCAGTTGCGGTCCTCACCCGTCAGGCTCAGCCGGGCGCCCATTGGGCGTATTCCGATCCGGAAGCGGAGCCGGTTGTCACCTACCCCAACGGGTGAAGGACATTTGCCACGTCCCTGTCCTGCTGATGACCAAGATGCCCCGAGACCTTGCTGGACCGCGGCGACGAGCCCCGCGGACGGACTACAGCGTGTTCGCCTCCCGAACCGTTCTCGATCTCTGTCGTTTACCGGATCTGCCGCTGACATGGCGCGCCAGTCGTCTCGACAGCATCACTGTCAGTCCGGCATCCAGGTCGGCCGCCGCATCGTCAGACCATGATCGTCGGCGGCAGATCTGGCCAACAGCACCAGGGCCGGCGCGACTCACCGTGATTGCTGGAGCGGGCATCAACGCGAATACAAGACAGTCGGATTACCTGACCCTGCCAGTCATCCGCCGCGACTCGGCGTCCCGGCCGTCCCGGGCCGCCTCGCAGCGCTCCGCCAGCTCGTACTTCAGACTCCGGCGCCGGCCGCCGCTCAGGCTCTGGTCTTCCACCACCACACCACCCAACGACACCACGCCGCCGCCGGGTGGCACCTGGAACCGCTACAACCGTCATGACGACCTATCCAGGAGATCTCTTCCGGAGGTGGCCGCTCGCGGCTCTCTACAGCAGCAGCAACGAACCCCTTCGTCACTGCTGGTGAAGCCGCTCAGCGTCCGCCCACATGCTGATTTGCCGATGACAGTACGTTTGAAAACTGATGAACATGCATTTCGGCGTAGGTTGCCCGAGACCTCTGGAGTTTAGGCGGATTCGAGGTACGTGCTCTCGGTTTGTGTAGGTGTTGATCGGCCGGGTTGGTGGTGGCCCGTGCGGCGGAAGGGATGTTCCCCTGGGCCGCTGGTTTGCGTGCTACCCGGGGGTTGGCGGGTCACAGTATCGTCGGGACGTGTCTGATCTCGATACGCTGGTGCGGGGCCTAATGCGCGACGTCGGGGCGGCGTTACGCCCGCTGGGGTTTCGTGGTTCCGGTGGCCTGTGGCGGCTGGTCACGCCCGAGGGCGTCGCTGTGGTCCAGAAGCAGGGATCGCAGGGATCGACCTTCGACGCGAAACTTTTCTATCTAAATACGGCCGTGGTGCCGGCGGCGTGGTGGGAGTGGACAAAGGGGCTTGCCAGCCCGATCGACAAGGCGGGCGAGGCCGACGGGATCCGCGTGCTAGAAGGCAGGGTCGAGTGCGCCGATCCCGCCCACTCCGATAGCGGGTACGCCGACCGCTGGCGGGTGGCGGCCGATACGGACGTGGACCGGCTGCGCGCCGATCTCCTGGCTGGGGTGGCGCGGGCGGCGGACCGGCTGGTCGAGCTGTTGGAGCCGGGCCGCTACCTCGACGAGCTGCTGGCACTGCGCGACAAGCAGGTCGGCCACTGGCAGCCATTGGTGGTGCTGCTCGCCGCGCGCGGACCGTCGTCGGAGTTGGACGCCGCATGCGTCGGGCTGCGGGACGCTTTCGCCGGCCGTCCCCGCGCGGCCGAACATGTCGACCGCATCATCGACTGGGCACGGGCTCGCGCGTTGCGCTGACCGTCCACGCACGGCGCCAAAGGCGCAGCGGGCCTGGACCCATTGAAGGTCATCATGGCCACAGTATCCATGGAGATCGCGATGGCGAAGGAAGGCGTCTGGATCTGCCGCTGAGCGGGCGTCCCGGGTGTGTTACGAGGGTGCGTGCAGCGAACAGCCGTTCCTTTCCGGGATAGTGCGCACACCTGGCTCAGCCCGGATGGGCCACGATACGGTTCGAGCGTGATGGCCGGCCTTGCCAACAGCCCTTGATCTTCGTCGATGTCGACGGACCGCTGATCCCGTTCAAAGCCCGGCCGGTTACCCGCGAGCGGTCTCTGGGCGGTGCCGTCGTGCAGCCACTGGACGGTACTGGCAAAGTCGGCGGCCTGACCGCCGCGTTGGCGCCCCGGGCCCGCCGGCTGTTGGTCGACCAGGTCCGGCGGTACGCGGCGGGCGAGCCGCTCGCGAACGTCGTTGTCGGGCCGTAACCTGCGGGTTGATGTCATCGAGGGCCTGCAGGAGCGGGCTGGGCTGCCCGCCGTGTAGGACCGTGCTGACGACGTGTCGGCTCCCGGGTAAAGCCCGGGAGCCGCCGCGGTGAGGATTACGCCAGCCCGCAGTTGGGGCGGCACTGCCAGTGTCAGCAGTTGGCCTGGTACACGGCGAGGCCCTGCTGGTAATACGTGAAGTAGCGGCGTGCCAGGGTGCTGTAAAGGGTGCGGGTTGCCGGATCCTTGCTGCTGAGCGCCAACATGTTGTACTTGAGGTACATGTTGAGGTCGCTGGTGTACTGCGCCTGCAGGTCAGCGCAATAGGGGCTGGTCACCGATGTGGCCGCATCGGCCGCGTGGGCCGGTCCGGCGAGGCCTGCCACTGTGGTGGCGGTGATGGCGGTGGTGAGTGCGATGCGGAAAAGGGAATTACGCACGCCGCTCCTCCTTAATTGAGTCTCGTGAGTCCGCCGGAGTCGGTTGCCGGGCGGACCAACCTCTCGCAACAACCGGACGCGAACCTGAAGGCTTGAAGCGGTCTCGGCCGTGGGTGATTGCGATCGCTTGTTGCTGACATGGATGTTAGGAACGGCGTGCCTGCTTGGTCGTCGACCGCGGGGTTGATCAACGGGTGGACGACACCCGGTTCTCGCTCCACCCGTGGATGGACCCACGGTGGCCGCCCGGGCTCGGCGCGAGCAACCACAGGGCTGGTCTACGGCACACCAAGCGGGAGGCCGACCAAGGGAACATCCGCGCGATCTACTCTGACGTACGGCCAGCTGTCGGCACGGCGGGGCACGTCTGGTCGCCGACGAGTACTACAACGACTCGTCGCGGTTTGGACCGACGCCTGTATGACCTGCCACCAACCCGTGAAACCGTTACACCGCAATGAACGCCACAGAACCCAACGAAGCACGACTAGCACTCCAGCCGCACTTGCCTGATCTGAAGTTTTGGCAGCTCATCGGCATGATCGACGTCCGAGTTATGCCGGCTGCGCAACTGTGGATGTCGATGCTATTCGACGGATGGGTTGCGTGGTCGCACTATCTGTCTGTTGTGGTCGGTCGGAGGGCGGACAGGCTCCCGTGCTTGTGTTGATCGATGCTGCCGGTGCTCAGTAGGCAGCGCCGGGCCGGTGGGCAGCGGCGATTCGAGCACCGTCGAGCGTGACTGTTGTCGGTGATACGCCCAGGGCTGGCCACTCCATCGTGAGCTGCAGCGAGTGCCCGGGTGGTCGCGGCCACAGCCACGCCCGGTGGTCGGCGACCACGTAGTCCCGCATGACGGTGGCGCCGTGCCAGTAGCCCACGAGAGTCGGCCCGTCGGGTTGCTGGCTGTCGGTATCCCTGGCCTTCGCCGAAATCACCGGTGGCTGGCCCGGCCAGGCGATGCTCAGCCGGAGCGCATCGGGATGGAGTGGGCGGCGAACGGAGTGTCCGGGGAAGCCGAATCCGTGCTGTGCTACATCGCTGAACCTCTTCCATCCGGGCAGGTCCAGATCTGACCGCCGCGCATGGACGTTGAGGAGAATCAGGCACCCCGTCCGGTACACGGTCACCGCGGTCACGGTCAAGTCGAGACGGGCCGAGCGAAGGACGGCCTGGTCTACCGGCACTTGTACGCCGGGCTCGTCTGGCCACCGTACCCAGTCAGGGATGGACCACAGCGCTGGTGAGGTACGAAACTCCACAGTCGATGAAGTCCAGCCGCCTCGCCGAGTTTCCTCGTGTCGGTGGTAGGCCCCGACCCGGTCGGTGGCCTTGTGCACGACGGCGTGCGGAACGTCGGGGATCCTGTCGGCAGGCCAGACCAGGATCAGGTGTTCCTCGATCGGCTCGTCGTTCTCGCCCTTGGGGTCGTTTCGGGCGTCGTCGCGTCCTCGCGCCTGCAGCCGGAGCCAGTAGGCACCACTACCGGATGCAATGTCAAAGGTGGCGGCCGGTCCCGCCATGAGGGTCCGGATGGTCAGCCTCGCGCTGGGCAGCTCGAAACTCACGTCCACGACTTCGTCCCAGGATTCCGGGTCGAGGGCCGGTGGGACATCATGCGCCTCGACCGTGAGCCGAACCGGGCCGTACGCAGTGCCGGTGCACACGAGGGCCGTGTCGCCCCGCGGGCCGATGAGTCCGGTGCCTCCGGTGGTGGACTCACGGCTGATGTTGGCGTCGTGATCGGCCACAAGATACTGGCTGTGGTCAGCATCGACGGTGGTACGCACGCGGTTGAGCAGCATGCCGGACCATAGCAGTTACCGCCCGCTCACAGGATCCAGTGCCCGGCACCCACCGCCTGCGTTCGCCGGCACGTCGTGCCGTTGTTGCGATCAACAACGGAATGTGCGGGTCATGACCCTGCGTGGAGAATCAACGCACTGATTTGTCGCCGAGCGAGCGCTACGTCGCCCGGCGTGCTGCCACCCGCTCGCGCTGATGAGCGTGATGAGCCCCGCTTTTCGATCGCCCGCAGTCAGCAGCCAGCAGCCCAGGCACTTCCACTCCCATGCACTCATCTGCCGCGAACCGCTCGTCACGCAAGTAGCCGCTCACGGGTGTATGCATCCGGACGTGCCGATGAGCGGACGCGGCGTGGCCACGCAAACCAGTTGACGGCACCGGCAGGGTACTTGGTGTGCGTACGTTCAGTGAGTTGGTCGATGAGGCCGCCGTAGTGGACGTGACCGGCTGGGACTTCGACTGGCTTGAAGGCCGGGCAACGGAAGAGCGTCCGCCGTGGGGGTACTCGCGGTTGAACGCATCACGCCTGCCCCACGTCACCTCGGCCTTGGACATCGACACCGGTGGCGGCGAGATCATCGCCGAGGTGCCGCACCTACCGCCGAGAATGGTCGTCACCGAAGGCTGGCTTCCGAACGTCGAGCGCGCCCGTCACGCGTTGTCGCCCCGCGGTGTCGAGGTCGTGCCCGTCGAGCATGGACGGCCCCTGCCCTTCCCCGACGCCAGCTTCGATCTCGTGACGAGCCGCCATCCAGTGGACCCCAACTGGAGCGAGATCGCCCGCGTGCTCACCGATGACGGCACGTACCTCGCCCAGCACGTCGGGCCGGCATCCGCGTTCGAGCTCATCGAGTTCTTCCTCGGCCCGCTGCCGCAGGAGCGGCTTGGCCGTCACCCCGATCGTGAGGCCGCGGCAGCGCGGGCGGCCGCGCTCGAGATCGTGGACCTGCGCACCGCTCGCTGCCGGATGGAGTTCTTCGACATCGGCGCGGTCGTCTACACCCTGCGCAAATGCGTCTGGTGGGTGCCCGGCTTTACCGTGGAGCGGTACCGGGACACCCTCGAGCGACTGGACGCCCACATTCGCAACCACGGTGCCTTCGTGGCCCACTCGACTCGGACCCTCATCGAGGCCAGACGTGCACCCCGCTGAAACGCTCACCGAACGGCTTCCCTGAGGCTACCGCTCGTGCCGCCGGGCGAGCGCACTGGGCAGACGCGGCTCCGAAGGCTTCTTCGCCCGGCTCGACAAGGACCGCAACCTGATGTGGATCGCGGCGCTGACCGACTCCAACCCGTTCGAGAGAGTGGAGGTGCACGGCTGGCCGGTCGCGTTCACCAACAACTGGGGCAACTCGGTGACGGTCGACCTCAACCATCCCGACTTCGCCTGAGCCTCTGGCGCATCGGCAACTGGCGGGAGCAGGGCCGCGGCTCCGGCGGCGCCACCTCGTACCTGCTGCACATCGGCTGGTCGGCGCCGGGTGCTGCTGGACGTGGAAGGCGTCGCGAACTGTTACGCCGTCTCCTTGAGTAAAGTGGCGCGGCTCGGTTGGCGCGGTTGGGTCGAGCACCCATCGGCTGCGGTCCGGGGCCGCGGACCGTTACGACGGCTTGACTACGGGCATCCGGACTTGCCGAGGAGAGTGGGGGTGCTCGCAGGATTTTTACGTTGATGTCCGTGTGTGCTCTGGCGGGTATTGTCGTCGGGTGCCCGAGTTGATCGCACCTACCTTCCGCCTGCACGGTGCCTTGGCTTGAGGCTCATGCGGAGTGGGGTCCCGGGTTACACGAGGACGGCTTCGGGCTGGGCCCCTCCGACGAGGTGGATTCGCCGGCCGGGTTCGCGGCCTGGGTAGCGCGGCTGGCGGACCAGTCGGATCCGGCGAAGACGATCGACGTTCGCAAACGCCGTTGCACGCATCGATGGATCGTCGAGAGCGATCGCGTGCTCGGCGGGATTGCACTGCGGCACGGTAGCGACGACTACGTGCGGTGGGCCGGTCACATCGGGTACGGCATCCGGCCGTCCGCGCGTCGGCGCGGACTTGCCGCCTGGGCGCTGGGCCGGATACTCGTTGGGGCAGGCGGCCGACAGCCCACGGTTCATCCCGGTGCTGGGGAAGATCCGGATCCGTGGCCCAGTGGGGCGGCCTCGCACCAGGCCGGACGCGGTCGCCGGGGACAAGGCGTACTCGTCCCGCGGCAACCGCGCCCACCTGCGCAGGCGCGGCATCAAGGCCGTCATCCCGGAGAAACGGGACCAGGCCGCCAACCGGAAGACGAAGGGTCGCAAAGGGGGACGCCCCGTCGACCACGACGCCGAGTTCTACAAGGAGAGGAACACCGTCGAGCGCCTGATCAACAAGCTCAAGGCGTGGCGGGGGCATCGCGACCCGCTACGACAAGACCCCGGAAAGCTACCTCGCCGGGCTTCGGCTACGTGCCTCGGTGATCTGGATCAAAGACGTCATCCGAGTCAGAGCCGGGAGCCGCGCAGGTCATCGAGGGGCGCAGTTGTCGGGATCGCAGTTGTGGCTCTGAGCGGCAGCTGCATTCCGGGATGTCGGGATTTCCATGGCCCGCTGCCGCCCGGGGAGTGGGGATTGTGCGCCACCGGCGCGGTACCGGCCCGCGGGTCAGATGAGGGCGGCGACCAGCAGGGCGAAGGCGGCGATGATGACGGCGACGCGGACGTAGTGGAAGCGGTCCCAGCGGTTCATCTGCTGCTTCCAGTCGGCGGGCCGGTTGTCAGAGGTCCACGTCTTGCCCCGGTTGTTGATTGGGACGAGCAGCAGGATCGACATGATCACGCTGAGGATCAGCAGCGCGCCGGCGGTGACGACGAGGCCGTTGCCGTGGTGGTGCCATCCGGCGATGGCCCAGACCGCGACGAGGATGAGCGAGGTGATGTACCAGACCGGCATCACGGCGCCGAGCATCCGGCCTCCGTGGGCGCGGCCGAGTTGGCCACTGTCACCGGGGAGTGCGTTGAGGATCGGGTTGATGACGAAGGCGACGGAGAACTCCACCCCCACCATCAGGCCGACGACCACGATGGTGAAGACCTCGAGTGCGTTGAGCATGAAACCCTCCTGGCATCTAGTGTTGCTAGCCGGTGAGGCAACGCTAGTGCTGCTGCCGCTTGATTGTCTAGCGGTGCTAGGATCGAATCATGTCGGTACAGGAACGCAAGGAGCGCGAACGGGCGGCGCGCGAGCGCCTCATCGTGGCGACAGCCCGCGAACTCGCCGAGCAGCAGGGCTGGGACGCGGTCACGACCCGCCGGCTCGCAGAGCGCATCGAATACAGCCAGCCCGTCCTCTACAGCCACTTCCGCGGCAAACGCGAGATCATCGGCGCCGTCGCCCTCGACGGCGCCGCCGAGATGGCCGCGGCACTGCGGGCCGCGACCTCCACCGCGGACGGCCCACGCGCCCGGGTCACCGCCCTCGCCCGCACCTACCTCGACTTCGCCGCACGCAACCCGGCGGTCTATGACGCCATGTTCGAGCTCGACGGCGGCCTGGCCTTCGCGAGCGAGGACACCCCACAACCTCTTAAGGAGGCCTTCGCCGCCCTGCTGGAAAGCCTCGGCGAGGTCGCCGGGGACGGCGTCCACCCGGCACTGTTCACCGAGGTGTTCTGGGCGGCCGTGCATGGGCTGGCCACCCTGACCCGAGCGGGACGGCTGCCGCCGGAGGACACCGAGCCGAGGGTGGAGCTGCTGGTGGACCGGCTCGCCATGGTCTGACACACCATCCCGGCGGGCATGCAGCCGGGGCCCTCGGGCCCCGCCGCTGCCTGCCTGCGGCATCGCTTCCGGTCACTCGCGCCCATACGGCGCAGCCGCAAATCGCCGGGCCCCGTACCCCGGACGGGCACCCGCCCCGGAAGCTGCGATGCTCATTGATCACGACCCGATACGCGCGCTAAGTCGATCGAGCGGTGTGGCGGCGTCTTTGAGGGCATCCGGGACACCAAGTTCCGCCCCGCCCGGCGTTACTGGATCGAGATTTAGCGATAGGGTCAGGCGCGCGTATCTGCCACCAGTCGAGCGAGACCCGCCGTGACCGTACGTCGAGCCGGTGTGTGCGCGGACGTGCCGATCAGAGAACGAACGGCATCGGCCCCGGTGGCCGGGTATCGAGTACGTCTGATTCCTTCTGTGGCAGCATCGGGGCCGGGTGGCTGCCTTTTCGACACGTTGACGGTGTTTGACGAACTCCTGCCCACGTGTCGCGGCGCTGGGGCTGGACCGTTCTGTGGGAGGTAGGAGGATGCATGGCACTGGGGCGAGTGCTGGTGGTCGGTCTCGATCCCGTCAGGATCCCAGGCTGGGATCCTGAGCCGGTTGCGGCGGCGATAGCGCGCGGTCAGGCCCGTTTCGGCGATCACGGCATCGAGGCCGACCTGTGTTTGGTGGCGCCCGACGAAAATCCCGAGGGAGCGATCATCGAGGCGTTGACCCGCAAGGACTACGCCTGCGTGGTGGTCGGTGGCGGCATCCGCAAGCACGAGCCGTTGCTTGAGCTTTTCGAGAAGGTGATCAACCTGGTCCGGCAGCATGCTCCCGGCGCGGCCATCGCCTTCAACAGCAGCCCCGAGGACACCGCCGACGCCGCGCTGCGGTGGCTGCGGTAGGCCGGCAAAGACACCGCGTCCGGCCCGCGCCATCGATGCCGGTCGACGCCGTGCAAGGCGGGGATGCGATGCGCTCCCATGACCCGGAGGCCGGAATCTCGGCAGGCCTGGACGCAGGAGACTCGCGCCGGTTGGGCAGTGACCCGCGGCGGGGGTGAGGTGCTGGGCGGGGTGACACTGGAGCCAGCGGATTGAGTGCTCGACCGAGTCTTCCGGCCACGGCCTCCGTGCCGCATGGTGAGGTGCCGAGGAGCCGTCCAGGCTCGGATCGCACACGGCGGTCCTGACCACCCCGGGACTGGTCAGGACCGCCGTGTCGTGCGGCCGCTGCGCTAGGCAGCGGCGGCTCGCTCGGCCGCGTCGGAGGCGATGATGTAGCCGAACACCAGGCCCTGGCCGATGGTGGCGCCGGCGCCGGGGTAGACGGCTCCGAACACGTTGGCGGCGGTGTTGCCCTGGGCGTAGAGGCCCTCGATCGGCTCGCCGGCCTCGGTGAGCACCCGGCCGCGGCCGTCGGCGATCAGGCCGCCGCAGGTGCCGAGGTCGGAGAGCACGACCTTGACGGCATAGTAGAGGCGGCCGTCGAGGGGGCGCAGGTTGGGGTTCGGCACGACGGTGGGGTCACCGTAGTAGCGGTCGTACGCCGAGTTGCCCCGGCCGAAGTCCTCGTCGGTGCCGGCGCCGGCGTTCGCGTTGAAGCGGGCGACGGTCGCCTCGAAGGCGGACTCCGGGACGCCCATGGCGCGCGCGAGCTCGGCAGGGGTGGCGGCCTTGTGGGCGATGCCCGCCTCGTACCACTCCTTCGGGAGCGGCATCCGCGGGAAGGAGCCGCCCGCGAAGACGTAGCTGTTGCGGTAGGTCTGGTCGAAGACCAGCCACATCTCGCCGACCGGGTCGCCGTCGCGCTCGCGCTGGAGCACGGTCTGGCCAAAGGTCATGTAGTCGGTGGACTCGTTGATGAAGCGCTTGCCCTGGGAGTCGATCATGAAGGAGCCGGGCAGCGACCGCTCGGCCAGCAGGATCGAGGGCATCGCGCCGTCGGCGACCGGGTGCACGGCCGGGAACCACCACGACTGCTCCATGTTGCCGATCGCTGCGCCGCTCTCCTGGGCGATCCGGATCACCTCGCCGGTGTTGCCGACGGCGCCGAGGCTCACGTCCTCGACCAGCGAGGGCGACTGGTACTGCTGGCGCATCGCCATGTTGTGGTCGAAGCCGCCGGCGGCCAGCACTACGCCGAGACGGGCGGTCACGGTGACCTCGCGGCCTCGCTGGGTGAGTACGGCGCCGGTGACGCGGCCGTCCTCGACGACGAGACGGGTCAGTGCGGTCTCGGTCCAGATCGGTACGCCGGCCTCGATGAGTCCGGCGTACATGCCGCCGGCGATCGCCTGGCCGCCGGCGACGTACTCACGACCAATGACCTTGCCGCCCACGCCCTGCAGGACCCGCCTGATCGCCTTCGGGAAGCCCTTGCCCGGCTTCTTCGCCATCAGGTTGAGCCACTTGTAGTCGGCGCCGGTGATCGGCATCGGCAGCGGCGCCTCCATCGTGGCCGGCTGGAAGCGGCCGCGCTCCTTGCCCAGCTTGTTCAGGTTGAACGCCCGCGACTCGACCGAGCGACCGGCGGCGCTGCCGCCTGGCTTCTCGGGGTGGTAGTCGGAGTAGCCCTTGGCCCAGAACAGCTTCAGTGGTGTGGTGCGCTCGAGCATCCGCACGGTCTCGGCGCCGTTGTCGATGAAGGGCTGCCAGCGCTCGCGCGGGCTGGAGCCGGCGACCACGGCCTCGACGTACTCGGCGCCGCGCTCCTCGGAGTCGATCGCGCCGTCGCGCTCGAGCACCGGGTTGGCAGGGATCCAGAAGGCGCCGCCGGAGCGGGCCGTCGAGCCGCCGACGTGCTCGGTCTTCTCGGCGATGGCGACCTTCAGGCCCCGCTCGTGGGCGGCCAGTGCGGTCGCCATGCCGGTGCCGGAGCCGATCACCAGCAGGTCGACGGTGGTGTCCTCGACTCGGAGAGGCTCGGAGGGGTGTGGAGCACCCATGACACGGGTTCCTTTCTCGGTGGGTCGTAGCCGTGGCGCGGCGCTCTTCCCGTGGTGCCTGCCGGAACGGTGGTTCCAGAGCGTCGTGGCGAACATCGCCATCCTAGCCGTTCGGCTAGCAGGTGCTTGCCGCTAGGCTGGGAGAATGGTCACATCGAAGCCGGCCGCGCCGGGCCGCGACGGAGTCCTCGCGGCGGCGCTCGAGCTCTTCGCCGATCGCGGGATCGGCGCCACCTCGCTGCAGATGATCGCGGACCGACTCGGGGTCACGAAGGCCGCCGTCTATCACCACTTCCGGACCAAGGCCGACATCGTCATCACGGCGTTGCGACCCGGCCTGGACCAGCTCGCCGCGGCGGTGCAGCTGGCCGAGAGCCACACCGACCAGCGGGCACGGGCCGGCACGGTCATCGCCGGCATGGCCGAGTGCCTGGTCACCAATCGCCTCGGCTACCAGGTGATGATGTCGGACCCGACCGCCACGCGACTGCTGGAGTCCGACCCCGAGCTCGCGGAGCTCTTCAAGCGGGTACGCCGTGCCCTGGGCGGCCCGAGCCCCGACATGACCACCCGGATCGCGGTCGCCTGCTTCCTGAGCGCCTGCCTGGGGCCGGCCACCGACCCCGGCTGTGCCGACAGCACCGACGCCGAGCTGCGCGCGGCCGTGCTCGACGCGGGGGAGCGGCTGGTCCTTAGCCGCCTCTGAGGCGGATCCGTCCCGGAGGCAAGCTCGGGGCGCACGACAAGGATGGAATCGCCTGTGAGAAGGCCTGAACTCGGTCAACCTTGCGGCCAGGTCGCCCTGAGTGGCCGACCTGGCCGGGGCGGAGATCACTCGCACCTCCGACGGTGGCGGATGCGCCTATCCGTGGCGGTGACGGCCGCGGCCGAACCCTCATCGACTCATCATCCGGGAAGTCGAGGGGAAGCCTCCGGGCAATCTGCTCCGGACTCCACGCCCGCCCCCACCGCCGGTCGGCCCGCCGCCCGTGCCTGCGCCCGATCCACCGCACCGTCGGCCCGGCCGCCGCCCATCGATGTGGTGAAGACACCTTCACGTACGCCTCGGGCGAACGCCTTTCGCGGAACGCTTCGTGCGCAGCGTCCGCGCCGAGTGCACCGACCGGGTACTGATCTACAACGAACAGCACGCCCGCACCGTGCTCCGCGCCTACGAGGACCACTACGACTGCCACCGGCCGCACCAGAGTCTGGACCAGCATCCACCGACTACGACCCCGGCGCGGTCATTGCGATCGACAAGCCGGTCCGCCGGCGACGGGTCCTCGGGGGCGCGATCAACGAATACCGCCGAGCCTTAATCCACTCGCAAATCCCCAGCTCACGAATGCGACACACAATTTCGGCACGGTACAGGGGCTCCGCGCGGGCGCCGACGACTACGTGGTGAAGCCGTTCTCCATGGCGGAACTGCCGGCCCGGATCGAGGCGGTGCTGCGCCCGACCGCCCGCGCCGTGCGGGCCGAGGCGACGCTGTAGGTCGCCGACCTGCGGGCCGACCTCAACGCCCGGCAGGTCTGGCTCTCCGACCGGGAGGTGAACCTGACCCGCAAGGAGTTCGACCTGCTGATGGCGTTGGCCCGGCAGGGCGGGCACGGTCGTGTCCCGCGAACGGTTGCTGATGGACGTATGGCAGACCACCCGGAAGGCCGGGCACACCCTCGACGTCCACGTCGCGGCTCTGCGCGGCAAGCTCGACGACGTCGGCCTGGTGGAGACCGTACGCGGGGTGGGCTACCGGCTGCGCCCGAGCTGACGACACCGGCCGATTCTCAGATCATCCTCAAGAAATCCCGCCCCGTCGGCCGCTGGCGGCACGGCTGGCGTGTGCTGTCGCCACCGTGTCATCCCCCTGTTCTGGAGCTTCTATGAGAGACAGACGGACGGCCATCTTCTCCGTCCTGCTCGCCGCGACCCTCGCGGCGACCGTTGCGCCCGCGCCCCACGCGTCCGCGGCCGGCCCCGGCGAGGAGCGCTTCCAGCCGAGTGTCACCTATGACCTGTCGGTGACCGACGCCGAGCGCGACGCGATCCACGCGGAAGTCGAGGCGTTGGCTGGACGCGTCAACAGCGCGCGGGCGGGAGACGGCAGCTACGACCCGCTCACTCTGGTCGGGGCGATGCTGGACGGGTCGAGCTACGACTCCATCTCCCGGGGCGGCACGGCCGCGACGGCGTACCCCTTCCCGGTCAGCAACACCGAAGCCAACCAGCACGAGTACGACCGCAAGGTCGCCAAGCTCGCCTGGGTGGTCAAGCTGGCCACCGACCTGGGTTTCCCGGTGGTCGTCCAACGCCAGCCCGACAAGTACGTCTACGCGGAGATCGGTGACCCGGACGCCCCGGAGATGGTCATGGCGTTGAGTCACCTCGACTCGCCGACGGCTTCCGTTTCGCCGGCCCAGCTGGCGCGCTGGCGGGACGCCGATGGCAACCTCGGCACTCCTGAGGTTGTCCACCACGGCCCACTCCTCGGCGACCCGGAGCGGGTCGTGCAGCGGTACGACGACACTGCCGGCCCGGATCTGCACCCGTTCGGTGATGGTGGCGATGGCGGCGGCGGTGACCGACGGGTTCGGGTAGAGCCCGCCGAAGTCGTGGAAGTGCCGTTCCGGGGTCCACACGGCGGTGAACCCGTGCCGGTCGGCGAAGCGGGCGCCCTCGACGAGCAGCCGGTACCGGTTGTCGGCGGCGCCGCCCCGGTCACCGCCGAAGTAGAAGAGGCTGAAGTCCATCGGCCGGGCCTGCACCTCGGCGGGCACCGGGGCGTCGGTGGCCGTCGCGGCGCCGGAGGTGGGTTCGTCACCCCGGACGACGACCTCGAAGCCACGGGTAAGGGTCCACAGCAGTTCCAGCACGGAGATGTCGAAGGAGGCGCTGGTCACCGCCAGCCAGGTCGGCCCGATCTCGTCCCGGCCGCCGTCGGCGTCCGGACCGAACTCGCGGTCCATCCCCGCGAAGAAGGTACTCACGTTGCGGTGGGTGACCAGCACACCCTTGGGACGTCCGGTGGAACCGGAGGTGTAGATGACATAGGCCAGGTCGTCGGCGCGCGCCGGCCCGGCCGCCCCGGTCGGTGCCGGGTCGGCGGGCGGGGTGCCGGGGGCGACGGTGGTGACCGGCAGGCCGCCCAGCCGGCCGGCGAGGTGGTCGGTGGTGACCACCACCCGGGTACCGGAGTCGGCGACCATGAAGGTGAGCCGGTCGGCCGGCAGGGCGGCATCCAGCGGCAGGTATGCTCCGCCGGCCTTGAGGATGGCCAGCAGGGTCACCACCAGGTCGGTGCCGCGGTGCAGCAGGACACCGACCGGCACGTCCGCGCCGACGCCGTGGCCGCGCAACGTGGCGGCGAAGCGTTCGGCGCGCTCGTCGAGTTCGCGGTACGTCAGCCCGGGCTGGTCGCCGGGGCCGGCGTCCCGCACGGCGACCCGGTCGGGGGTGCGCCGGGTCTGCGCGGCGATGAGGTCGTGGACGAGCACGTCGGTGCGGCGTTCGACACCGGTGGCGTTCCACTCGGTGAGCAGCCGGTGGCGCTCGTCCGGGGTCAGGACGTCGAGCTGGCCGACCGGGGTGTCCGGACGGGCCAGAGCCGCGGCGAGAACCTGACGGAAGCGGGCGGCCATCCGTTCGGCGCTGTCGGGATCGAACAGGTCGGTGCTGTACTCCAGGCGACCAGTCAGGTCCGGCCCGCGCCGGGTGAGGGACAGGGTGAGGTCGAACTTCGCGGTGGCGGTGTCACCGGGGACCGGGGTGACCGTGCAGCCGGGCAGGGCCAGCCCCGCCGCGTCGGTGTCGTGGTAGCTGAAAAGCACCTGGAACAGCGGGTTGTGGGCCAGGTCTCGGCTCGGGTGCAACTCCTCGACGAGCTTTTCGAACGGCAGCTCCTGGTGAGCCAGGGCATCGCGGGTTTCGTCGCGGGTCCGCTCGACGAGCTGCCGGAAGGTCGGGGCGCCGCTCAGGTCGATGCGCTGGACCAGGGTGTTGGCGAAGAAGCCGACCAGTGGCTGGATCTCGGCGCGCTGCCGGCCCGCCACCGGCGAACCGACGACGACCTGCGCCGTACCGGTGTGGGCCCGCACGACGATGGCGAAGGCGGCCAGCAGCACCGCGAACGGGGTCGCGGCGGCCTGCCGGGCCAGCGCGGTCACCGCCCCGGTGACATCGGAGTCGAAGCGCAGGTCCAGGTGCGCGCCGCGGTAGGTCTGCGTGGGCGGGCGGGGCCGGTCGGTGGGCAGGCTGGCCAGCAGCGGTACGTCGGCGAGCCGGTCCCGCCAGTGGTCGACGAGCCGGTCGAGGGTGGCACCGGTCAGGTGACCGCTCTGCCATTCGGCGAAGTCGGCGTACTGGACGGGCAGGTCGGGCAGCTGGCGTCCGGTGTAGGCGGCGGTCAGTTCCCGCTCGATGATGGAAAGCGACCAACCGTCGCAGACGATGTGGTGGACGGTGAGGCACAGCCAGTGGTCCTCCGGGCCGAGCCGCAACAGGGTGGCTCGCAGCGGCGGGCCGTTGACCAGGTCGAAGCGGGTACGCGCCTCGGCCCCGGCCAGCGCCTCTGCCTCGGCGGCGTCGGCCAC
The DNA here is from genome assembly GCF_055587185.1 of Micromonospora sp. NPDC048040. NCBI lineage: Bacteria > Bacillati > Actinomycetota > Actinomycetes > Micromonosporales > Micromonosporaceae > Micromonospora > Micromonospora sp. NPDC048040. The sequence goes on along the minus strand of NZ_JBVJGT010000045.1, from coordinate 39,555 downwards.
GTCGAGCACGGCCAGGGGTGTCTCCGCCGGTGGTAGCACGACCTGGCGCGGCTGGCCGTCCACCGCCCGGAACACGGTACGCAGCACCTCGTGCCGCCGTACCACCGTGGTCAGGGCCTGCCGCAGGGCGTCGATGTCGAGTCGGCCACGGATGCGGTAGCCCAGCGGGATGTTGTAGACGGGGTTGTCGGGGGTGAGCTGGTCGAGGAACCACAGCCGTTGCTGCGGGTAGGACAGCGGGTGGCTGCGCTGGGCCAGCCGTCGGGTCAGGTGTTGGGCCAGCAGGGCCCGCCGCGCGTCGGTGCCGGTGTCACTCATCGGTCCGCCTCGTTGTCCGCGAAGTCGTGCAGCAACTGGTCGACCTGCTCGGGGGTGAGTTGGTCGAGGTTCTGCAACAGGTCCTCCATCTGGTGCCAGTTACCGGCTGCGATGCCGCCCGGCCCAGCCGCACCGCCGTTCGGCGTACGGGTGTCGAGGGCGGCGACCAGATCGGCGACGGTGGGGGTCCGCAGGAAACGGGCCAGTGCCACGTCGGTGCCGAACGTCTCGTTCACCCGGGCCACCAGCCGCATGGCGAGCAGGGACTGCCCACCGAGGGCGAAGAAGTCGTCGTCGAGGCCGACCTGGTCGAGCCCGATCAGGTCGGCGCAGATCGCGGCGACGGTCCGCTCGGTGTCGGTTCGTGGTGGACGGAAGGCCACCCGCAGGCTGATGCGTTCGACCTCGGCGGCGGGCAGGGCCGCCCGGTCGAGTTTGCCGTGCTCCGTGAGGGGGAGGGCGGCCAGGGACACGTACGCCGCGGGCACCAGGTAGGGCGGCAGCCGCTCGGCGAGCCAGGCCCGCAGGTCCGTGGCGCTCGGCTCGGCCTGGCCGGCTGCGGGAACGACGTAGGCGACCAGGCGTCGACCGGCCTGGCTGTCGACGACGACCGCCGTGCCGGCCACCGCCGGGTGGTCGAGCAGGGTGTTCTCCACCTCGCCCGGCTCGATGCGGAAGCCGGAGATCTTGACCTGGCTGTCGATCCGACCGAGGAACTCCAGTACCCCTCCGGTGCGCCAGCGCACCACGTCACCGGTGTCGTAGAGGCGGGAGCCGTCGGCGTCGAACGGATCGGGGACGAACCGCTGCGCGGTCAGCGCGGGCCGGCCGGCATAGCCCCGGGCAAGACCGGGACCACCGAGGTAGAGCTGACCGGGTACGCCCTCGGGCACCGGGCGCAGCTCGTCGTCGAGCACGTACGCGGTGGTGTTGGCGATGGGGCGGCCGATGGGGACGGAGGTGGCCTCGTCGGGCAGGTCGGTGATGTGGTGCACCACGGCGAAGGTGGTGGTCTCGGTGGGGCCGTAGCCGTTGAGCAGCCGGGCCGGGGCGTGCGGGCTGCGCAGTAGTTGACGGATGCGGACCGGGTTCAGCGCGTCTCCGCCGACGAGCAGGTTGGTCATGGTGGCGAAGCTGTCCGGCCGATGCGCCATGACCTCGTTGAACAGGGCCGAGGTGAGGAACATGGTGGTGATGGCGGACCGACGCAGCTCGTCGCCCAGGTGACCCGGGCTCAGGATGGTGTCGCGGGGGATGACGCAGACGGTGCCGCCGTGCAGCAGGGCGCCCCACACCTCGAAGGTGATCGCGTCGAAGGACGCGTCGGCGACCTGGGCGATGCGTTCGTGCGGGCCGAACCGGACGAAGTCGGTGCCGCAGACCAGGCGCAGGATCGCGTGGTGTGCGACGGCCACTCCCTTGGGTCGGCCGGTGGAGCCGGAGGTGTAGAGGACGTAGGCGGCGCTGTCCGGGCGGGCGGGGGAGTCCGGGACGGCGTCGAGCTGGTCCTCCGGCCCGGCCTGCGGGTCGTCGCCGGTGACCACGTCCACGTCGTCGGTGGGCAGCAGCCCGGCCAGGTCGGCCCGGGTGACCACCACGCGGGCCCCGGAGTCCGCCAGCAGCCAGCGCAGCCGTTGCGCCGGGTAGCCGGGGTCGAGCGGGACGTACGCGCCGCCGGCCTTGAGGACGGCCAGGAAAGCGGTGATCAGGTCACTGCCGCGTTCGTACAGGACACCAACCGGGGTGTCGGTGCGGACACCCCGGCGGCGCAGCAGCCGGGCCAGCCGGTCGGCGCGGGCGTCGAGGTCGGCGTAGCTGAGGGTCTGCCCGGCGGACTCGACGGCGGGGGCGTCCGGTCGCCGGGCCACCTGTTCGGCGAACAGTTCGGGCACGGTACGGTCCGCGGGGAAGGCGGCGGCGGTCCGGTTGTACGTGTGGACGATCCGGTCCTGCTCCGCCGTGTCGAGCAGTGGCAACCGGCCGACCGGCTGGTCGGGGTCGGTCATGGCCGCGTCGAGCAGCCGGATGTAGTGCCCGGTCATCCGTCGCATGGTCGACGCGTCGAACAGGGCGGTGGCGTACTCCCAGATCAGGGTGATCGCCGCGGTGTCGTCGCGGTGGCCGTGCCCGGCGTGCTGTTCCGCGCGGGGCAGGACCACGATGTTCAGGTCGGTCTTGGCGGTGCCGTTGTGGCGTTCCAGGACGGTGCCGGTCAGCCCGGCGAAGCTCAGCCGCGGCATGGGGGAGTCGTGGAAGCTGAACATGGCCTGGAACAGCGGGTTGCGGGACGGGTCGCGCACCGGGCCGATGGCCTCCACCAACCGGTCCAGCGGCACGTCGGCCCACTCGTAGGCACGCGCGGCGCGGGTGTGCACCCGGCGGACCAGATCGGTGAAGCTGGGACGGCCGGACAGGTCGACGCGCAGCGGCAGGGTGTTGACGACCATCCCGATCATGCGTTCGGTCTCGGCGAGCCGCCGGTTCGCCACGCCACTGCCGATGATCATGTCGTCCTGGCGGGCGTAGCGGCTCAGCAGGGCGGCGAAGCCGGCGAGCATGGTGGAGTAGAGGGTGACCCCGTGCCGGCGGCTGTACGCGCGCAGCCGCGCACACAACTCGCCGGCCAGGTCGATCCGCAGTGACGCGCCGGTGAAGCTCTGGGTCAGCGGGCGAGCCCGGTCCAGGGGCAGCGCCAGCTCGTGCGGTGCGCCGGCCAGTTCCCGGGTCCAGTGCGACAGGTGCTGGTCGAGCGTCTCGCCCCGCATCCACCCGCGCTGCCAGAGCGTGAAGTCGCGGTAGCGGCAGACCACCGGCGGCAGGTCCGGCTCCCGCCCGGCGGCGTAGCTGCCGTAGAGGGCGGTGAGCTCGTCGATGAAGACGGCGAAGGACCAGCCGTCGTGGACCAGGTGGTGTTCGACGTGGACCAGGGTGTGGTCGTCAACGGCGTGCCGGATCAGCGCCCACCGGGCAAGCGGTGGGCTGGCCAGGTCGAATGGTTCGCGCAGGTACTCGGCCACGGTCTGCTCGGCCCGCTGGCCGCGCTCCGGCTCGTCGTACGCGGACAGGTCGACCATCGGGAGATCGATGGCGCAGTGGTCCGCGGTGCGTTGCTCGGGACCGTCCGGACCGGCGACGAAACCGGTACGGAAGATGTCGTGCCGGCGGATGATCTCGTTGAGCGCGGCCCGTAGTGCCGCCCGGTCGAGCTGCCCGCGCAGCCGGATGGTGGCCTGGGCGTGGTACGCCCGGTTACCGGGGTCGAGTTGGTCGAGGAACCAGATCCGCTCCTGGGGCAGGGACAGCGGCACGACCGCGTCGGGTGCGGCCGGGCGCAGCGGCGGTGGGCTGGGTGCGCGCTCGGTGTCGTCGGCGTCGTCGAGCGCGGCGGCCATGGCGGCGACGGTGGGGGATCGGTAGATGACCCCGACCGGCAGTTCACCACCGAGCTCGGCGCGGACCCGCGCGGCGAGCCGGCCGGCCATCAGCGAGTTGGCGCCGAGGGCGAAGATGTCGTCGTGCACGCCGAGGCGCTGGTCGGCCGGCGCGGCGTCCGTGGCGCTGGTATGGCCGAGCAGGTCGGCGACGAACCCGGCGAGGAGCTGCTCGGTGCCGGTGCGCGGGACGGCGACGATGTCGGTGAGGCCGGCACTGGCCCGGTCGGGTTCGGGCAGGGCGGACCGGTCGATCTTGCCGCTGACGGTCAGCGGCAGCGCGTCGAGGGTGACCACCACGTCCGGCACGAGGTACGCGGGCAGCCGTTCGGTGAGGTAGGCGCGCAGCCCGGTCGGGTCGTGGTCGCTGGCGGCGTACCCGACCAGGCGGGTGCCGTCGCCGGAGCCCCGGGCGACCACGATCGCGTCGGTGACGGCGGGATGCCCGGCCAGCACGGCCGTCACCTCGTCCGGTTCGACCCGGTGCCCCCGTAGCTTGATCTGGTGGTCGATGCGGCCGACGTAATCGAGGGTGCCGTCGGGATGGCGGCGCACCTGGTCGCCGCTGCGGTACCCGCGTGCGCCGGGCGGACCGTCCAGGTCGGGGACGAACCGCTCGGCGGTCAGCGCGGGCCGGGCATGGTAGCCCCGGGCGACGCCGGCTCCGCAGATGACCAGCTCACCGACCTCGCCGTCGGGTACCGGACGGCCGTCGGGGTCGACCACGGCGACGTGAACGCCGGTGACCGGTACGCCGATGGACGGTCGTCGGCCGTCGGCGTACACCTGTGCCAGGGTGGCCCAGACGGTGGCCTCGGTGGGGCCGTAGGCGTTGTACATGCGCCGGCCGGGAGCCCAACGCCGCACCAGCGACGCGGGGAGCGCCTCACCGGCGCAGATCAGCACGGCCAGGTCGGGCAGGGGCTCGTCGGGCAGGACGGCCAGTACCGACGGGGGCAGCGTGAGGTGGCTGATCCGGCGCGTCCGCAGGGTGGCGACCAGGTCCGGTCCGGGGGCGATGGCGGCCCGGTCCGCCAGGACCAGGGTGGCACCCGTGGCCAGCGCCATGGTGGTCTCGAACACCGAGGCGTCGAAGCTGGACGGGGCGAACTGGAGGACCCGGTCGCCGGGGCCCACCCCGAACGCGTCGGTCTGGGCCCGGACCAGGTTGGCCAGGCCGCCGTGACTGAGCAGGACTCCCTTGGGACGCCCGGTGGACCCCGAGGTGTAGATCGAGTAGGCGAGGTGCCGACCGGTAGGCGGCTGCGGCGGCGGATCGGGCGTCGGCCCGGAGTCCGCCACCGCCTCGGCCGGGTCGACGCGGCGTACCCGCCCGGCGGGCAGCCGATCCATCGTGGACCTCGTTGCGACGACCAGGCCCACGCCGGAGTCGGTGAGCATGTAGGACAGCCGCTCGGCGGGGTAGGACGGGTCGAGCGGCACCCAGGCGCCGCCGGCCAGCAGGGTGCCGAGCACCGCGACGACGGATTCGATCGACCGGTCCAGGGCGATCCCGACCGGTACGTCGGGCCCTACGCCGTGGCGGCGCAGGTGGCGTGCCATGCCGTGGGCGTGCGTGACCAGTTCGGCGTAGCTCAGCGACCGGTCGGTGGACTCCACCGCGATCGCGTCGGGGGTACGGGCGGCGTGTGCGAGGACCGCCTCGTGGAACAGCACAGAATCGCCGGGCATCGACGTACCTATCCTCCGGCCGGTGGGGTGAACGTCCAGTGGGCGGTGCCGTCCTGCCGTAGGACCAACCGCGAGGTGCGGCCGAAGACGAACTCCTGGTGCCGCTGCGGTGCCTCGTGCAGGTCCGTGGTGATGTCGAGAACCCCCTCGGGGGCGGTGGCCGAGCCGACGAGGGTGATGTCGACGCCCGGGCCGGTGATCCGGTACGTCGGGCCGGTGTCGGAGGCGGCATCACCGGTGAGCCCGGACGGGGCGGGCGTGAGCCGGTAGCCCATCGCGGTGAGCGCGTCGGCCATCCGGGCGGCCCGCTGCGGGCGGGCCCGCAGGGTGACCGCGGTGATGTCGCGCAGCCACCGCCGGTCGTGGGTCCCGGCGCCGAAGGCCGCGTCGAGGTAGCCGCTGCGCAGCAGCTCCCCGTCGGGTCCCCGGCGGGCGGAGACCGAGTCGAAGTACTCCCCGGTGACCTCGTTGAGGAACATCAGCAGCGGGCTGTCCTCGCCGAGGTCGACCCGAAGCATGTGGTACCAGGGCCTGGCCTCGCCGGTGTCGGCGCTGCTGCGGTGCACCAGTTCGTAGCGACCGCCGGGGCCGGCGTCCAGCACCTCCCGGGCCCGCTGCACAGAGCCGGGGTGTTCGAAGGAGAAAACCAGCCCGCCGGTGAGGCGGTGCGATCCGGGAAGCGCGCCGTCGAACAACTCCAGCAGGGTGTTCTCGCCAGCCACCCCGAGTGCCGAGTACTGCCCGGCGACCGAGCTGGTGACGTTCTTCGGTTTCACCCGGGCGAACTGTTCGCGCAGCATGTCGCAGGCGAATATCTCTTGGAAGGTGACCCCGTCGAGCAATACCACGACGTGGTCCAGTAGTGGGGCGGAAATGGCGTGCGCATGGCCCTGCGCGAATGGCACGGCGATTTCCTCTCGTCGTTCTACGGACGCTCCACCATGGGATTAAGGCGTGATCAGCCTAATTTCGCCGCCGGTCCTTCGAGTACTGGGGGAAACCCCACCGGGCAGAACCTAGGGGGCGCGGTGCGGGTGCCGCGGTGTTAACTGGCTACTGGCTGGAACCCAAAGAGATGCAAGGGATTCAATATGAGTCTGCCTGTTCGGCGGGTACCGTGACGACCCGGTCGGCCGTGCTCGCCGGGGTGGGTGGCTGGGTGCCGCCGCGCGTGGTCACCAATGCGGACCTCTCCGCAAGACTGGACACCTCGGACGAGTGGATCCGGTCCCGTACCGGCATCGCGCAACGCCACCTCGTCGATCCCGGCATGTCCACGGCGGACCTGGCAGTCGAGGCCGCCCGGCGGGCCCTGGCCTCCGCCGGGACGCCCGGCGTCGACGCCGTCGTGGTCGCCACCATGACGCCCGACCGGTCCTGCCCGGCCATCGCACCCGAGGTCGCCTCCCGACTGGGGCTGACCGGGGTGGCCGCCTACGACCTGAGTGCGGTCTGCAGCGGGTTCGTCTACTCCCTGGCCACCGCCGCCGGCCTGATCGCCACCGAACTCGCCGACCAGGTCCTGGTCATCGGCGCCGATGCGCTCTCCAGCGTGACCAACCCGGCCGACCGCACCACCGCCGTGGTCCTGGCCGACGGCGCGGGGGCGGTCGTGCTGCGCGCGGGCGGACGCGCCGAGCCCGGCGCACTCGGCCCCTTCGACCTCGGCAGCGACGGAGACGGAAGCGACCTGATCCAGGTGGCTGCCGGTGGAGCCCGGCAGCGACTGTCCGGTCGACCGACCGACCCGGCCGACTTCTACTTCACCATGGACGGACGTGAGGTGTTCCGCAACGCGGTCACCCGGATGGCTGCCTCGTCCCGCACCGTCGTGCGGCGCGTCGGCTGGCAGCTCGACGAGGTCGACCGGGTGGTCAGCCACCAGGCCAACATCCGCATCCTCAGCGCCCTCGCCGACGAACTCGATCTGGACCGCAAGCGAATCGTGTCCAACATCGACCGGGTCGGCAACACCGGTGCCGCCTCCATCCCGCTGGCCATCGCCGACGCCGACGCCACCGGCGTGCTTACCGCTGGCGATCGAGTCCTGCTCACCGCCTTCGGCGGAGGCCTGACCTGGGGATCGACGGTACTCGTCTGGCCCCGGTTGCGGCCCGTCGAGCGGCCGGAAGATCCACCGAGACCCGCCGCCGCGACGGACCCGGCCAGCGCCAGGACGGACCCCGCCCCGGCACTGCACCAACCGACGTCCGAGCCGTCGATCATCGGCCCGGCCACGCGGCGACCCACGGACCACGAGGAGCGTGTGACATGACCGACGTCTACCAGCAGATGGTGGAGATCCTCACCACCCGCTTCGAGACGGAGCCCGACGAACTAGGTCCGGACGTGACCTTCGAGGAACTGGACCTGGACTCGCTGTTCATGGTGGAACTGGCCCTGGTCCTGCAGAAGGAGTTCAACATCAGGATCGCCGACGAGGACGCCACGCCGCGTACCACCATCGGCGCGCTCGCCGGCGTCATCGAAGCCTCGTTGGCCCGCGCGGCGTGACCGGGATGGAGACCGCCGTCACCGGCCTGGGACTGGTCACCCCGGGCGGGATTGGCGTGGCGCGGACCTGGCAGACGGTCTGCGCCGGGGTCTCCACGGCGACCCACGACCCCCACCTGGCCGGTATACCCGTCGACCTCTCCTGCCGGGTGCCCGACTTCGACCCGCGCGCCGCACTCGGCCGCCGCCACTGGCAGTACGACCCGATCGTGCAGTTCGCGTTGGTGGCGGCCCGGGAGGCGGTGGCCGACGCCGGCCTCGACCCCGCGACCTGGGACGGCGCCCGGGTCGGCGTGGTGATCGGCTGCGGTATGTGGGGGGTGTCCACCACGACCGCCCAGCATGGCGTCCTCGCCGCCGAGGGGCCGCACCGGGTCTCCGCGCTGACGCTGCCGATGATGCTGTCCAACATGGCCGCCGGCCACGTCGGCATGGACCTGCGCGCGGGCGGTCCCAACCTGGTCACCGCCACGGCCTGCGCCTCCGGCAGCACCGCCATCGGGATGGCCCATGACCTGCTGCGCAGCCGGACCTGCGACGTGGTGGTGGCCGGAGGCACCGAGGCCGGCATCACCCCGCTCGTCGTCGCCGGGTTCGCGCAGATGGGAGCACTGTCGAAGCGCGCCGACCCGACCGCGTCCCGGCCGTTCGACGTCGGCCGGGACGGCTTCGTTCTCGGTGAGGGATGCGGCCTGCTGGTCCTGGAACGCGCCGAGGATGCCGCCGCCCGGGGTGCCCGGGTACGGGCCCGGCTGCTCGGCTTCGGCGCCAGCGCCGACGCGTACCACCCCACCACCCCCGATCCAGAGGGCCGTGGTGTCGAGCGGGCCGTGCGCGTCGCGTTGACCGGAGCCGGTCTCGTACCGGGCGACGTGGACCACGTCAACGCGCACGCCACCGGCACGCCCGCCGGTGACCTGGCCGAGGCGCGGGTACTCCACCGCCTACTCGGCCCGTCGCCGGTGGTGACCGCGAGCAAGGGGGCCCTCGGCCACGCCCTGGGTGCCGCCGGTGGGATCGAGGCGGCCCTGACCGTGCTGGCGGTGCAACACGGTCTCGTCCCGCCGACCGCGAACCTCGACGAACAGGACAGCGCCGTCGACCTGGACGTGGTCACCAAGGCAGCCCGAGAGCAGCGCATCGAGGTTGCCCTCAGCAACTCGTTCGGCTTCGGCGGCCAGAACGCCGTCCTGGTGCTGGCCGCCGCCTGACACCACACGTCGCCCGGCGGGCACCTGCCGGGCGGAAAGGGGCAACACACGTGACAGCGACACCTGCGGGCGCCGATGTCGTCGTCGTCGGTGCCGGATCCGCTGGCTGCGCTCTGGCCCGCCGGCTGGTCGAGCGCGGACTGCGCGTGGTCGTACTCGAGGCCGGCGGTGAGGACACCAACCCCGACATCGGTACGCCCGGACGGCTGGCCTACCTCTGGTTCGCCGAGGAGGACTGGGCGTATCACACCGTGGCGCAGCCGCACGCCGGGCACCGGCGACTGCACTGGCCGCGCGGACGAGTTCTCGGCGGCTCCAGCGCGCTCAACGGCATGATCTGGGCACGGGGCGCCGCCGCCGACTACGACCACTGGGCGTACCTCGGCAACGACGGATGGTCGTGGACGGACGTCCTGCCGGTGTACCGGCGCATGGAGGACTTCGACGCCTTGTCCCCGCTGCGCGGCACCGGCGGACCGATCCACGTCATGTCCCAGTACCGCCCGGATGCGATCTTCGAGTCCTGCATCAAGGCGGCGCAGGAGATCGGGGTCGGGATCAACCCCGACTACAACTCCGGCGAACTGGACGGGGTGTCGCAGACCCAATTGACCATCCGGGACGGCCAACGGCAGAGCGCCGCCGCCGGTTACCTGCGTCCCATCCTCGACCATCCGGGGCTCACCGTCGTCACCCGTGCGCACGCCCGCCGGTTGCTGTTCAGCCAGGACCGCTGCACCGGGGTCGAGTGGGAGCGCGACGGGCTCACCCACACCACCCACGCCGGCGTGGAGGTGATCGTCTCCGCAGGCACCATCGAATCCCCCCGGCTGCTGATGCTCTCCGGCATCGGTGACGCCGCCGAACTGCGCCGGCACGACATCGACGTCCGGGTGCACCTGCCCGGGGTGGGCCGCAACCTGCACGACCACCTGCTCAGCCCCGTCATCTTCAGTACCACCCGCCAGGTCGGACGCTCTCCCGACCTGACGCCGATGCAGAGCCACCTGTTCTGGCGTACGCGGTCCGGCCTGCCGGTACCCGACGTGGAGGCGCTGCACTTCCCGGTCCCGATGTACCAGCCGGGGATGTCCGGCCCATCCGACGGGTTCACCCTCCAAGCCGGCCTCGTCCGCCCGGTGAGCAGGGGACGGATCAGCCTCGTCGGCGGCGACCCGCACGCCGGGCTCGACATCGACCCCGCGGCGCTGGCCTGCGCGCAGGACGTCGACGCGCTCGTCGAGGCGGTGATCCTGTGCCGGGAGATGGGTGCCGGTTCAGCCCTGGCCGGCGGGTGGGGTGCGCGGGAGGTCTATCCGGGCCCGACGGTGCGTACTCTCGACGACCTGCGCGCCTACGTACGCGCCACCGCCGGTACCTTCCACCACCAGGTCGGCACCTGCAAGATGGGTGCCGACGACCAGGCGGTGGTCGACGCCCGGCTGCGGGTGCACGGTGTGCGGGGACTACGCGTCGCCGACGCGTCGATCATGCCGGCGGTGACCACCGCCAACACCCATGCCCCGGCGGTCCTCATCGGCGAACTGGCGGCCGACTTCGTCACCGCCGGCCACCACACCCGGCAGGAGCAGTCGTGACCCCGGCGACGATGACCGACCAGGTGTGCCAGCTGTTCATCGACGGCGACTGGCTCGAGACAGCACCGGGCGGGTACGGCACCTCGCTGGACCCGGCGACCGGGCAACCGCTGGCCCGCTATGCCCAGGCCGGCCCGGCGGACGTCGACGCGGCGGTGGCCGCGGCCCGCGCCGCGCTCACCGCCCCCGCCTGGGCCCTGATGACGGCCGCCGCGCGGGCCCGGCTGCTGTGGCGGGTCGCCGACCTGATCGACGAGCATGCGGACACGCTGGCCGAACTGGAGACCCGCGACCAGGGCCAGCCGCTGCGCGCCGCCCGTGGCTGCGTGGCCGCCGCGGCCGAGCACCTGCGCTACTTCGCCGGCTGGTGCACCAGGATCGAGGGCAGCACGGTGCCGGTGTCCTACCCGGACACGCTGCACTACACCCGCCGGGAACCGGTGGGTGTGTGTGCCCTGATCGTGCCGTGGAACTTCCCGCTGCTGATCGCGGTCTGGAAACTCGCCCCGGCCCTCGCCTGCGGCAACGCCGTCGTGCTCAAGCCGGCCGAGCAGACTCCGCTCACCGCCGCGTACCTCGTGGAGTTGTGCCGGCAGGCCGGCGTACCGGCCGGTGTGGTCAACCTCGTCACGGGCGGGCCGGACACGGGCCGCGGCCTGGTGGCCCACCCCGGGGTGGACAAGGTGTCGTTCACCGGTTCCACCGCTGTCGGCCGGGAGATCGGGCGGGTCTGCGGCGAGCAGCTCAAGCGGGTGACGCTGGAACTCGGCGGCAAGGCGCCGGTGATCATCGCCGGAGACGCTGACCTTGCCGCCGCCGCAGCTGGCTGCCTCAGCGGCGGGCTGGTCAACAGCGGCCAGTCCTGCACCGCCTACACCCGGCTGTACGTGCAGCGGACGCGGGCCGACGAGTTCGCCGAGAAGCTCGCCACCATGGCCGGGAAGGTGCGTGTCGGTCCCGGCCTGGCCCCCGACAGTCAGCTCGGTCCGCTCATCTCCGCCGAGCAGTTGCGGCGGGTGGACGACCTCGTGCGCACCGGTACCGCCGAGGGCGCCCACCTGGTCACCGGGGGAGGGCGGATCACCGCCGGCCCCCTCACCGCGGGCTTCTTCTACCAGCCGACCGTGTTCAGCGGGGTAACCGACGAGATGACCATCGCCCGGACGGAGATCTTCGGGCCGGTGCTGTGCGTCCTGCCGTACGACGACCCGGCGGAACTGGTCGATCGGGCCAACGACAGCGACTACGGCCTGTCCGCCGCGGTGTGGACCCGGGACCTGGCCACCGCTCACCGGCTCGCCGGGGCGATCCGGGCCGGGGCGGTCTTCGTCAACATGCCGCCACAGCCGGATCCGGCCGGGCCGTGGGGCGGCGTCAAGGCCAGCGGGATGGGCCGCGAGATGGGCGCCGCCGCGATCGAGGCCTACACCGAGATCAAGGGGGTGTGGCTGCACACACCCGCCGCCGACCACCCCTGACCGGGCCACCCGGCGGGGTGCCGAGCAGAGGCGGGTGGCGGCTCGAGATCAACCTGCCCGCGCGTACGCCGACGCCGCGAACTGCCGCTGCCGCCGCCGGAACACCGACTGCGGGCCGTTGCCGGTGTACGGGAGAACCATCCGTACGAGCGGCGGGTGGCAGACCCGACCGTCCAGCACCCAGCACCGGGGAGGAACACCATGACCGAGCCCGTCGATGACTCTCCGCCGGTTCGCGCCGATCCGGACACCCTGCGGGCGGTGCTGCGCCACCAGGCCAGCACCGTCACCGTGGTCACCGCTCCCGGCGCCTCGGCGGTCGGATTCACCGCCACGTCGTTCACCTCGGTGTCACTGCGGCCGCCAATCGTCCTGTTCTGCCTGGATCTCAGTTCGTCGAGTTGGCCCACCGTCTCCCGGGCCCGGCATGTTGGCGTGCACCTGCTCACCCGCCAGCAACAGGAACTTGCCCAGAGGTTCGCCACCAGCGGGATCGACCGGTTCGCGGCGCCGACCCGTTGGCGGCACGGGCCCGAGGGGGTGCCGATCCTCGACGACACCCTGGCCTGGCTGCTGTGCCGGGTGATCGACCGGGTGGTCGCGGGTGACCATGCGATCATGCTGGCCGAGCCGGAGCTGCTGCGGCACAGTGAGGTCGACTCGCCGCTGCTCTACCATCGGGGCCGGTACGCGGACCTGGCCAAGCGACCCGAGCCGGTCGCCGGGCGAGCGGCCTGAGCCGCCGACGTGGGTAGTTTCAGCGCTGGCTCCGGGCGGAACCGATCCTCGCGCCTGCCGGGCGTCCGAGGACCAGCGTGCCGTGACCGTACCGGAGCCGCCAGCGGCCACCTGAAAATCGCCAACAGTGAAGTCGACACCCGGATCCTCGTGACCTTGATTTACCGTGATGGATGTGATTGGTGGCTCCGCCTCCGTGTGGGGCGATCAATTGGATTTTTGTGATGGCCGCCGATGGGGTAACGCATCGGATGGTTGGTCGATATAATACTCATGTCTAATCTGTGGACACCGCCACACCTGGAGAGCAGTGATGGAAGCATCTGAGGACCTGCGCCGATACCACGTCGTGGTAAACGACGAGGAACAATATTCGATCTGGTTGGAGGGATCGGAGATTCCGGCTGGGTGGCGGGCGGTAGGCGTCACCGGCGACCGGGCGACCTGCCTGGCGCACATCGACGAGATTTGGACCGACCTGCGTCCGCGCAGCCTACGGGAGCATTTGGAAACGCAGGGCTGATCCCGACATCACCGCACCATTGCCGCCTGCCGGGAACCGGTGTGCCCCGCCTTTGGGCCGATCTACGTGGTTGCGTTCGACGGCGGCAACTCCCTGCTGGCAACCGGCAGCGCCGACAAGACGGCCCGGCTGTGGAACATCGACCCCGAGCAGATGGGCTCGCACGTCTGCGCCACCACCGGTGATGTCATCACCCAGGCCGAATGGGAGAAATACCTACCAAGGCATCCCCTACGCGCCGTGCGGTGGCTGAACCGGCGTCTCCGAGACCAGAGGCAATCCCAGAGCTCACACTCAGGTGCCCTGCCAGTGTGGGGTGTGGGCACGGACGTCCGCCGGTATGCCGATCCGCCCGTTCGCCAGAACGAGAGGCGTGATCTCCGTCGTCTCGTGGAAACGCAGGTAGCCGACGACGCGCTCGACGCCGTCGCCCCGATCGACCGCGCGCGAGCCCAGCCACTCCAGCAGCGTCCGAAGCTGGTAGAACATGTCGGGGTGCAGCTCCTGGCGCACTGTCAACGCCCAGCCGTCCGGCTGCTTCCGCTCGACCAACTCGGCGATCAGCGCGCCCCCCACTCGCCGGGCCGCGCCCCGCTGCCCGAAGATCGGCGCTGGTTCGGCGCTCTCCCACTCACAATCCGGATCGTCGGGATCACCCAACGGATAGGTCTCCCGATAGGCGTCCGTGCCGATCGGCAGCCGCTCGGGCCTGGGCCCCTGCCCCACGTTCCACCGCAGCTCGGCGAACTCGTCGTCGGTGAGGTCGCCACGCAGGTCGATGCTCAACACGATCTCGTACAGGTCTCCCACGGGGCGCACCCTACCGGTGCGTCCGGCTGCTCGCGGGCCGGCTCGGCCGGCCCGCGAGGTGCCAGTCGACGACGGGTGGTGCCGTTGTCCCACACTGCGCAGCTATGGGCGCCCGACTGAACGCTGGCGTAAGGCGAGGCCGAGTGACACCCCTCGGCGTAGCGGAAACCGCACCAACCGGGAGGACGCCGATGAACGCGCAGGCATGCGTCCACACTGACAGCGACCACTACCGACGCAGCGAAGGGTCCAGTTCATTACTGGCCAAAAACCTAAAAGGGGACCTATCGCTCGCATTGTCTTTAGCTGATCCGGCCCACTCTACTGTTCGTTGCGGCTGTCAGCATCTCTGTGCCAGCCCTGAGGATCGCCCGAGCGTGGCGTGCCATCGCTACAGTCCTGACAGCTGTAGACGAAATGAACGCCGTCGCCCTGCGCCGCACGTCGGCCTTCAGGCCTGCCTCGGGGTAGGGCATCCCCGGCGATGGCCGTGAACGTGGAACCCGCCTGTTCGCGGTTTGCCGACTAGTCGATAAGTCCTCGCCTGCCCAGCCAGGCGTCGCGCCTGGCGCGGGCTGAACGACCTGGAGATCGCGCCCTCATGTGAGCGACCAGTGGGTCAACGGTGCCAGTCCGGCGGACGCGATCGTGCCGTCGACGAAGATGACATGCCAGATCCAGAGGCGCACAGCACGGTCCAGATCTCGCACAAGTGGTCGGCTCCGGCACGACGTGCAGCTGACGTCCGTCGGCTACCCAGCGATCGTCGCCTTCCCCTGCGGCCGGCCCGGGCCTGGTCCAGCGACCGCGCCCGAGCGGCCAGCAGCGCGACCGTCTCGCAGACTGGCCGCGGCCGGTCAGAACGCCACGCTGTCAGTCCCAACGGCTACGGTGTCGCCAAGCAGCCAGCAAGATCAGCGGTCGGTGCGGGAATCGTGCCATCGCCACCACCATGCTGGCGATCGTCAGACAGAGCGTTCGGGACCCACAATGGCCAAGCAACACCTACTCACCTGCATCGGTGCCGGCTCGGCGAAGTTCTGGCAGGTCAGCCAGGACGGTGCCGAGCTGAGCATCCGCTTCGGGCGGCTCGGCTCCACTGGCCAGGCGCAGGTGAAGGAGTTCGACACTGCCGAGGCGGCAACCGCGGCCATGCGCAAGCTGGTCGCCGAGAAGCTCCGCAAGGGCTATACCGAGGGCACTGTCACCGCCGTGCCCGCACCGGCAGTCGGCCAGCCGACCGCGACAGCCGCCGCGCGGCCCGCCCCCGTCCCGGACCAGGAGACACTAGCGCAGGCGATGCCTTCAGCCGAGCTGCCGGACGCGACCACACATGACACGCAGGAACCCGCTCATCTCCAGCCGGCTCCGGCCGGGCCGGGTAGGGCCGACAACTCGAGCAACGCGGTCGCACCTGCAGAGGCGCTGCCTGAGGTGCTGGTCGACCCGCCGTGGTCGCGCCCCCGCCGGACCCGCGACCCGGTCGTCGTCGACGGTCTGGTGTGCAGCGACGAACCGAGCGTGACCTGGCGGCCGGGCGAGCGCGCCGCCTGGCAGGCCACGCCGTCCAAGTACATGTCGTGGGCGAACGACCCCCAGACGAACTGGACGCATGTCGCCGAGCACGTCGCCGGTGTCCGCAGCGACGACTACGTCTTCGAGCACCACGAGATCTCACTGTTCACCGCAGGCCCGCAGGAAGCCGCCGAGCCGGTGATCGAACACTGGCGCACTGACCACGTGTGGGACGCCGCAGACTGGATGCCCGCCGTGCTGGCCCGCTTCCAGCTCGCGGCGCTGCCGATGGCGCTCGACGCAGCCCGGCACGGCCCCGCCCAGGTCGTGCCCTGGCTTCTGCCGTTCGCCAGCCCGAAACTGGCAGCGCAGATGGCCGAATGGCTGGCGCGGCTGAAGTCGCTGCGGCCGACCGTTCTGGCGTGGCTGTCGCAGCACCCCGAAGCCGCGGCGCGGGCACTGATCCCGCCGGCACTCGGCCGGCCGGGTCCGGCCCGGGAGCGCGCGGAGCAGGCGCTGCGCGTGCTGGCGTCGGACAGCCACGAGGTCGTGCTGACGGCGGCCGCCGGATACGGCCCTGACGCGGCTGCGGCGATCGCGGAGCTCGTATCGGCCGATCCGCTGGACGCGCTGCCCGCCACCATGCCGGTGCTGCCCGGCTGGGCAGAACCCGACGAGCTCGCACCGATCCGGCTGCGCGACGAGCCGCGCGTCCTGCCAGACGAGGCCGTCCGGCACGTGCTGACGATGCTGGCGATCTCGCAGCCGGGCGACGTCTACGCCGGAGTCGAGCTGGTCAAGGTCGCCTGCGACGGGCCCAGCCTGGCAGGGTTCGCATGGTCGCTGTTCGAGTGTTGGCGGGCCGCCGGCTACCCGGCGGAGGAGCGCTGGGTGCTGCACTCGCTGGGCCTGCTGGGCGACGACACCACAGTGCGCGCGCTGACCCCGCTGATCCGGGTGTGGCCGGGGGAGAACGGCCATGCCCGCGCGGTGCACGGCCTGGACGTGCTGGCCGCCATCGGCTCCGACGTGGCGTTGATGCACCTGCACGGCATCGCGGAGAAGGTGAAGTTCAGCGGTTTGAAGCAACGCGCCAAGCAGAAGCTGGACGAGGTCGCCGAGCAGCGCGGCCTGACCTCGCAGCAGCTGGCCGACCGGCTGGTACCCGACTTCGGTCTGGCCGACGACGGCAGCCTCAGCCTCGACTACGGCAACCGCCGGTTCGTGGTCGGGTTCGACGAGCAGCTCAGGCCGTATGTCGCCGGCGCCGACGGCAGACGGCGCAAGGACCTGCCCAAACCCGGCGCGGCAGACGATCCGCACCTGGCCCCGGCCGCCTACCAGCGCTTCACCGCCCTGAAGAAGGACGTGCGCGTCGTCGCCGCCGACAGCATCCGCCGGCTGGAGCAGGCGATGGTGAGCCGCCGCCGCTGGAAGGCCGAGGACTTCAACCGGCTGCTCGTCGGGCACCCGCTGCTGTGGCACATCGTGCGCCGCCTCGTCTGGGGCCGCTACGACGACACCGGCGCGCTGATCGGCGGGCTGCGCGTCGCCGAGGACCGCAGCCTCGCCGACATCGACGACGACATGGTGCACCTGCCGGGCGAGGCCGTCGTCCGGGTGGTGCACCCGGTGGAACTCGGCGACAGCCTGCCCGCTTGGGCGCAGCTGTTTGCTGACTACGAACTCGTGCAGCCGTTCCGGCAGTTGGCACGAGAAGTGAGCAGCCTCGGCGCGGACGAGCGTGTGTCCAGTACGCTGGACAGGTTCGCTGGCCTGAAGGTCCCCACCGGGCGGCTGCTCGGGCTCGAGCGGCGGGGTTGGCGGCGCGATCTGCCCGAGAACCAGGGCTACCAGAACGCGATCGAGCACCGCCTGCCCGGTGGCCGCACCGTGGTCATCGATCTCAACCCGGGCATCCCCATCGGCACCATCACACACGAACCCGATCAGGTCCTGGAACGGGTGTGGCTGCGCGGCAACCGCGACGACGACGGCCTACACGGCAGTGCCGCCACATTCGGCGTCCTGCACCCGGTGACCGCCTCGGAGATCTTGTCCGATCTTGACGGACTCGTGTCGTGACCTACCAGGCCACGGCTCGCATCCGTCCACCTGCGCGGGTCGGTGCCCCGCATCGTGACCCTCCACCGGCTCCGGCCTGGGCGCGTGGCTTCGGCGTGTTGTGCCGAGTGGAGGTGGAAGGCACGGATCCTACGCTGTGGCCCTGACTCGACTGTTGCATTGGCAGATCATCACCGCCGTGGAGGTCAACCTGACGGATCGGCAGCCTGGCGCCGCCAGGGCAAAACCGATGCCATCGATGCCACCGCCGCCGCCCACGCCGTCCTGTCGGCTCAAGCCCGGTTGGCCAGGCCTCAGCCCTCGGTGACGACTCCGGCCTCGCGGGCTTTGACGACTGCCCGCACCCGGTCCGGTACGCCGATCTTGGTGACCGTCGCTCACGCCCTCAACAGCCGCCCCCGCAAGACACTCGGATGGCGAACTCCCGCAGAAGCCCTCAACGATCACCAACTCTCAATCCAAACAAGCGGTGTTGCGGCGACCCCTTGAACCCGGGAGGTACACCTCGGCCGACTTCGCCCGAGCCTGCGCCCGATGGAAGGTACGCCAGTCGATGGGGCGGGTCGGATCATGCTTCGACAACGCCGTCGCCGAGGCCACCTTCTCCACCATCAAGGTCGAGTACGTACACCGCCGCCACTTCCGCACCCGCACCGAGGCCCGGCTGAAGATCGCCACCTGGATCACCCGACTTCTACAACCGGCATCGCCGGCACTCCGTCTGCGACTGGCGATTCCCGGTGTTGGGGTGCGCTGATCTCAGTCGGGCCGCTACGAGATCCTGGGCCGGCCCTGCTCGTGCCGAATCCCACGACGACCGGCGCGGTGGAGGCGTTGGTCGGACCAGACCGTGGCTGGGCGTGGCTCGGCGTCGGGCTGGTCACCGTCCTTGCGGTCGCCGGCGTCAAAAGGGCCAAGCCCGACGAGCCCACCACAAACGACGGCTCAACCTCGAATTTCGACCATGATCCCGAATGGCGGCTGCCCTACTAAAGCGTGGTCAGTGTTTTTGGGTCTCCCAGACCGGCTGCTGGGGCTCGTCGTTGTGCACGATGATGTCGACGTGATCGGTTGGGCGGACCGTAGCGAAGTAGAGCTGTTGGGAGGGGATGTAACGCTCGCGCCAGCGCCGTTCGACTTCGGCCCGAGATGACACCCGGCGCTCTCGGATGACGGCACGATCCACGGTCGTCTCGAGCGCGGTCGACACGAAGATGCGCAGGTCCCACCGATCAATCAGTTCCGGGCGCATGAGGAAGACGCCGTCGAAGACCAGCACGGCGTCGGCGGGGGCAGTCGTGACCGGCGGGGACAGGGCAGTATCCGCGGTGCGGTCGTAGACCGCGTGTTGGAAGCGTCGATCTCCGCCTGGGCCGAGCGGATCGAGCAGAACCCGGTTCAGCGCGTCGTAGTCGTGGGTGTCGAAGTAGCAGCCTTCGGCCGAGTACTCGCCGCGTGGATAGCGCTGTGCCCGTGGGAAGAGGAAATCGTCGATTGTTGCGCGGATGACGTCGCGGCCCTGCATGCGCAAGGCGACGGCCAGTTCGTCGGCGAGGGTGGTCTTGCCTGCGGCGGGCGGTCCGTCGATGGCAACCCGCGTTGGGTGTGCGACTGTGGCGGACCCGACTGCCTCAGCCAGGCGGCCGAGCAACTCGTCGCGGGTGCCTTGGTCCATGTCCTATCCGTCCTAGCTAGTCTCGCGAAGGTTGCCATGTCGAGCCGACCTTATGCGCGCCAGGCTCTTCGCACGCGCCACTGTCCGAGTGAGCAAGGTTGCCGCATGTGGAAGCGGCTTCGGTCGCACACGGATGGTCATGCCGGCGCTGGTCGCTCGGCATAGCGTGACCGGTCATGCCGCGATCAGAGTGGGGGAGCGTGGAGTCAGTGTGCCGTCGGTGCCGGCCTGCGGCGAATCCGCCACCACAGGTGGACGAGGATCGGTGGCAGCGCGATCGCGGCGGCGGCGAACGCAAGTGCTCGGGTGCGCCGTTGCTGGATTTCTTCACGTAGTTCTTCGTAGGTGGCCTGGTGTTCGATGACGTCGCCGCGGGACCGTACGCATTCGTCGCCGGGCCCGATCTGGTGCGATGATCTAAGCACCTGAGGGACGGCTCGTAACTCGGTGGTCGGTCCATGATGGATTATGTCGGGGCCTCACGCCGATGCCCCCACGCTTTCCCCTGAATCGGCCAGCCGAGTGTGACGGCGCCAGCAGTCGGCGCCCCGCCCCAACGTGTCACCGAGGACGTTCGTGGGCGTGGGTGGCGAGCACCGCGCGCAGTTGCGATGGATCCGCCTCGACCAGCCCACGTTTCGGCAGCACCACTGACATTGCGCGATGCCCTTCGAGGCCAGCAAAACAAACGACCGGTTGGTCTCGATGTAGTAGGGATAGTGCGACCAGGCGGTCGTGGCATCCCCGGTGCTGGTGCGGAGATGGATGCCGGCATCGGTCGCCGTGGCGTGGACGGGCTGGGACAGCCAGGGGTTCCCGCGTACGAGGAGTCGAGCCTGCCAGCGATAGATCGCTGCGGTGAGGAGGCGGAGCAGCAGGATGGCGACCCCTGCGATGACGGCTGTCACCGCCAGCGCGATGGCCAAAGCAATGGCGGCGGCACCCGCCGACAGTTCCCAAATCTCGGCGGAGATGAATCCCATGATGGCGGCGCCCAGTGCGGCGACCGCGAGGACGGGAACCAGCCAACGACCCCATAGGCGGTGCTGCTGAGCTGCGATACTGTCGCGCAGATCGTCATCCGTCAGGGTGTAGGCAAGCTGAATCGGGCGGATCGTGGCGCGCGCGGGCAGCATAGATCAGCACCTTAGCGTGACGGGTCGTGGCGTGGCTCGCGGCCACAGTTGCGGTCTCCGTTGGACGGAACCGCTCCCGTTCCCCGTCGGCCGACTTGGCCAAAGTGGCCAGGGCATGGCGGTGAGCTGTTGCTGCCCAGCGTGCTCCGCAGCGAGCAGGCCAGATGGGGTCCGCGCATGACAGCGACAGTCCGATGCACCCAGGGCTCGGGTATCCGCTTTTCGGCACGTCCGGATGCATGCACCCGTGAGCTGGTTACCTTGCGTGACGAGCGCATCGCGGCAGGCCCGGGCGCCGTACGCCCAAGGCCAATGTGTCTGGGCAGTGCAGCTGCCACAACTCGGAGACGTTAGGGATGGCCAGACGCATCCGCTCTTCAGCGATTAGCGCATTACTCAGCATCACGACAAGCCTCTGCGGTCCGCGTACGGACGTGCCGATGAGCGGGCACGTCGTTCTGCCCGTCCCCTGTCTGCCGAGAAAGCCCGTTGCGAGTGGCCGGCATCGGATGTTTGGTTGATCGGCCACCAGTATGGGAGGCAAGATGACGCGTATGTCGCTGCCCACCCCCACGCTGCACACCGCTCGGCTGCGACTGCGTCCCTTCAACGACGCGGATGCGAACGGCCTCTTCGCGCTGCACAGCAGCGCCTACGTGCTGCGCTACTGGGACGCGCCGCCGTGGAGCGAACGCGTGCGCGCCGAGCGGTTCATCACGGCTTGCCGGCAGATGGCAGAGGAAGGCACCGGGACGCGGCTGGCGGTGGACCGGGTTTCCGACGGGGCGTTCATCGGCTGGTGCAGTTTGACCCGGTGGAATCCGGACTACCGCAGCGCGTCGCTGGGCTACTGCTTCGACGATGCCGCGTGGGGCCAGGGCTACGCGACGGAGGCCGCACGCGTTCTGCTGCGGTGGGCATTCGACACGCTGGACCTGAATCGAGTCCAGGCCGAGACCGATACGCGCAACGCGGCATCTGCCCGCGTCCTGGAGAAGCTCGGATTCGTGCGTGAAGGGACGTTGCGGGAAGACTGCGTCGTGAACGGCGAGGTCTCGGACTCGTGGGTTTACGGGCTGATCGGGCGGGAGTGGCGGCCGTCGTCCGAGCCGGTTCCCGCCCGCTAAGTCCTCCTCGCTCGCGAGAGGGCGCCCGGCCTCCGGGCGCTTCGTTCCGCTGGTTGGAGGGGCCGGCACAGGGCACTCTCTTGCCAAGATCCGAGAGCCGAGCGCAACGTAGCGCCACCCAGCCAGCTCAGCCCCATCATGCCGATCTGCCGATGAGCGGATGTCTGATCATGCTGAGCCAGGTTCGGGCCTGCGGCTTCTGCGCGAAGATGTGGTCCGTGACGAGCGTGGGGCATCGGCAACGCCTGGACGGCCGCCTGCTGGCCTGTCGGGGTCGGCCGGGTCGGGGCTGGCCCGCCGCGGGGACGCCTCGTAGGAGATGAACTCGAGCAGGCTTCCATCAGGATCGCGAAAGTAGACGCTCGTCCCTGTCCCGCCGGCACCGAATCGCGGAACAGGTCCTGTTTCCACCTCGACATTGTGTTGTCGCAGGTGTGCCACCGCCTCCTCGATCGGCCCCTCCCAGACGAAGCAGATGTCACTGTTCCCCGGGCGAACGGGGAGACGGGCAACGTTGTCCGCAAGGTCGACACCCGGCCCATGAACGTTCAACTGGTTGGGACCGACTCGGAACGCAACGCGGTCGCCGCCAACGCTGATCACCTCAGCACCGACGACATCACGATAGAAGTCGGTGGAGACCCGCCAATCCGAGACAGCAATGACGGCGTGGTCCAGCCGAGTCACGGGCACCATCTCACGACCCTACTTCGCGAGGTCGCCCACGGTCGTCCGGATCTGCCGCATTCCGCTCGTCGCGGCTGTCGACGACTGGTCCGGACCGGGAAGTGCCGTTGTGTAGGGCTTCGGGTCCTGACGTTCTCGTCGTAGGTTTGATTGGGTCGCCTGTCAATCTCTACTGTCGCGCCGTGGATGTGGACTGGAACGCGGAGTTGGTCGACCAACTTGAGTGGCACTGGCAGCATCAGCTTCGGCCACGGCTGGACGGGCTGACCGATGACGAGTACTTCTGGCAGCCGGTCCCCGGCTCCTGGACTCTAAACCGGCGCGGCCAGAGTTCTGCGCCGACGTCGATCGGCGCAGGCGAATTCACCTTGGACTACGCCAGCCCGCCCCACGACCGCGCGCCGGTCACCACGATCGCCTGGCGGCTGGCGCACCTCATTGACGTGTTCGGGCCACCCACCGCACCCCACTTCGATGGCTCGCTTGCTGGTCACCGGGCCGTCGCCTACCCGGACACCGCCGAGGCAGCACTGCGCCAGCTCGACGACGGGCACGATGCGTGGATCCGCGATGTCCGCCACCTCGGCGCAGCCGGATTAGCTCAGCCGCAAGGCACCATCTCACCGCCGGAGTACGCGGGCGCACCGATCGCGAGGCTCATCCTGCACGTCCACCGCGAGGTCATTCACCACGGCGCCGAGATATCGCTGCTGCGGGACCTCTATCTATGGAAAGGCAGCCGAGGTCACCTCTGACGTCCCAGTAGTCGTACCGATCTGGTGCACGCGCATGCCGCGAAGCGCTCGTCACGCAAGGTAACCAGTTCACGGGTGCATGCATCCGGAATTGCCGATGAGCGCATCGCAGCGCTCATGCCTTATCTTCGGGTCGCTTTCAGCGGTTCTGTCGCTCGATGCCGCGCCGGACGAGGCCGCGGATGCCGGGGAGGGTGATCGCTCGGATTATGGCGTCGTTCATCCAGACGTGACGTGGAACCGGCTCGGTGGCGCGTACTGGTACATGCCGCGGCGGGCGAGCGCCTGCCGCTTGACGATCTCGGGGCGTAGGCCGGTCTCCCATTCCGCGAGAGCGGAGGGGATGTCGTGGCCGTGTCGCTGTAGGGCGGTGCCGAGCTGGTTGGCGCCGGCGAGTGCTAGGGCCGCGCCGTGCCCGGCGAAGAGGGTGACGCACCAGGCCGCGTCGCCGAGGAGCACGGTCCGGCCGGTGCTCCATCGTGGCACATCCACCTGGCTGATTCGGTCGAAGTAGGCGCCGGCCGGGTCGGTCTCCAGGTGACGGATCACCTCGGGTACGCCCGCGGCCAGGTCTCCGAACGCTGCGCGAAGCGCGTCCACCGGTCCGCGTTCCAGCTCCCGCCGTGGGTTCGCGCAGCGGTACGTGAAGAAGGCCGAGGACCGTTGCGGGCCCAGGTTGATGATTGCCGCCGTGCGGCCTGGGCCGATGAAGGTCGTGGCGGACGACTCGGGTACGGCCGCTACCGGATGCGTAATCGGGAACGCGGCCACGACGTACGGCAGGTCGACGCGATGATCGGGGCCGAACATCGCAGTCCGGGTCGCGGAGTGAACGCCGTCGGCGCCGATGAGCAGGTCGGCGTCCTCGGTGGTGCCGTCGCTGAGCCTGATCCCTACCTGGTCGGCCTCCTGGTTGATGGTGGAGACGGTGGTGCCGAAGCGGATCTCGGCGTGGTCGCGTACCTCTTCGTACAGTGCGGTCTCGAGGTCGCCTCGGAACACCGTCATGGTGCGGGGGCCCAGTGTGGCCTCGGCGACGGCTGAGGGCACCGTGAGCTTCGGCCTCCCGTCCGCTCGGACCAGCACGGTAGTGAACAGGCCCAACGCGCGGTCGGAGAGGGCGGGGATCAGCCCGAGCCGCTCGGCGGCGTCGTAGCCCGCGCCGAGCAGGTTCACCAGGTAGCCACCGCTGCGCCGGGCCGGGGCGCGTTCCACGACGAGCGTGTGCCATCCGTCCAGGGTCAGTCGTAGGGCCGTGGCGAGACCGGCTATACCGGCACCGACGATCACCGCTCGTTTCATCCGCACTCCCAGGCCAGAATGAGCAACTGCTCAAACAGTATGAGCACATGCTCATATCGGCGCAACATGATTTAGACTTCGGGGCATGCCACGCGGAGTCGCCATCGCCGAACCTCGGCAGCACCTGTTCGCTGCCGCGGAACGCGTGATCGCCGCAGAAGGCCCCAGCCAGCTCACCAGCCGAGCCGTGACCCGCGAGGCCGGCGTCGCCACGGGGCTGCTGTTCGCCCACTTCGCGAACTTCGACGACTTCCTGGTCGGCTACGCGGTCGACCGGAGCTTCCAGATCGCCGGCGCTGCGGCTGGCCTACCCGGGCGCGTTGGCACCGGCACGGTCGCCGCGAACCTCAGCGAGACAGTCCTCGCGACCCCGTTGATCACCCTGCTGGCCATCACCCGGCTGATCGCCTCTCGGCCGGCGTTGGCGGCAGACGTCGAAGCGGTGCTGGGCAACGGAACCGCCGCACTGCGCCCACTCGAACGCGCAGCCGTCGAATACCTGGTCGCCGAACAACAACTCGAACGGATACCTGCAGGCACCGACACCGAGGCGCTGGCTCTGGCCGTGGTCGGCGTGCTCCACCACGTCGCACTCACCGACGGAACCGACCCGGCGGCAGATGGCCGCATCCGCCGCACCATGGCCGCACTGATCGACGGCTCCCAAGCCGTCACTTCCTGACTCGATCCCGCGCGACCAGACACCCGCCGCCAACCACCATCCGGACCTGCCGCGAAGCGCTCGTCACGCAAGATAGTCGGCTCACGGGTGCAAGCATCCGGACGTGCCGATGAGCGGTCGCCGCGACATGCGCATCCTGCGTGCGTCGGTCGGGTGCACGTGTTGTGCGGGGGTGGGACCGGGTGGAGGATTAATGGGCAATCGCACCCGGCGACCTGAGGGAACTCTGAAAAGGTTGCCCGACCTCCGATGAGTTCCAGCACGGTGCCGGGTCTTCAGGCATATCCACCTTTCGCGCGCGAATTTGGAGGCACCTTGAAGCTCTTGCTTACGTCAGGCGGCGTCACGAACCCAAGCATCCACTCGGCGCTCGTGCAGCTCCTCGGCAAGCCGATCGCCGAGTGCCACGCCCTCTGCGTCCCGACAGCACAGTGGGGTCACCCGATGTGCGGTCCGAAATCGGTGCGGGGTTTCGTAGCCGCCGAGCCCATGTTTCAGTACCTGTCCGGCCTGGGTTGGGCGTCGCTCGGTGTCCTCGAGCTCACCGCACTGCCCACCATCGGCGCGGAGCGATGGGTCCCCTGGGTCCGGGAGGCCGACGTACTCCTGGTCGACGGCGGCGACGCGACGTACCTGTGCCACTGGATGCGGGAGTCCGGGCTGGCCGATCTGTTGCCATCGCTGCCCGACGCGGTCTGGGTGGGAGTGAGCGCCGGAAGCATGGTGATGACGCCCCGGATCGGAACGTACTTCGTCGAGTGGCCGTCCGCGCCGGACGACCGCACCCTGGGAGTCGTCGACTTCTCGATCTTCCCGCACCTGGACGCTTTCCCCACGAACACCCTGGCCGACGCAGAGCGGTGGGCCGCCGAAATCGGTGTCCCGGCCTACGCCATCGATGAGCAGACGGCCATCAAGGTCGTCGACGGCTCCGTCGAGGTGGTCTCTGAAGGGAAATGGAAGAAGTTCGGGTCATAGCCGCCCGGCATCCGTGACGTCGCGTCGTTGGACGTGACCCCGTCGACTTGCAGCACTTCCGAGAGCGCCCGCCCATGTCGCAGGTCGCCTGCGTTGCGGCCATCCGGATCTGCCGCGAAGCGCTCGTCACCGAAGGTGACGTCGGCGCCGGTCGCCGATGTCTGGACGTGCTGATGAGCGCGCACGCGAACAGCGGTGCCGGCCGCGGGTCAGGGGTGCCGGATTCGTAGCGGTTCTTTTCCGGCTTCGCCACTGGTCGCACCTCGGACCTGGTCAGACGCGCGCTTCTGCCGTGATCCGCTCGTCGCGATTTTGACATTGCGACTCGGCGCCAAGCGGGATCGAGGCTGAGAACGTACGCCGATCAAGGTGCAACGATGCGGCGAATTGCTGCGATCCGGGTGATCCAACTACTCAGCCGAGTGATCTTGACAACGTCGCCGGTCTTCGGGGCTTGGATGATGAGCCCTTCACCGAGGTACATGCCGACGTGGCGCGGGTTGGCCATGGTGCCTTTGCTGCCGGGGATGAGGACGAGGTCGCCGGGCAGCATGAGCGCCGGGTCAGCCACGGGCTTCCCGGCGTTGGCCTGGTGGGTGGTGATGCGGGGGATTGAGATGCCGGCCGCCCGGTACGCCGACTGCATCAGCGACGAGCAGTCGCATTGCTTGTCGGGGTCACCGGAGTGTGGGTCGGTGCAGGTTCCGCCGAAGTAGTAGGGCGTGCCGAGCTGGTTCACGGCCCAGAGGATGGCGGTGGTCACGGCGGGTGGGGTGCTGGCGGGTAGTGCGAACCCGGCTGGGAGGGCGGCGAGCGCGTTGGTGGTGCAGTCGGCGAGGGTGCTGGTCAGCTGCTCCACCACGTGCAGGGCGTCGTTGGTCCACTTGGTGTACGCGTCTGGGAAGGCGGAGATCTGTACCGCCTGGGCGGCTTGGGTGAGCGGCATCGTCTCCCAGCCGGGGATGGTCAGGAGCTTGTCGAAGAACTTGCCCGCTTGGTAGGCGGGATCGGACAACTGCTCGACGGTGCCCCAGCCCTGGCTCGGGCGTTGCTGGAACACCCCGATCGAGTCGTGGTCGTTGCGGTCGCCGAGGAACGGCAGGTCTCGTAGGCCGGATTCCTGCATGGCGGTGGCGACGCCGACGACCCAGCCCCAGCGGGACACGCCCTTAGCGACGCCGACGTCGATGATGGTCGCGGCGATGTCGAGCTGCTCGGTGTCCCAGGTGCTGGTGTCGGGTGGCTGGCCGGAGGGGCGTACGGCGGGTGCGGCGGCGATGCCGCATCCGCCGGCGCCTCCGCCGAGGACGGACGACAACAGCAACATGGGCAGGCCGAAGCAGGCGACGATGACGACGGTGACGATGCCGATGATTGCCTTGGCCATGGTGGTTACCTTTCGTGCAAACAAAAAGGCCGGTCTACGCGCGAGTGCGCGGCCGGCAGGGGGTGAATTGGGGATACGGGTTAGAGGACGTGGATGAGCCGCAGCAGCCCGTGGGCCTTACGGAGGAAGTCGGCGATCAGATCGCTGGCCTCGAACAGCGGGTGGCGGCGACGCCTCGGTAGCTGGCGGCGTCCGAGGCGTAGTGGTAAGGGGGTAGCGGATATGGGCGCTCATTGGCTGCCCGCCCGGTTTGATCGCCACCTGGTCGTGCCCGGCTGTGCCATGGGGCGTGTCTCTTCCTGTTTGCGGGCCGGGGCGGCGGCACGGGTGACCGCCGCCCCGGGGGGTGTGGACGAGGGTGGTCAGACCTTGAGCAGGTCGAAGGCGGCCAGCTTCAGGTCGCCGACGTTGCCGGTCAGCACCCGGTTGGCGCGGGCGATCTCGTTCTTGGCGGGCTGGTAGTGGTCGAGGTACTCGGTGATGGCCTGGAATCCGGCCCACCGGCTGCCGGTGATGGCTTTCTGGGTGTCGGCCTCGCGGATCAGGTACTTAAGCGTGCCGAGCCGCTGCTTGGCGTTGTTGCGGGTCTGCTCGGAGGCGTTGTCCTTGACCGGCCACACCTGCGCGACGACGTTCTCGAACTCGCGCATGGTCAGCTCGGTCTGGAGCATCCGTTCGGCGGCTTTCTCGAAGGTCTCCATGTATTTCCACATCAGGCCGAGGGCTTCGCGGGCCTGGCTGATCTGGGAGTTGACGTTGGAGGTGTGCCGGAACGTGTAGTGCCCGACCGCGTTCGCGAAGGCGGCGCGTTGGGTATTTGCGCACACCACCCGGATCGGGCTGGCGTCCACCCGCAGCGCGGCGGTGCCGTCATGCGACGTGGTGCCGATCAGGTAGATGTCCATGCGGTCCACCCCGCCGATTTCCATCGCGTCC
This sequence comes from Micromonospora sp. NPDC048040, assembly GCF_055587185.1. Taxonomy (NCBI): domain Bacteria; kingdom Bacillati; phylum Actinomycetota; class Actinomycetes; order Micromonosporales; family Micromonosporaceae; genus Micromonospora; species Micromonospora sp. NPDC048040. Next base: position 10,977 of record NZ_JBVJGT010000045.1, on the reverse strand, counting down.
GGGAGCTTCAAAGTGACGAACACGCTCTTGCCTCGGCGCAGGCTGCCGGCGGTCTCGAAGTGGGCGCCGCCCACCTGATCCACGAGGCGATCCAGCATCTCGGCGCACTGTTCGTTCTGGACCACGGTGTAGTCGGTACCGACGATGCCCAGGTACTCCGTCTGGCCGGTGACCGGGTTGCGGCGCACGGTCATTCGCTTGTCGTCGGCGGGGATCTGCACCTCGACGCCGTCGACGAGGTCGATGCCGACGGTGCGGATGGTGCGGACGCCCCAGTCGCCGAGGCGGGCGGCGGCCATGATCTCCTCGGCCTTCATCGTGTCCTGGGTGACGGTGCCCAGCTGGTGCCAGGCCGACAGGCGGGCGCTGGCGAAGGCGGTCGTTCCGTCCGCGAACGTCTCCAGTTCGTGCGGCACGGGGTTCTCCTCTCGATGTGCCGCAGGGGCCGAGCACACGGCCCGGCCCCCGCAGTGGGACAGGGATTCGTGGGTCAGGACTGCTCGGCGGCGTTGCCGCCCTGCTCGGTGCTGCCGGCGTCGGCCGGCGCGGGGTAGGCGAAGGTCAACGGCGTGTCGGAGACCAGGAGGATGCGGCCCGCGGCGGCGGCCTTGGTGCAGTTGTTGCGCACCGCCCCGGAGCTGACCACGCGGCCGAGCTGCCCGCTGATGGCGGTGGCGATGTCCTGCGGGGTCATCGCCGTGCCGGGGTTGGCGGCCAGGACGTCAAGGGTCAGCTTCTCCAGCTCGCCCCGGCCGAACGGCTGGCTGCCGTCGGCGTTGACGGGGATGTCGCCGCGCCGGCCCACGCTCCTGGCGACGCCCGTTGCGCGGCCGGTGGTGCGGGTGGGCAGGGTGACGACGTGGGTCTCACCGTCCGGGCCGACGACGTGCAGCGTGCCGTCGGGACGTATCAGCGGCAGCACCGTCGCCGTGGCGCTCGGCGCGGTCGCCAAACTTCGGTTGACCTGGAGGCAGAGCGGGCAGCGGGGCGGCTCCGGGTTGGGGTCGACCTCGCTGGCCTTGGTCGGACCCGGGGTCCACCGTTCCGGCAGGCCGGGCAGGCGGCGCGCGGCGTCGGCCTGCTCCATTGCGGTCAGCAGCCGGGTAGCGGTCGGGTGCCCGATGCCGCTTTCGGCCACGATTACGTCGAGCGTTGCGCCGTCGTCGCCGTGGTCGGCCAAGACGCCCTTGATGGCCATGACCTTGCGGTCGCCGGGACGCGTCGGCTGCGCAACGGTGACCGCACGACCCTCGTCGTCCTCGCCCTCGTCGCTGTTGTCGTCCCGGTCGGTCTCGTTGCCCGGCCGGTCGGCCGGCTCGGTGTCGCCGGTGTCCGGCTCGTCGGCCGCGTTGTCGAGGTCCGGGCCGTCGAGATGCTCGGTCTCGTCCGCGCCGGCCGTGTGCTCGTCGCCGACGTCGGCGGCGTCGTTCGGCACAGCGTCGGTGGCCTCTGCCAGGGTTGCCAGGGACCACCGGGTCGGCGTGCCCTCGGCCGGGTCGGCATCGGTGCTCACCGCGACGATCACACCGGCGTCGGCCAGGGTCTTGATCGCCTTGTCGGTCGTCGACCGGGCCTTGCCGGCCTTGTCGGCCAGCTCGTGGACGTTGCCCTGACCGATCTCGGTCAAGGCGTCGAGGACGGCCCGCGTGGCAGGCGTCAGGGAAAGGTTCTCCATCGAGTTCCCTCCTTGGGAACGTGGGTTGGGAATGCCGGGCACGGTGTTGTGCCGGGCGGTGGTGCGCCGGTTCGCGGGCAGCGGTCGGCGTGGCAGGCGCGTGAACGGTGCGCTGCCGTGCTTGGTGCTGCTGGATTGCGGCCCGGTGGCCTCGGTGCTGCGGGATGCAGCCGAAAAGGGTTAGTGGCCAAAGACGGCAAACTCGTCGGCCGCGGTTCGCAGGATGTAGCGCCCGCACTCGGCGAGGTCGCGGTAGATCCCGGCGTCAGAATGGTGCGCGGCGGCGGGGATGGGATCGGCGGCGTGCTGGGCGAGGGTGTGGTTGGCCGCGAGGGCGACCGAGTGACCAGACCGCGTCGAGGTGCCGCTTCTAACTGGCGAGGTGAGCGAGTTCCGCCGGGGTGAGCTGGGTGGGGGTGCGGCTACTCCAGGCGTCGGAATGGCGCAGGTGCCACCAGCGCAGCAGCGACCGGCAGGCCGAGGCCAGGTCGTCACACACCGGCAGCGGGTACGCCATCCCGGAGTGGATCTGGCAACGCCGCGGGTCGGTGTACGCGGTCGGCGCCCACCTCTGGTCGGTCTCGGTGACCTCGCCGACGACGCGATCCGGGTACGGGATATCGAAGGCACTGGCGGCCTCGGCGTCGGGTATCACCAGCCAGGTGCGCGGGTCTTTGAGCCGCAGCGTCGCCACGCCACGCGACGGGTCGCCGCGCCGCAGGAGCAGATGCCGCTCGTCGCCGTCGCCGATCGACCGGTGGTTGCGCCAGGCACGGTAGGCGGTGACGAGTGCGGCCCCGAGCACGATGTGCCGCTCGCGGGCGACGAGCGCGTCGGTGAGCGCCTGGTGGTAGCCGGCCATGTGCAGGTCGGCGCGGGCGGCCAGCCCCTGCCGGGCCGTTTCGGCAAGCACACCCACCCGGACGAGGGCCTGGTCGAGGCTGGTGGTGCTGTCGGTGAACTCGCGGGCGGTCTTGTGCAGGACGCGGGCGAGTTCGCCGAGGGCGTCGAGGGCGGCGGTGTCGTGGCGCCACAGGTGCTCGGGTAGGACGTCGTTGGTGTCGGCGGCGATGCGCCGCAGCGCCGGATCGGTCAGGAACATCGGAATTCTCCTTGGCGGGCGTCGGGTGCGGACATGCCGAGGACCGGTCGCAGTGGGACTACGACCGGTCTTCGGTGTGTCTCAGGCGGAGGTAACTGTGACGGCGCACAGTCGTGCGTTGGAGCGCAGGCTGCGCACGTAGGCGCATGCCTCGTTGAGGAAGCGGAACTGGTCTGCGACGGAGTCGCTGGCTGGGGCGAGGAGGCGGCCGTCGGTGGTGATCAGCGCGTCGCCGATCAGCGCGATGCGCCAGTAGAGCCCGACGTAGGTGGCTTCGCCGGCCTGGTAGACGGACAGCTCGTAGGGGTCGAAGGATCCGGCGAGCATCGCCAGGACGCGGGGCTGTTGCTCGAAGCGGCGGCGGGCCTCGTCCAGGGTGACCTTGGCCGGGTCGGCGTGGTGCTGGGCGAGGTAGTCCTCCCAGGGGCGGGCGGGCTTGGTGCTGGCGTTGATGTGGGTGTTCCAGGCCCGCCAGCGCAGTGCGGCGCCGTTGGCGGCCTTGGCGGCGGTGCCGGTCAGGTCGAGGCGGCTCTTGCGGCCTCCGGCGGCCAGGGTGACCGCGCCGAAGCGTCGGGCGGCATCGAGCAGGTAGTAGCCGAGGAACCGGGTCAGCCAGCCGATGAGGCGGCGGTGGCGGACGCGGTAGCGGCGAGCCGGGGTGCCGCTGACGTGCAGGAGGTCGTGGACCTTCTCCGAGGCGGCGAACCAGTCGGCGTCTTCGCCGGGGGCGAAGCAGACGGTGACGACCAGATCGGTGAGCGACTTGGGCATGATGGCGTGCTCCCTTCGCGACAAGGGCGGGCATGAAATGGGGTGTGGGGTGGTGCCACCGAGCGCGACGTCTGAGCCGGGAAGCTGCCGTGAAGGCGCGGGGCGTGGATCACGAGCCGACCGCATGGGGTGGGCTGCGGGTGATCCCGCTGGAGCGGGCAGATCCGAGGAGGAACAGACGGGCGGCGGTGCGAGCAAAGAGGAAGCTGCACCGTAGCGTCGTGACCTGACAGCACCCGCCCTGTCAGGAACTGCGATCATGCCTGTGACCTGTACTGACAGAACTCGCCGTGCGCCTGTCAGGGTCTGTCAGAGGACGAAGCCTCCGTCGTCGTCGTAGTTCGGGTTGTCCGCCACGGGCTGGCCGTGGTCGCTGGGCAGTTCGGCGAGCCGAACCCGACCGGTGGCGCCGACCGGGAGCCAGACCGCTTCGGCAGGGTCGCTGGTGTGGGTGGCGGTCGCGACCGGGACATCGCCGCGCCGGGCGTGCAGGAGTTGGTGGAGGTGTTCCTCGCGGTGGTGGCTGCCGAGCCAGAACAGCACCGGGTAGCGGGGGCCGCCGCGGCGGATCAGCTGCGCGTACCGGTCGAGCTTGGCCACCACCCGGCCCAGGGGTTCGGTGCCGGTGTCGGCTTCCAGGAAGAACCCCACCGTGGTGTCGCCGACGCTCCACAGGCCGTGCCCGTCGGCGGTGATGGTCCGGTACTGCTTGGTGGTCAGCGACTCGGGCCACCACCGGTCCAACCGCGCCGCGGGGTGGTGGCGGGCGTGCGCGGTGAGCTGGACGAAGAACTCGTTTGTCGTGAGCAGGTGCGTCAGGTGTGGGTTCGCCGACAGCCGCTGCACGGTCTGCCGGCTCGTGCGGAGGGTGGGTTCGGGGCGTTGGTGGGCGGCGGCTTGGAACCGGTGCCCGTTGTGGCCGAGGGTCCAGTGCCATGGTTGGCTGCCGCCGCCGTCGCGGGCGAACCGGAACCGGTCCAGCAGGTCCAGGGCGGCAAGCTCGCCGAGGCGGATCTGACAGGTGCGGCGGGCGTGGAACAGGATGCGGTGGATCTGGTCGGTGGTGAGGACGTGGTGGTCGTCGAGGAGTTGGAGCAGCAGGCGGTCGCGGCTGGTGATGTGGGGATAGATGGCCAGCAGGCCGGCGGAGCGCGATTGCGGCATAGGTGGTTTCACCCCGTGGAGAGAGAGTCCCGTAGGGAGTCGGGATAAGTCGATCTCGCGTTCGGTCCTGTTGTCGGGCGGGTTTGGGCAGGTCAGGCACCTGACAGGGTGGGTGCGGAGGGCTCGTCTGGGGCCTCGTGTCGCGGACACCCCCAAACGAGCCCCCGATGCCGCACCCAGCCGAGCCCCCGAACGCACGACCCGAGTGGTCAGCGGTCGGGGGAGTGCATGCGCCGGCGCATCGCCGTGCGGGCGAGCTGCTGCATCGGTGGCTCACCATCAGCGCGGCGGTGGATGGCGGCGCACTCCTGCCGGATCGCGGTCGCCTCACCCACGACCCGGGCCGGCGGGTTGGTGGTGAAGGTGAACGCGGGCAGCTCCCGGTTGCCGACCAGCAGCCGGGCGGCAGCGGTGTAGACGTCGAGGTGGGCGAGGTCGTGCTCGTCCAGCTCGGGTGTGGTGTGCCGGGACAGCTCCCTGGCGTCAGCCGGGTCGACGGTGAAGAACAGCTTCGTCCGCGCGTTGGCCGACACCGCCGCGGCCAGGTCCTTGGGTAGCTGCGCCAAGTCCTGGTGCGCGAGCACCAGCCCGAGCCGGAACCCGCGGGCCTCGGCCAGCATGTCCCCGACACTGCCCGGCAAGGTGAGGAAGTTCTGGCACTCATCGATGTAAAGGCAGGCGTCCCTACGCTGGTCCTCGGGAATGGTGGCCCGCGCGATGGCGGCCTGCCACACCCTGGCGACGATCATCGAGCCGAGGATGCGGCTGGTCTCCTCGCCGAGGACGCCCTTGGGCAGCCGGCACAGCAGGACTCCGCCGTCGAGGACACGGCCCATGTCAAACGACGAATGGGCGTTGCCGATCACCGATTTCACGAAATCACGAAGCAGGAAGGCCCGCAGCCGGGCGAGGACAGGCGCGATGACCTGGCCCCGGAACTGCTCGTTGATGCCGTCGTACCAGAGCCAGAACCCGCCGAGCCCGTCCGGGTCGTCCAGGCCGTGGGTGAACCTGGCCCGAAACTCCCGGTCCTGCAACAGCGACGGAACCAGACTCAAGGTCGGTTTGGCGTGCCGCATCAGCGTGAGACAGGCGACGCGCATGGTGTCGTCCATCCGCGGACCCCATTGGCCTTGAAAAATCTTGGCGAAGATCCCGACGAGGTTGTCCACGGCCAGATGCGGATCACCCTGATCGTCGAGAGGGTTGAAACAGCCCGGGTTCTCCTGGTCGGGATCAATAATCACGATCCTTGTGCCGTGGGAGGCGGGCAGCCGGTCGAGAATGTCGGTGATGAGGTCACCACGCGGGTCGATGACCACCGTTCCACGGCCGGACTTGATGTCGCTGAGGATCATGTTCAGCAGCAGCGTGCTCTTACCGACGCCGGTCTTGCCGACCACGTGCACATGTTGGCGGGCGTCGGTGACGGTCAGGCCGACGCTGTGGTGACCGATCTGCGACCGGCCGAGCACCTTCACGCCTCGGCCGCCGGCCGGCACCTGCACCGGCGCCGGCACGGCCTTGGCCCGCGCCCGATTGAGGCCCGGCACCGCGAGGTCCTGCGGCAGCGCGGCGAGGGCCGCGAGCTCCGGCACGGTGGCCAGGAAGCCACGCCGCAGCCGCCGTGCGGCGATCGTGGCGACCGGTCGCGGCACCTTCATGCGTCGTAGCTGGTTCGGGCCGGTGTACGCCGCGGCGGCCGCGGCGATGGTGTGCCGAAGCTCGATGAGGCGTGTGCGGATGTGCGCGGCCCGCTGCGCGTCCGGTGGTGTTGTGCCAGTGTCGGCCGCCACGGCGAACCGGACCGCGATCTCGAAGTGGGGCACCCGCACGGCCTTGTCCACGACCGTGCGAGCGTCGGCGGCGGCCACCGGGTCCCGCGCGGCCGTCCGCCCCGCGGTGGAGCCCGCCGGGGTGTGCGGTCGGGACGAGCCGGGCGTGAAGACATCAAGAAGCCACAGCAGCGGTTCGATGGCCAGCCTCGTCGCGCCCGCGACGGCGCGGGTGGCCACATCGGGCCGCCCGTGGGGATGGCTGCTGGTGCTCGCCGCCGCCCGCCTCGCCGCACGGACGCGGCGAGCGGGTGCCGGGCGGGCGAGGATCTGCACGCACGCGTGTTCACGGTGGCGTACCTCGGCCCCGGCGGCGAGCAGCGCCCGCAGCGGGTCGGCGTCGTGCTCGCTGCGCAGCGGCAGCACGTCGGTGTGCTGCGGCCAGTGCGCCCCACCCACCTCCTCGGCGATGGTGTGCGGGATCGGCGCGGCGGCGTCGGCGGTGGTCATGGTCGCGGCGGGCCAGGCTGCCCGGACGGCGGCTTCGACCGCGCCCGGCGGCACCGTGCCGGGTACCCACACCCGAATGGTCAGGGCACGCCCGGTCCAGGTGTATTCCCAGCCGACGTGCGGGTAGCCGAACACTCGCCGGCGCCACACCGAGGGCGTCAGCACGCCGACGAGGGTGGTCCAGAAAGCGGCGGCGGCCTCGGCGGTGACCTGCGGCGGGGCGGCGATGGTCAACCACCGCGCACCGGTCGCGAACCGCCGGTGCCGCCAGGCGAGCACCTGATCGTGGCCGAACACCGTACCGACGATCGTGGCGGCGGCGATGAAGCCGAGCCACGGCCGGGCGATGATCCAATGCCCGACATCGGCGGGCCAGGTCGCGGTGGCCATCATCGGGCCTCCCCGATGCCGGTCACGGCGATCCGGTGCTCGGCCGCCGACCCGACAGCGCGGAACGGAATCCGGCTCCGGCCTGCGACGAGCAAGCCCTCGCCGCGCGGCGCCGACAGCAGCAGCCGTGACTCTCCAGCGGTCAGGCTGAACGCGTCACTAACGGCGTCGATGGACTGCGTGCTCTGGCGCATTAGCACCTGGGTCGCGGCATTGGACACCACGGCGAGGCCGAGGTCGGTCGACAGCACGTCGGCCGCGTCCTGGGTGATCACGCACAGACCCGCCGCGCGTTTGCGGGCCGCCTTGGCCATCCGGAACAGAAACCGGCTGCCTTCGCCGTCGCGCATCAGCAGCCACGCTTCGTCCACCACGACGAGCTGCCGCCGCCGGCGGGCGCCCGTGGCCGCAGTGTCGATGCCCGACCAGATTGAGTCGAGGGCCAGCAGCGTGCCCACGGTGCGTAGCTCGTCGGGCAGGTGCCGCAGCGACCACACCACCAGATGCCCGCGCGGGGTGGTGGTGGTCGGCCCGTCGAACAGGCTGGCGAAGTTCCCGACCGTCCAGGGGGCGAGCCGGGCGGCGAGCTGCCCCGCGGCCGGGTCGTCGTCAGCAGCCAGCACCTCGGCCAGGTCCCGCAACAGCGGCGCGGGCCTGGTCCAGGTGGCCGGGTCGCCGTTGATCCCCGCCGTGGCGTAGGTGGCGGTGATGGCCCGATCGAGGGCGGCGCGTTCGGCCGGCGGGGGAGCAGCCCCGAGCATGACCGAGATCAGCGTGTGTAGGTACAGCCCGCGCCGCGTCAGGGCGTCGGGCCGGTTGTCGGCGGGCAGGTCCAAGGGGTTGATGCGGACACCGGATTGGCCGAGTTGCACGACCGTGCCACCGACATGCTCGGCGAGGGGCGCGTACTCGTCCTCCGGGTCGATCACGCTGACGGTCGTGCCCTGGTACAGGTTGCGCAGCACCTCCAGCTTGACGAAGTACGACTTCCCCGCGCCGCTGCGCGCCAGGACCACGCTGTTGTGGTTGTCCTGCGCCCACCGGTTCCAGACCACCACGCCGTTGGACGTGGGGTTGACGCCGTACAGCACGCCGTCGGGTGGGGCGACGACGCCGGGGGCGGGGGCGGCGAGGTCCGCCGAGGCGAGGGGGAACGCCGCCGCGAGGGCGGTGGTGTCGAGGATGCGGCGCATCCGCAGCGGGTCCACGCCGACCGGCAGCGTGGCCACCCAGCCCTGCTGGTGGCGGAACGTGGCCGGCTGCAGATCGAGGAGAACGCTGGCGGCGGCCGACTTCACGCCCGCGGTGACGGTGCGCAGCTCGTCGAGGTCGCGAGCGTGAATGGTGACGTAGATGCCGACCTCGAACAGCTTCGCCGCGCCGCGGGCGACGCGTTCGGCGAGGTCAGCCGCGTCTGCCGCCGCCGCCTCCACCAGCGGGTCACCCAAGCGTCCCTGGTCGGCGTCCAACCGCCGAGATGATTCGAGGCGGGCACGCTGGCGTTTGAGCATCGGCGCGGCCAACTGCGGCAACACCGGGTCAAGGTGCACCGCGACATCGACCCGGCCGGGGTAGGACAGCAGCGGATCGAGCCAGGCGGGGCCAACCTCGGCCGGGTAGCCGCAGACGGCGTAGGTGGCGGCGTATCCGTCGCCGACCTGTACGTGCGACGGGGTGACCGACAACGCGGCCGGGGAAGGCATGCCTTCCCCGGCCGCGACACTCTTCTTCTTTGGCTTCAACAGGTTCACGGTGTGCTCCGTAGGGTGATTGGGGCGCCGGGCACCGCGCGAGGGCCAGGCGGTGGGGGAGAGAAGGGGTCTACTGCGGCGGCCAGCGCGGAGGCGACGGCCGGCCCGTCGAGTGCGGCGGCTTCGACACCGAGGCCGGACAGCGCGCGCACGGCGGTGTCTGCCGCGTGTTCCCCGGTGACGACGGCGAGGACCTGACGGCGCAGCGGATCACGCTCGTTGTCGAGGTCGAGAAGGAACTCGGCGTAGTCGTCGGCGGCGGCCCGCAACGCCGGATGCGGCAGGCGCGGCGCGTGGTCGACCGTCGCCTGCGCGTACGCGGTCAGGTCGTGCCGCTGGGCGGCCACGACGATCTGCGCCGGCCCGGTCAAGCTGTTGAGGAACCGACCGAACCCGTCCAGCAGCGCTGCCTGCTCGCTGCCGGTGCGTAGGTGGATGTTCGTGGTGCCGCAGGCGATCAGGACCTTGTCGCTGCCCTCGCTGGTGAGCACGCCGGTCGGGCTGACCGCCGTGACCGGAGAGCGCAGCGGCGCCGGGACGCTCGGCCTTGCGGCCACGACCGCGACCGCGCTTGCCCGAGCCGTACCCGGCGCGAGCGTGCGCGGACTACGGGACAGCGTGAACCCGTGCCGCAGCCACACGTCCAGCGGCAGGCCGTCACGGCGGCCGAGCGCCACCACGATCGCGATGGCCATCACGATGACCCCGGCGACGATCCAGACCACCGGCGGCAGCAGGGGCCCGAACGTGCGGTAGAGACCGAACCCCGCCAGGCCGACGCCGCCGATGATGCCGAGCTGCCGGAACGTCAGCCCGAACGCGATACGGTCGGGCTCGTTGACGTTGGCCGGAATCCGTGCCGTATACGGCCCGTCAGTCTCGTCGTACTTCGGACTCATTGGTGATCACTCATCCGTTCCATCCGTTGAAGGGGCAGAGCTTGGTTGTGCTGTTCACGCAGCGCAAGCGGCATGGTCTGTTCTTCGTGTGTGAGGTCGAGGGGAGGCCGCGGATCACGGTGGCTCAGGACTGGACCGACCGGGGTGTCGCGGCGGCATCGGATCGGCTGGCGGTGGAGGGCTTGTCGGCGGCGCGGGCGCTGATCGACAAGATCGATCCAGCGTTAGCGGTGGCGGATTCCCATGAACTGGCTCCCGACGCTGAAGTGAACGGTGGTGGCCCGAGCGGCCGGGAACGGGGACAGATGAACGGGTGGGACGTTCGCCAGGCCGTGATGGTCGTGGCGAACATGGTCGAATCGCTGTTGCACGGAGCAAGCAGTGATGACGTCCAGCTCGAAGATCACCTCGAGTCATCTGTCGAGGCTGGCGATCGTGTACCTGCGGCAGTCGTCGATGGCGCAGGTGCGGCAGAACACCGAGTCCACCGCCCGGCAATACGGGCTGGCGACGACCGCCGCCGAACTCGGGTGGCTGGCCGGGCAGATCGTCGTCGTCGACGCCGACCTGGGTGTGTCGGGCCGGTTCGGGTCCGAACGCGACGGCTACCGGGAGATCGTCGCGAAGTTGTGCATGGGCGGGGTCGGGGCGGTGTTCGGCCTGGAGGTGTCACGATTCGGGCGCTCGAACGCTGACCTGACCCGGCTGATGGAGTTGGCGAGGCTGACCGACACGCTGCTGATCGACGCCGATGGCGTGTACGACCTGGCTGCTCGAGGTCGCCGCGCAGGCCGGGGTCGGCGCCGTAGACCTCGTCGCCGGTCACCCACCCCGCCGGGACACCGGCGTCCAACGCGGCAGCGATCATCTGCCGGGCCAGCGCAGGCTTCGTCGCGAACTCGACCTCGTCTGGAACGCCGGCGGCGGCGAGACGCTCAGG
>NZ_JBVJGT010000044.1:0-57879 GCF_055587185.1 Micromonospora sp. NPDC048040 | reverse complement strand
TCGGCGGGGGCGGCGTGGGCGGCGGTGACGGGGCCGGCGATGGCGCCGCCGGTGAAGGCGAGGCCGGCAGCGGTCAGGGCGGCCTTACGGATCAGATCGGTACGCATGATCGTATGCACCTTTCGATCGGGGGATGCGCGGCGCGCACGGGGGAACGGCGTGCCGCGAAAGGGGAAAGGTCAGAACGGATCACTCCGGCGGCGGGGCCTGCTCGGGCGTCCGGGGTGTCTCAACGACCCGGGCCGGCGACGCATTCCGCCGGTCGTTCGGGCCGCCGCGGCGCGGGGGAGTGCCGCGGGTATGCCATGTTCAACGACCCCGGCCGGCCGACGATTCCGCCGCCGGGGTGGCGCCGGCCACGGGACGGGGCCGCACGCGACGGCGACATCCGGGGCATATGGGTCGGCGTGAACCGGACATACGGCACACGCGGCGCAGGTCGTCGGAGTCGCCGAACGGTCGTCGACAGCCGCCCGGCAGGACGTGGGGCGCAGTCTGGGCCGCCGCGCCGGCGGGTCCGCCACCGATCCGGTTGGCGGGCCCGCCGGGCGTGCGACGTCAGGCGGACGGGGCGGACGCCCCTTCGGGGCCGCGCTGGGTGGGGATCGTCGCCGGGGACGCGGCCGGAGCCGGCTGCTCCGCCGGCCAGGGCACCTCCGGGGCGGGGTGGAAGGCGATGCCGGCGGTGGACCAGCGCGGGCCGTGCCCAGCCAGCCGGTCGCGGAACCCGGCCCAGTCGTGCGCCGCCCGCGGGGACCAGCCCAGCTCGGCGATCGCGGGCAGCCGGGGGAAGAACATGAACTCGACCTCGGCCCGCGAGGTGACCGACTCGGTCCACAGCGGCGCCTCCACCCCGAGCACCGCGTCGGCGGGAACGCCGGCCACGTGGGCGGCGGGGTCCCAGTCGTACGCCCGGCGGACGTCGATCAGGCCCGCCCAGTCGTGCCCGATGGGGGTGTCGGGGGCGTACTTCATGTCGAGGTAGGCGTGGTTGCCGGGGGAGAGGATCAGCCGGGCGCCCCGGCGGACGGCGTCCGCGGTGACCGGGTCCTCGCCCGTCGTCCCCCACCACTGGAGCACCCGCCCGTCGGCGTGCCCGGCGGGCGCGATCTGGTGCCAGCCGACCACCGTCTTGCCGGTGTCGGCGACGATCCGCTGGACGCGCTCGACGAACGCGGCGTACGCGTCGGGGAGCACCTTGAACGCCTCGTCGCCGCCGATGTGCAGCCACGGCCCGGGGGTGAGCGCGGCGATCTCGCCGAGCACGTCGGCGACGAACTCGTACGTCCGCTCGCTGGCCGGGTCGACGTAGCTGAAGCCGACCTCGGTGCCGGTGTACGGCGCCGGCGCGACCCGGTCCGGCGCCAGTTCCCCGTACGCGGTCAGTGCCGCGTGGGTGTGCCCCGGCAGGTCGATCTCCGGCACCACGGTGATGTGCCGCTGCGCCGCGTAGGCCACGATCCGGCGGTAGTCGTCGCGCGTGTAGTGCCCGCCGGGGCCGTCGCCCACCTCGAACGCCCCGCCGACCGTGGCCAGTCGGGGCCACGAGTCGACCGCGATCCGCCAGCCCTGGTCGTCGGTGAGGTGCAGGTGCAGGTGGTTGAGCTTGTAGCGGGCCAGGTGGTCGATCACCCGGAGCACGTCCGGCACGCCGAAGAAGTGCCGGGCCACGTCGAGCATTGCTCCCCGGTAGGCGAACCGGGGGCGGTCGGTGATCGAGCCGCCCGGCAGCGTCCAGCGCTCGGCGACCGGCGTGGGGCTCTCGATCGCCGCCGGCAGGAGCTGCCGCAGCGTCTGCGCGCCGAAGAAGAGCCCGGCCGGGGTGGCGGCCTCGATGCGTACCCCGTCGGGTGCCACGTCGAGCCGGTAGCCCTCCGCGCCGAGGTCGGCGGCGTCGACCAGCGCCAGCGCGATGCCGCCGGCCGGCTCCGGCCGGGTGGCGTCGGCGACCGGCAGCGGGAAGCCGGTGGCCGGCCGGAGCAGGGCGGCGAGCTGCTCGCCGACGGCCCGGACGGCGTCGTCGGCGCTCACCCGGACGGCCGATTCGGCGGTGAGGACGAAGTCGGCGGCCGGGTCGGGCGCGACCAGCTCGGGGGCGGGCACCACGTCGCCCAGCCGGACCGGGGTGGGCGGGGCGAGCAGGTCGCCGGCGGTCCGGGCCGCCGCCCGGGCCAGCTCGGCGGCGGCGGGCGCGTGGGCCGGCAGGTCGAGGTGCCCGGGCGCCCGGTCGTCCGGCCCGATGGCGGACGGGTCGAGCGGCTCCGAGGCGGTGGGAACGGATGGCACGGCGATGGCTCCCGGGGGTGTATTCGCGGCTGTTATGGCAAAGGTGAGGTTCACCGAAATGCGTGCCGTCAAGAGTACGAGGGGGAGGCCGGAGTTGCGTGATCGTGCACGTGGAAGCGTTCCCAAAAACCGGTACGAACGCGGATAGTCGTGATGGCTGTGCCTATTGTCACCGAACGGCCCCGGGCCACGCGATGTTCGCTTAGCCTTCGCCCACCAGCCGGCATGGCATCGGGATTACCGGTGGTCCGCACCGGGGTATGGAGCAACTGAACCTTCGTTAAGTGTCGGACCGGCGCGCGTGGGAGGCTCTGGTGGCAGCGCAAGAGACGGTGGAACACAAGTACGTCTACGACTTCGCCGAGGGCAACAAGGACCTGAAGGACCTGCTCGGCGGCAAGGGGGCCAACCTGGCCGAGATGACCAACCTCGGCCTGCCGGTCCCGCCGGGCTTCACCATCACCACCGAGGCCTGCAAGGCGTACCTCGCCACCGGTGAGGAGCCCGACGGGCTGGCCGACCAGATCGCCGCGCACCTGGCGTCGCTGGAGCAGGCGATGGGCAAGCGCCTCGGCGACCCGCAGGACCCGCTGCTCGTCTCCGTCCGCTCCGGGGCCAAGTTCTCCATGCCGGGCATGATGGAGACCGTCCTCAACGTCGGCCTCAACGACCGCAGCGTGGTCGGGCTGAGCGCCCAGGCGGACGGGAACGACCGGTTCGCCTGGGACTCGTACCGCCGACTGATCCAGATGTTCGGCAAGACCGTCTGCGAGGTGCCGGGCGAGGAGTTCGAGCACGCGCTGGACGACGCCAAGCGTGCCAAGGGCACCCGGAACGACCTCGACCTCGACGCGGACGACCTGCGCGGGCTGGTCGACGCGTACAAGAGGATCTTCCTCAAGCACACCGGCCGGGAGTTCCCGCAGGAGCCGCGCGAGCAGCTCGACCTGGCCATCCGCGCGGTCTTCGAGTCGTGGAACGCCGAGCGCGCGGTGCTCTACCGCCGCCAGGAGCGGATCCCGGCCGACCTCGGCACCGCGGTCAACGTGGTGGCGATGGTCTTCGGCAACCTCGGCCCGGACTCCGGCACCGGCGTCGCGTTCACCCGCGACCCCGCCAGCGGCGCCCAGGGCATCTACGGCGACTACCTGGCCAACGCCCAGGGCGAGGACGTGGTCGCCGGCATCCGCAACACCGTGCCGTTGCAGGAGCTGGAGAAGCTCGACAAGAAGTCCTACGACGAGCTGCTCGACATCATGGCCCGGCTGGAGGGCCACTACAAGGACCTCTGCGACATCGAGTTCACCATCGAGCGCGGCAAGCTCTGGATGCTCCAGACCCGGGTCGGCAAGCGCACCGCCGCGGCCGCCTTCGTCATCGCCGGACAACTGGTCGACGAGGGCCTGATCGACCTCGACGAGGCGCTGCACCGGGTCAACGGCGCGCAGCTCGCCCAGCTGATGTTCCCGCGCTTCCAGCTCGACCACGAGTTCCAGCCGGTCGCCAAGGGCATCGGCGCCTCCCCGGGCGCGGCGGTGGGCAAGGTCGTCTTCACCTCCGCCCGTGCGGTCGAGCTGGCCGCCGAGGGAGCGGACGTGATCCTGGTCCGCCGGGAGACCAACCCGGACGACCTGAACGGCATGATCGCCGCCAAGGGCATCCTCACCTCGCGGGGCGGCAAGACCAGCCACGCCGCCGTGGTGGCCCGGGGCATGGGCAAGACCTGCGTCTCCGGCGCCGACGAGCTGGACATCAACATCCCGCAGCGGAAGTTCACGGTCGCCGGGCAGACCGTCACCGAGGGCGACGTCGTCAGCATCGACGGCACCACCGGCAAGGTCTACCTCGGCGAGGTGCCGGTCATGCCCTCCGAGGTGGTGCAGTACTTCGAGGGCGAGCTCGACCCGGAACAGACCGACGACGCGCTGGTCAAGGCCGTCCACCGGATCATGTCGCACGCCGACGCCGCGCGCCGGCTGGCCGTCCGGACGAACGCCGACACCGCCGCGGACGCCGCCCGGGCCCGGCGCTTCGGTGCGCAGGGCATCGGGCTCTGCCGCACGGAGCACATGTTCCTCGGCGACCGGCGCGAGCTGGTCGAGCGACTGATCCTGGCCCGCGACGAGAAGGAGCGGGAAGCCGCGCTGGGCGCGCTGCTGCCGTTGCAGCGGGCCGACTTCGTGGAGATCTTCCGGGAGATGGACGGGCTGCCGGTCACCGTCCGGCTGATCGACCCGCCGCTGCACGAGTTCCTGCCCCCGCTGGAGCAGCTCGCGGTCAACGTGGCGGTCGCTCAGGAGCGCGGCGAGGACGTGGCCCAGGAGGAGGCACTGCTCGCCGCCGTTCGCCGCATGCACGAGCAGAACCCGATGCTGGGCCTGCGCGGCGTACGCCTCGGGCTGGTCATCCCCGGCCTGTTCGCGATGCAGGTCCGGGCGATCGTGGAGGCCGCGGTCGAGTGCGCGAAGAGCGGCGTGACGCCGCGCCCGGAGATCATGGTGCCGCTGGTCGGGGCGGTGCAGGAGCTGGAGACCGTCCGCGCCGAGGCCGAGCGGATCATCGCCGAGGTGACCCGGGAGCAGCCGGTCGAGGTGCTGATCGGCACGATGATCGAGGTGCCCCGGGCGGCGCTGACCGCCGGCCAGATCGCCGAGGCGGCGCAGTTCTTCTCCTTCGGCACCAACGACCTGACCCAGATGGGCTGGGGCTTCTCCCGGGACGACGTGGAGGGCGCGTTCTTCTGGCGCTACCTGGAGCTGGGCATCTTCGGCATCTCGCCGTTCGAGTCGATCGACCGGGACGGCGTGGGCCGGCTGGTCCGGATCGCCGCGGAGGAGGGCCGGGCGGCCCGGCCGGAGCTGAAGCTCGGCGTCTGCGGCGAGCACGGCGGCGACCCGGACTCGGTGCACTTCTTCCACGAGGTGGGCCTGGACTACGTGTCCTGCTCGCCCTTCCGGGTGCCCGTCGCCCGGCTGGAGGCCGGCCGCGCCGCGGTGGAGACGGACGGCTCCGACAGCCGCTGACGTGGGGACGTTCGGCAGACCGGCGGCGGAACCGGGGGAGCGGATCCGCCGCCGCTGCCGTGCGGGCGCGACCGCATCGTCGGTCGACTCCCGCATGGCTCAGATCGGCGGGCGGCGCCAGGTGTGGTGGGTGACGCGCCGGGGCAGGCCGCCCCTGGAGGTGCGGGCCGCGAGCGGGGCGGGCGCTTCCGGCATCGGCGGCACCGCGACCGGCCGGCGGGTGTCGAGCATCGAGCCGGTGCGCCGGGCCACCGCCCGGGCGTCGGCGTGCAGCGCCTCCAGGTCGGCGGCGCCGTCGGCGACCAGCGTCAGCAGGGCGTTGCGCCCGGCCGGGTAGGTGACCACCGCGCCGGACGCGGTGCGGAGCACCGATTCCCGGAACTCGCCCTGCCGCACGGTGTCGGCCACCCGGTGGCCGAGGCCGAAACTCGCCGCCGCGAGCGCCGCCAGGTGTGTGGCGTCCGTCGGCGGCAGGTCGCTGGAGATCAGCAGGCCGTCGGTGCCCGCCAGCACCGTGCCCGCCACCTCGGGGCGGCGTAGGCGCAACCCCTGCAACTCCGTTCCCATCATCGTGTCCGCGTCCACGGGTGTCACTCCCACCGTCGGGCCCTCAGTCTGGTCACGTTCCGCTCCGGGCACGCTACCGCCGGCCATGCCGGACCGGGGTCCCGTAACGGTCGGCGATCGGCCGACAACTCTCGTCTGAACGGAGGTTGCGGGCCCGTCCGGCGCGCGCCGGCGGCGAGCCGTTCGGGCCGCCCGGGCGTAACCTGATCGGCATGAGCAGCGCCTGGGAGAGCCTGACCGTCGACGCCCGGGACCCGGCCCGGCTCGCCCGCTGGTGGGCCGAGGCACTCGGCTACCAGGTGGTCGCCGAGAAGCCGGACGAGGTGGAGATCCGCCGGTCCGCCGACCGGCTGCCCGGCATCGTCTTCGTGCC
Source organism: Micromonospora sp. NPDC048040 (assembly GCF_055587185.1). Taxonomy (NCBI): domain Bacteria; kingdom Bacillati; phylum Actinomycetota; class Actinomycetes; order Micromonosporales; family Micromonosporaceae; genus Micromonospora; species Micromonospora sp. NPDC048040. Next base: position 51,630 of record NZ_JBVJGT010000044.1, on the reverse strand, counting down.
GGCCGCCGACGAGAAGGAGACCAAGAACCGGCTGCACCTCGACCTGCGCCCCGACGACCAGGAGGCCGAGGTCGAGCGGCTGGTCGACATGGGCGCCCGGCACGTCGACGTCGGGCAGGGCGACGTCGGGTGGACCGTGCTCGCCGACCCGGAGGGCAACGAGTTCTGCGTGCTGCGGCAGCGTGCGGACTGAGCGTCCCGGGCCGGACGACCCGGACGCGGCCCGCTGGGTCGGCGAGCCGCCGAAGGACACCGGGTACGGGCGGTCGGCGTACGAGCGGGACCGGGCCCGGGTGCTGCACTCGGCGGCGTTCCGGCGGCTCGCCGCGAAGACCCAGGTGCACACGGCCGGCACCGACGACTTCCTGCGGACCCGGCTGACCCACTCGCTGGAGGTCGCGCAGATCGCCCGGGAGATGGGCGCCCGGCTGGGCTGCGACCCGGACGTGGTGGACACCGCCGGGCTCGCCCACGACCTGGGGCACCCGCCGTTCGGGCACAACGGCGAGGACGCGCTGGACGTGCTGGCCGCCGGGTGCGGCGGCTTCGAGGGCAACGCGCAGACGCTGCGGGTGCTGACCCGGCTGGAGGCGAAGGTGGTCGCCCCGGACGGCACGTCCGCCGGCCTGAACCTGACCCGCGCCTCGCTCGACGCGGTCAGCAAGTACCCGTGGCCCCGCCGCCCGGGCCGGCGGAAGTTCGGGGCGTACGCCGACGACCTGCCCGTCTTCGCCTGGCTGCGGGCCGGCGCCCCGCCCGGCCCGCCCGCGTCCGGCGGCGGCGCCGCGGCGGCCGACGCGCGGCGTTGCCTGGAGGCGCAGGTGATGGACTGGGCCGACGACGTCGCGTACTCGGTGCACGACGTCGAGGACGGCATCCACGGCGGGTACGTGACGCTGCGCCCGCTGCTGGACGACCCCGACGAGCGGGCCGCGCTCTGCGCCGACGTCGCGGCCACCTACTCCGGCGAGTCCCCGGCCGACCTCGACGAGGTGCTGCGGGAACTGCTCGACGACCCGGTGCTCGCCCCGCTGGCCGGCTACGACGGCAGCCACCGCGCGCTGGCCGCGCTCAAGGCGACCACCAGCGTGCTGACCGGCCGGTTCGTCTCGACCGTCGTGGCGGCCACCGAGGAGCGGTACGGCCCCGGCCCGCACCGCCGGTACGCGGCCGACCTGGTGGTGCCCCGGCGGATCCGGGCGCGGTGCGCGCTGCTCAAGGGCATCGCCCTGCGGTACGTGATGCGCCGCCCCGGCGCCGAGGGCCGCTACCGGCGGCAGCGGGAGGTGCTGGCCGACCTGGTGCACGCCCTGGCCGGCCGGGCGCCGGACGCGCTGGACCCGGTCTTCGCCCCGCTCTGGCGGGCCGCGCCGGACGACGCCGCCCGGCTCCGGGTGGTGATCGACCAGGTCGCCTCGCTGACCGATCCGGCGGCCGTGGCCTGGCACGCGCGGCTGGCGTCCGGCCCCGGACGTGCCCGGGGTGCGGCCGGCGGAGGGGCGGGAATGGGCGACCCGACGTACTTAGGTTAGCCTAACCAGCATGACGGAGCGCCCGAAGAAGGTCACGTCCGCCCGGGTACTGCGCACCGAGCGGCCCACCCCCCACCTGATCCGGCTCGTGCTCGGCGGGGAGGAGTTGACCGGCCTGCCGGTGGGCGAGTTCACCGACCACTACATCAAGATCGTGTTCCCGGTGCCGGGGGTCGACCACCCGAGCCCGATGGACCTCGCCGCGATCCGCCGTGACCTGCCCCGGGAGCAGTGGCCCCGGCTGCGCGCGTACACGGTGCGGGCCTGGGACGCGCTGGCCGGAGAGCTGACCGTCGACGTCGTGCACCACGGCGACGAGGGGCTCGCCGGGCCGTGGGCGGCCGCGCTGCGCCCCGGCGACCCGGTGCACTTCGTCGGCCCCGGCGGCGCGTACGCCCCGAGCCCGGACGCCGACTGGCACCTGCTGGTCGGCGACGAGAGCGCGCTGCCGGCGATCGCCGCCGCCCTGGAGCGGCTGCCGGCAGGCGCCCCGGCCGTCGCGTTCGTCGAGGTCGCCGACCCGGCCGAGGAGCAGCGGCTGGCCAGCCCGGGCGCGGTGCGCCTGACCTGGCTGCACCGGGGCGGGCGCCCGGTCGGGGAGGCCCTGGTCGCGGCGGTCCGCGACCTGGAGTTCCCGCCCGGCGACGTGCACGCCTTCGTGCACGGCGAGGCGACCTTCGTGAAGGAGCTGCGCCGTCTGCTCCGCGTGGAGCGTGCCGTCCCCCGCGACCGGCTCTCCATCTCCGGCTACTGGCGCCGGGGCATGGACGACGAGGGCTGGCGCGCCAGCAAGACCGACTGGAACCGCCAGGTCGAGGCCGAGGAGTCCGCCGCCGTCCCCGCCTGAGGCCCTCCCGGGCACCCGGGAGCGGGCGTTCGCCCGATATCGCCGTGTGTCGCCCCCGTGCCCAGCAGGATGGGCGGGGGGTGACCATGAGCGAGCAGGTGCGGGACCGGCCGCAGGCCGTGGGCCGGGTCGACCCGGTGGTGCTGGCGCTCAGCGTCGGCGGCGTGCTTGCCGTGGTGGCCTGGGGCGTGCTGGGCCGGGGGTCCCTGGCCGGCTTCGGCGAGTCCGGCCTGGGCTGGGTGATCAGCACCTTCGGCTGGTTCTTCGTGGTGGCCGCCGACGCCTTCCTGGTGCTCTCGGTGGTCATCGCCGCGACGAAGTTCGGCCGGATCCGGCTCGGCGCCGACGACGACGAACCGGAGTTCAGCACCCTCGCCTGGGTCTCGATGATGTTCAGCACCGGCATGGGGATCGGCCTGGTCTTCTACGCCGTCGCCGAGCCGATCGAGCACTACGCCGCGCCGCCCCCGGCCAGCGGCGTCGCGCCGAACACCGGGGCGGCCGGGTCGGTGGCGATGCAGTACACGCTCTTCCACTGGACGCTGCACCCGTGGGCGATCTACGCGGTGGTGGCGCTCGCGCTGGCGTACTCGACGTTCCGCAAGGGGCGGGAGAACCGCATCTCGGCGGCCTTCCAGCCGCTGCTCGGCGCGCGGGTGGACGGCCCGGTGGGCCGGGCGATCGACCTGCTGGCCGTCTTCGCCACCGTCTTCGGCTCGGCCACCAGCCTCGGCCTCGGCGCCCTCCAGGTCGCCGCCGGGCTGGACCTGGTCACCCCCGTGCCGGACAGCACGGCCGTCGAGCTGGTGGTGATCGCCGCCCTCACCCTGGCCTTCGTCGTCTCCGCCTTCTCCGGCCTGCACAAGGGCATCAAGTGGCTGTCCACCACCAACGTGGTGCTCGCCGTCGCGCTGATGGTCTTCGTGTTCGTGGCCGGCCCGACCATCTACGCGCTGGAGGTGCTGCCCGCGTCGGTCGGCGACTACCTCAGCCACCTGATCACCATGTCCACCCGTACCGGCGCGTTCTCCGACCCGGCCTGGCTGGGCTCCTGGACGATCTTCTACTGGGCGTGGTGGATCTCCTGGGCCCCGTTCGTCGGCATCTTCATCGCCCGGATCTCCCGGGGCCGCACCGTCCGGCAGTTCGTCGTCGGCGTGCTGCTGGTGCCCAGCGGGGCCAGCGTGGTCTGGTTCGCGGTGATGGGCGGCAGCGCCCTGCGGGTGCAGGCCACCGGCACCCGGGACCTGGTCGCCGACGTCGGCGCGGGCACCGAGCGGGCGCTCTTCGGCCTGCTCGAGGCCCTGCCCCTGGCGGGCCTGACCACCCTGCTGGCGATGGTGCTGGTCGCGCTCTTCTTCGTCACCGGCGCCGACTCCGCCGCGCTGGTGCTCGGCTCGCTGACCTCCCGGGGCGCGCTGCGCCCGCACCGCGCGCTGGTCGTGGTCTGGGGCGTCCTGATCGGCGCGGTGGCCGCGGTGCTGCTGCTGGTCGGCGGGCTGGACGCGCTGCAACAGGCGACCATCCTGGTCGCGCTGCCGTTCGTGGTGGTCATGCTCGGCCTGGCCGTCGCGCTGGTCCGGGACATGGCCGGGGACCCGGCGGTCAACCCGCCGCCCCGGGCCCGCCGCTACGGCCTGGCCGCGGCGATCCGCGCCGCCCGGTCGTACGAGGAGGAGGACCCGCCGCCGGTGCGGCGCTACCTGCGGCGCCGGCCGCGGTGACCGGCGCGGCCCGCCGGGGGTGACCCGGTCGCGCCGGCGGAACCGCCGAGGTGGCGGCGGTGGTCGCCACAACCGGCGTCCCCCGGCGGCGCGACGCCGGCCGGGCAGGGCAGGATGTACGGCGAGGGGGTGGCGGACATGGCTGGGCGGATCCGGGACGAGGACATCGCGCTGGTCCGGGAGCGCAGCTCGATCGCCGACGTCATCTCGGAGACGGTGACCCTGAAGTCGGCCGGCGGCGGCAACCTCAAGGGGCTGTGCCCGTTCCACGACGAGAAGAGCCCCTCGTTCAACGTCTCGCCCGCCCGCAACGTCTGGTACTGCTTCGGCTGCGGCGCCGGCGGCGACGCGATCAAGTTCCTGATGGACGCCGAGCACCTCAGCTTCGTCGAGTCGGTGGAGCGGCTGGCCGCCCGGGCCGGGATCCAGCTGCGTTACGTCGAGGGTGACTCCGCCGCGCCGCGGCCCCGCCCCCAGCAGGGGCAGCGGCAGCGCCTCGTCGCCGCGCACGCCGCCGCCGTGGAGTTCTACCGCGCCCAGCTCACCACGGCCGGCGCGCGCCCGGCCCGGGAGTTCCTGGCCCGCCGCGGCTTCGACCGGGCCGCCGCCGAGCGCTACGGCTGCGGGTTCGCCCCGGACGCCTGGGACCTGCTCACCAAGCACCTGCGCCAGCAGGGCTTCACCCACGACGAGCTGGTCACCGGCGGGCTGTCCCGGCCGTCGCGCTCCGGCACGCTGATCGACCGGTTCCGGCGGCGGCTGATGTGGCCGATCCGCGACATCACCGGCGACGTCATCGGCTTCGGCGCCCGCAAGCTCTTCGAGGACGACGACGGCCCGAAATACCTGAACACCCCCGAGACGCCGATCTACAAGAAGTCGCACGTCCTCTACGGCATCGACCAGGCCAAGCGGGAGATCGCCAAGCAGGGCAAGGTGGTCGTGGTCGAGGGCTACACCGACGTGATGGCGTGCCACCTGGCGGACGTCCCGACAGCGGTGGCGACCTGCGGCACGGCGTTCGGCGCGGATCACATCGGCGTGCTGCGCCGGGTGCTCTTCGACAGCGACGAACGAGCCGGCGAGGTCATCTTCACCTTCGACGGGGACGCCGCCGGCCAGAAGGCCGCGCTGCGGGCCTTCGAGGACGACCAGCGTTTCGTCGGGCGCACCTTCATCGCGGTCAGCCCCGACAACATGGACCCGTGCGACCTGCGTCTGGCCAAGGGCGACATGGCGGTCCGCGACCTGGTCGCCCGCCGCGAGCCGCTGGTCGACTTCGCGCTGCGGCACGTCATCAGCCGGTACGACCTCGACACCGTCGACGGCCGGGTGGAGGCGATGCGCCGGGCCGCGCCGCTGGTGGCCAAGATCAAGGACCGGGAGAAGCGCCCGGAGTACGTCCGCAAGCTCGCCGGCGACCTCGGCATGGAGATCGAGCCGGTGCAGCGGGCCGTGCTGGCCGCCGCGTCCGCCCCGCCCGGTCGGGACACCCCGCCGCCGGCCCGCCCCGCCCCGGCCGAGCCGGTCGTCGACAACCCGCAGTCGATGGTCGAGCGGGAGGCGCTGAAGCTCGCGCTCCAGGAGCCGGTGCTGGCCGGGCCGATGTTCGACGCGGTCGAGGCGTCGGAGTACCGCCACCCCGTGCACGTGGCGGTGCGGGCGGCCGTCGCGGCCGTCGGCGGGGCCGCCACGGCGACCGGCGGCGCGGTCTGGATCGAGTCCGTCCGCGACGCCTGCGAGGACCTCGCGGCCCGGGCGCTCGTCGGCGAGCTGGCCGTGGAGCCGCTGCGCATCGACGGCGACCCCGACCCGCGCTACGTCTCGGTCACGATCGCCCGGCTGCAGTGGGGCTCGGTGACCGGCCGGATCAGGGACCTGAAGTCCCGGATCCAGCGGATCAACCCGGTCAACAACAAGGACGAGTACTTCGCCGCCTTCGGCGAGCTGCTCTCGCTGGAGCAGCACGCCCGGGCATTGCGCGAGCAGGCCGCGGGAGGACTGTAGATGGGACTGTTCCGCCGCAGGCCGAAGCTGCCGACGGCCGCCCGGCCGCCGCTGGCCCCCGACGAGCGGGTGCTCGCCTGGGCCGCGGCCGGCAACGGCGAGGGCGACGGCGTGGTGGTGGCCAGCAACCTCGGGCTCTGGCTGCCCGGCCGGCCGCACCGGCTGGGCTGGCACGACATCCTCAAGGCGGTCTGGTCCGGCCGGGAACTCACCGTCACGCCGGCCGAGCGGGTCGCCGAGCGCGACGGCTACCTGGTGGTGGCCGACTGCCCGGCCGAGACCTACCTGCTGCTCGACCCGGGTGAGCTGCCGCACCAGGTGCGGGAGCGGGTCACCCGCTCGGTGGCGTACACCCGGCACCACCCGGTGCCCGGCGGCGCCGGCCGGGTCGCCGCGCGGCGGGCGCCGGGCGTGGACGGCCTCACCTGGACGGTCCGCCTCGACCCCGGCACCTCGGCGGACGACCCCGACGTGCTCGCCGAGACCGACCGCCTCGTCGCCGCCGCCCGCGCCGCCACCACCCCGGCGGACGCCTGACCGACGCCGGTCACCCGCCCCGGTAGAAGCGGGCCGCCCCGGGGTGCAGCGGGATCGGGTCGGTGCCGGCGGCGCTGCGCCGGGTGAAGTTGCCGCCCTCCGGGTGCACGTCGACCAGGTCGGCCTGGTAGGTGAAGAGCAGCCGGGTCAGGTCGTACGCCAACTGGTCGGGCATGTCGGCGCCGACCAGGATCACGTTCGCCACCGTGACGGTCGGCGTGGCGCTCGTCGTGCCGTAGACCTCCTTCGGCAGCTCGGCGGTGGTGTAGACCGAGCCGTGCCGGGCGCCGAGCGGCTCGATGAGGTCGGCGATCGGCAGCAGCGCGAACGTCCCCGGGGCGCTGGAGAGCAGGTCGGCGATGCCCGGCGTGGGCAGGCCGCCGGAGAAGAACATCGCGTCGAGCGTGCCGGCCCGCATCCGCTTGACCGTCTCCGGCAGCGACAGCGTGGCCCGGCGGACGTCGCGGTCCGGGTCGAGGCCGGCCGCCGTCAGCAGGCGCCCGGCGATGATGTCGGTGCCGGACTTCGGGGAGCCGGTGGACACCCGCTTGCCGCGCAGCCCCGACAGGGCGGTGATCTTCGCGTCGGCCCGGACGATCACGTGGGTGTAGTTGCTGTAGACCCGGGCCAGCGCCCGGACGGGCTGGGGCTGGCCCTCGAAGGCCCCGCGCCCCTGCACCGCGTCCGCGGCCGTGTCGGCGAGGCTGAACGCGATCTCCATGTCGCCGCTGGCCAGCCGGTTGATGTTCTCCACCGACGCCCCGGTCGGCTCGGCCCGGGCCTCGTAGCCGGGCAGGTGGCGGCTGATCACGTCCGCGTAGCCGCCGCCGAGCTGGTAGTAGACGCCGGTGGTGTTGCCGGTGGCGAGGAAGATGCGACCGCCGTGCCAGGGCTGCGGCCCGGCCTCGGACGTGCCGCAGCCGGCGGCGAGCAGGGCCGCCAGCAGGGCCGCCAGCAGCCGTCGGGGCCGTCCGGTCACGCCCGGACCGCCGGCTCCAGCGCCTCCGCCACCCGCTGGACCAGCATGGCGGTCTCGTAGCCGATCTGGCCCAGGTCACAGCCGGGCGCGGCCAGCACCCCGACGAGCGCGCGCTCGCCCACCGCCATCACCAGCATCACCCCGCCGTCCATGTCGACGATCTGCTGGCGTACCCGGCCGGCGGACATCAGCCGCGCGGCGCCGACGGTCAGGCTGGCCAGGCCGCTGATCACGGCGGCGAGCTGGTCCACCTGGTCCGGCGCGAGGTCGGGGGAGGCCGCCAGCCGCAGCCCGTCGCCGGAGACGGCGAGGGCATGCGACACGTCCGGCACCTGCTCGGCGAAGTTGGCCAGCAGCCAGTCGAGGCCGGCGCTCGCGGATGGGGTCATGGGGTTCTCCTGGGGGGTGTCGTCTGCTGGGTACGTCGCGTCGCGGCGGCGACGCCCTCGGCGAGCGCGGACAGCCGGGAGCGCACCAGCTCGGGGTCGAGCAGGTCGTCCTTCGGCGGCGGCGCGGGGGCGTCGTGCAGCGCGGCCGGGAGTTGGCCGCCCCGGGTGCGGCGGGGCAGCCCGACCCCGGTGGTGGAGGCCGGCGCCGGGCCCGGCGGGGGCGGCGCGGGAACGGAGAACGGCGGGGGCGGCGCGGTGGCGGGGCCGGCCGGCCCCGCCCTGAACACCGGGAGCGTGACCGTCGGCGCGCCGTGGAGGCCGGCCACGTCGGGCAGGGCGGCCGGGTCACCCGGCTCGCCCGGGCGGGCGCCGGTCGACACGGGCGGGACGGCCCGGGTGGACGGTGGCCGGAACCAGGGGGCCGCGGCGGCGGGCTCCGGCGTACGCCGTTGCGGGGCGGGCCGCGGGGCGACCGACTCGACCCGGGTCAGCGCCGACTCCGGGATGTCCACCTGCGCGACGGTGCCCGCGCCGGTGGCGTACAGGTGCACCCGCACGCCGTGCCGGGCCGCCAGGTGGGACACCACGTGCAGGCCCATGCTGCCGGCGGCGGCGCTGGAGAGCATCGCGGGGACGCGCAGCCGCTCGTTGATCGCGGCGAGCCGGCTGTCGCTGATCCCGATGCCCCGGTCGTGCACGCGCAGCGTGAGCCCGTCGATGGTGCGTCGGCCGTCGACGTGCACCGGCGCGTCCGGCGGCGAGTAGACGGTGGCGTTCTCCAGCAGTTCGGCGAGGAGGTGGACGAGGTTGCCGACGGCGTCGCCGTGCACCGCGACGGTGGGCACGTCGACCTCGACCCGGGGATACTCCTCGATCTCCGAGGCCGCCGCCCGGATCACGTCGGCCAGCAGGTGGGCGCCCTCGTGCGCGCGGCCGGGCTCGCCGCCGGCGAGGACCAGCAGGTTCTCCCCGTTGCGCCGCATCCGGGCGGCGAGGTGGTCCAGCGCGAAGAGCCGGGCCAGGGCGTCGGGATCGGTCTCCTCGCGTTCGAACTCGTCGAGCAGGCGCAGCTGCCGGGTGATCAGGGTGCGGATCCGCCGGGCCAGTGCCTCGACCATCCGGGTCACGTCCATCCGCAGCTCGGCCTGCTCGCCGGCCAGCCGCAGCGCGGCCCGGTTCACCGTGTCGAACGCCTGGGCGACCTGGGCGACCTCGTCCCGGCCCTGCCGGATGCCGGCCGTGAGCCGGGTGGCCGCGCCCTCGGTCTGCGTACCGTCGCCGGCCGCGATCGCGGTGATCCGCTCCGGCAGCTCCCGGTGGGCCATGGTGAGCGCCGCGACCCGCAGCCGGCGCAGCCGGCGGCTGGTGCGCACGGCGAGCAGCGCGGCGGCGGTCAGCGACGCCAGCGCGACGGCGGTGGTCGCGCCGCCGGTGACCAGGGCCCGCCGCCGCGCGTCCCGGGCCAGGCCGGCGGCCTGGCGGTCGAGTTCCTCGGACAGCTCCCGGCCGAGCAGGTTGTACCGGCGGATGGCGCCGCTCTGGGCCACGTACCAGGCGTCGCCGTCGGTCCGCAGCCCGCCCGGTTCGGTCTCCGCGTTGAGCGCGCTGTCCCGCATCCGCCGCGCCGTGGAGACGTCGGTGCCGGTCACCAGCCGGGCGTACGCGGCCGTCGACCGCCCGCCGGCGATCCGGGAGAACTCGGCCTGGCGCTGCTCCTGCGCGCCGCGCAACTGGCCGAGGCGGACCAGTTCCCCGTCCGCCAGCGCGCCCCGCACGAAGACGGTGCGGAGCAGGTCGCGTTCCAGGGCGGCGAGGTGTTCCTGGGCGGCCACCGCCGCCACCTCCCGGGCCCCGTTGGCCAGGTCCCGGTCGCGGACCTGGGCCGGCAGCGCGTCGGCGACGGCGAGCAGCGACTCGACCAGCGCCAGGTAGGTCGGGTCGGCGGTGGTGGCGTTGAGCGCGGCCTGGCGGGCCGGGGCGAGCTGGCCGAGCTGCGCGTCGGCGCCGTCGAGCACCTGGCCGAGGTCCGGGGCGGCCCGGCGGGCGTCCCGGCTGGCACCGCGGTAACGCTCCACGGAGGTGTCGACCCGCCGCCGCTGCGCCTCGACGAGGGGACGGCCGGTCGAGCCGCCCCGTTGGCGCAGGGCCGCCGTCTCGCCGAGTTCCCGCTCCAGCTCGTGCACCAGGCGCACGGTGGCCGTCGCGGTGCCGGCGAGTACCCGGGCGCGGTCCGCGTCGGCGGAGGCGTCCAGCGCGGTGGCGGTCTGGGCGGTCCCCAGCACCACCAGACCGACCGTGGCCACCAGGATCGGCGCGAGCAACTGGGTGCGTACCGACCACAGCCGGTCGGTGTGGTCGGTGGGCCGGTGGTGCCGGCGCACGCGGGCGGGGTCGGGAAGCGACACGCGGGCTCTCCGGGGTGGGTCGGGAGGGTGCCGGGCCCCGGGCGGTACGCCCCGGACCCGGCACCGACGGGTCAGCTCGCGCCGAGGTCCTGCAACGCCTTGGCCGCGCCGCGGTGCAGCGGCACGGGGTCGGTCTTGCGGGCGGTGTCGAGGCTGATGCCCTTGGCCGCCGGGTTGGCCTGGGCCAGCGCGTCCTTCCTGTCGAACACCGTCCGGGCGATCGCGCAGGCCACGTTCGCGTTGAGGTCCTTGCGGACCAGCAGCACGTTCGGCACCACGATGGTCGGGGTGTCCGCCGACGTCTTGTACACGTCCGCCTTGATGGTCCCCGCCTGGTACGCCGGGTTGAGCTCGGCCATCTTGGGCAGCAGCGGGGTGATGTCGAGGAACTTCACCTTGTCGCCGGCCGTGGTGAACAGGTCGGTCACGCCGCCCGTGGGCACCCCGCCCGACCAGAAGAAGCCGTCGATGCTGCCGTCCTTGACGCCCTCGACGGTCTTGGTCAGGTCGAGCCGCTGCGCCTGGATGTCCTTGGCCGGGTCGAGGCCGGCGGCCTCCAGCAGGCGGTTGGCGATGACCTCGGTGCCGGACTTGGGGGAGCCCGTCGAGATCTTCTTGCCCTTCATGTCGGCGACCGAGTTGATCCCCGCGTCGGCCCGGACGACGACCTGCGTGTAGTTGTCGTAGATGCGGGCGAGCGCCTCGACCGGCTGCGGGGCGGTGAAGCTGCCCTTGCCCTGCACCGCGTTGACCGCCGTGTCGAACAGCGAGAAGGCGACGTCGTACTGGCCGCCGACGAGCTGCTCGATGTTCTGCACCGACGCGCCGGTCTCGGCGGCGGTGCCGCTCAGCTTGCCGTCGGTCGCCCCGGAGAGCTGGCCGGCGAGGGCGTTGCCGACCACGTAGTAGACGCCGGTGGCGTTGCCGGTGGCGATGCCGACGCGGGTGCTCTCGGTGACCTTGCAGGTGATCTCGCTGGCGGCGTCGTCCTTGGTGGCGCCGTCCTGACGCCCCCCGCAACCGGCGGCGCCCGCCGCGACGAGCGCCAGCGTGCCCACCCCCGCGGCGATCCGCACGTTGATCCGTCTCACTGTTTCTCCTCCCCATGGATGACCGTTGCACCTGCTGACGGCACGCCGGTCGGGCCGGCGGTGCCGCGTCTGACGAGCACACCCGCCACCATGACGGCAGCCAGGGCGGCGCCGACGGCGACGGGTACGGGTTCGAGCCAGAGCAGCGTCAGCCCGGCGAGCGCGCCGAGGACCCGCTCCGGCGTGCCGGCCGGGCCGACGCCGGGCAGCCAGCCGCCCGCCGCCACCGCCAGCACGGCGACGCTGAGGGCGGCCACCACCCCCGCCACGGCGATCCGCTGCGCGCCCCCGATGCCGAGCAGCCCGAGGCCCGTCGGCGTGACCACGAAGGCGAGCGGGATGAGGTAGGCCGGCAGGGCGTACCGCAGGGTCTGCCACATGGTCGGCACCAGCCGGCCGCCGGTCACGGCGGCGGCGGCCACGGCGGCGAGCGCGGTCGGCGGGGAGGCCTCGGAGAGGACCGCGAAGTAGAAGACGAACATCGCCGCGGCCGGCGCGGTGACGCCCAGGTCCAGCAGGGCCGGACCGATGATCACCCAGCCGATCACGAAGGACGCGGTGACCGGCACGGCCAGCCCGAGCAGGGTGAGGGCGACGGCGGCGAGCAGCGCGGTGAGCGCCAGCACCACGGCCGGATCCGAGCTGACGGCCTTGGCCCCGCTGACCAGCAGCGCCGCGGCCTGCGGACCGAGGCCGGTCTTGGTGGTGGTGGCGGTGATGATGCCCGCCGCGGCGCAGACCGCGCTCACCGCGAGCACCCCGCGTACGCCGGCGCTCAGCGCGGCCAGCAGCCGGGCCGGGGTGAGCCGGTGCCGACGGTCCAGGAAGGACAGCACCGCGGCCAGGACGGTGGCCACCACGACGGCCCGGGTCGCGGAGAAGCCCACGGCCAGCAGCACGACGATCGCGAGCAGCGACAGGAAGTGGTAGCCGAACCGGCCCAGCAGCCGCCACGGGGAGGCGGTGTCGAGCACCACCGGGCGCACCCCCGAGCGCCGGGCGTCGATCTCGACCGCGAGCAGGATGCCGAGGTAGTACAGCACCGTCGGGACGGTGGCCCAGCCGAGCACCTGGAGGTACGACACGCCCAGGTACTCGGCGATGATGAAGGCCGCCGCGCCGAGGGTGGGCGGGGACAGGATCGCCCCGACGCCGGCCGCGGCGAGCATGCCGCCCGCGCGCTCCGGCGGGTAGCCGGCCCGGCGCAGGACGGGCCAGGTGACCGCGCCGATGCTGACCGTCGTCGCCGCGCCCGAGCCGGAGACGGTGCCGAGCAGGAAGCCCGAGGCGACGGCCGTGCGGCCGGCCGCCGTCCGGGAGCGCCGGAAGGCGGCGGCGGAGAGCTCCACGAAGAACCGCCCGGCTCCGGAGAGGTCCAGCACCGCGCCGTAGATGGTGAACAGCACGATGTACGTCGCCGCGACGTCGAGCGGGGTGCCGTAGAAGCCGCTGTCGGAGTTGTAGAAGGCGTCGACGAGCTGCCCGAAGTCGAGGCCGGCGTGGGCCACCGGCCAGGACTGGGGCAGCAGCCCGCCGTAGTAGCCGTAGCCGAGGAAGACCAGGCAGACGGCCGGCAGGATCCACCCGGTGGTGCGCCGGCACGCCTCCAGCAGCAGGAGCAGCAACACGGTGCCCATGGCCACGTCGACCCCGACCAGCAGGCCCTGCCGGTCGAGGAAGGCGTCGTACCCGCCGCCGCCGTCGCCGAGGGGGACCGGCAGCACCGGGTAGAGGCAGCTCACCAGCGCCGCGGCGGCCAGCACCCAGTCGACCACGGTCGGGCCCCCGCCCTCGTCGCGGTCGCCGGTGTCGGGCCGGCTCTCCCCGTCCGCTCGCCGGGCCCCGCGCCGCAGCCGCTCGGGCAGCCGCAGGTCCGCCGGGTACGCCAGGAAGACGACCGGCAGGACGCCGGCCAGGAAGATGACGAGGTAGAACTTGCTGCCCTGCGAAAGCGGGCTGAACACCTGCCAGAGAGCGAGCAGCGCGATCGCGAGCGTGGTGCCGGTGATCAGGACGCCGACCGGCCCGGAGATGACCCGTCCCGGCTTCTCGTCCTCGAACTGGGCGGCGAGGTCGCGCGGATCGGCGCCGGCGGAATCCGTCTTGTCGAGCGGTTCCGGCGGCAGCGGCATCGGGTCTTCGTCCACAGTGGATTCCGGGCCGACAGAAGGTGGCTGTGGGGCGGGATCGCCGGAAGAGCGCACTGGTGACACGAGGGGGCACGATACGCGAATTGCATACACTAGGGAATATTGCCGGTCATGATTGCAGCCGGTAATGGTGGCGGGTAGACAATTACGCAGAGATACCGGAGCTGTGGTCGCCTTTTGATCGGAATGTGAACCGGAACTGGTGGCAATGCGGAATGCCGGGCGGCGATTGAATCCATCTTGTCCACTATGCTCCCGACAACGCCCTCCGGAACCTCCGCCCGCCCATCGGCCCGCGTGGGCACACCATCACCCGCAGTGTCGTGACGGTGAGTAATGTCGTCGCTCTCCGTGCGGCCGGTCGGCCGGTCCCGGCCGCCGAGGGGTCCCCTACCTGGTCACCGCCCCTACCGGCCGCCGCCCCCTATCGGGCCGCGGTGCGGCGGGGGCATGCCCCGGTCGGCCGGCGGCGCGTCGCGGCGGCGGGGTCGGCGTTCCGCCCGACAAACCGGTGGGACGTGTCGGACCGGGCGGTTAGGGTCGGGCGGTGACCATGCCTCAGCCACTCATCCGGGCGCGGGGGCTGGTGAAGCGGTTCGGCGACTTCACCGCCGTCGACGGCATCGACGTCGAGGTGCGCGCCGGTGAGGCCTTCGGCTTCCTCGGGCCCAACGGCGCCGGCAAGTCCTCCACCATGCGGATGATCGGGTGCATCTCCCCGCCCAGCGGCGGCGAGCTGCGCATCCTCGACATGGATCCCGTCCGCGACGGTCCGGCCATCCGGGCTCGGCTCGGCGTCTGCCCCCAGCTCGACAACCTCGACCCGGAGCTGACCGTCCGGGAAAATCTCACGACCTACGCGCGCTACTTCGGCATCCCCCGCCGGGTGGCCCGGGCCCGTGCCGCCGAGCTGCTCGACTTCGTCCAGCTCACCGAGCGGGCCGACAGCAAGGTCGAGCCGCTCTCCGGGGGCATGAAGCGGCGGTTGACCATTGCCCGCGCGCTGGTCAACGAGCCCGAGATCGTGCTGCTGGACGAGCCGACGACCGGCCTCGACCCGCAGGCCCGGCACCTGGTGTGGGAGCGGCTGTTCCGGCTCAAGCAGCAGGGCGTCACGCTGGTGCTCACCACGCACTACATGGACGAGGCGGAGCAGCTCTGCGACCGCCTGGTCGTGATGGACGGCGGCCGGATCGTCGCCGAGGGCTCGCCTCGCGCGCTGATCGAGCGGCACTCCACCCGGGAGGTGGTGGAGCTGCGGTTCGCCGCCGAGTCGCAGGAGGCGTTCGCCGGCAAGCTCGACGGCCTGGGGGAGCGGGTCGAGGTGCTGCCCGACCGGATCCTGCTCTACGTCCCCGACGGCGACGCGGCCGTGGCCGAGGTCGGCGCGTTGGGTCTGCACCCAGCCAACGTGCTGGTCCGGCGCAGCAGCCTGGAGGACGTCTTCCTCCACCTCACCGGCCGCACCCTGGTCGACTGAGCAGCCTCGGCGCCTCGTCCACAGTGGGCGCGTCCGGCGGGACGGAGCGCACCGCTGCTCGGCCTGCGTCTGCTGCGCGGCTGGTGATCCCGCCCGCCGTCCCGGCCGGGCCCGCCCAGCGGGATGCGGTGGTGAGATCGTTCCGTAGCATCGGCGGCCCGGTGGCACACGGCTTGCCGGGCGACGAGCACGGGGGTCACCACATGTCGAGGTTGGAGTTTCAGTCCCGCCACCAGGCCGGGCTGGGCGCGCTCTATCTGGGGGTCTTCGCCACCATCTGGTTCAGCGTGCCGGCCGCCGACCAACCGTTGCGGACCCTGCTCGTCGTCGGCAGCGGCGCGGCGCTGCTCACGGCGGTGGCCGGAGCGGTCGTGGTGGCCCGGAGCCGGAGGGCGGCCGCCGCCGTCGCCCGGGACCGTGCCGCCGACCGCCGTTACCTGCTGATCGTCGTCGCCGAGTTCGCCGCCGCCGGGCTGGGTGCCGCCGTGCTCGGTCTCGCCGGCTGGTCGGAGTTCATCCCGGTGCTGGTCTGCGCCGTGGTGGGGCTGCACTTCTTCCCCCTCGTGCCGGTGCTGCGCGACCCGCTGCTGCGGCCCCTCGGCGTCGCCATGTGCGCCGTCGCGATGGCCGGGCTGGTCACCGCGCTCACCTCGGGGGTGTCGGCGGGCCTGGTCGTCGGCACCGGCGCCGGGCTGCTGCTGCTCGGCTCCGCGGTGCTGTCGCTGCTGCGGGCGGTGCGCGGCTGACCGGCCCACACCCGGCCTTGCGGTGCCATCCGAGCTGAGCCGATCGGCCGTGCGGGTCATCGCGCTCTGGCCCAGATCAGGAAGCGGTCGGCCAGCCCCTCCGGTGGAGCCTTGCCGTTGAGGTCGGCGAGGTCGGCCGTGGCTTCGTACATGAGCGTGCAGAGGTAGATCAGCAGGGCGGTCCGGTTCTCGCGGTACTCGCCGAGCAGTGCCAGCCGGGCCGGGGAGCAGGGCCACGCGGCGCCGCACACCCGGCAGCGCCAGCACGGGCGCGCCGCGACGTGCGGGCGGTAGCGGGGCATCAGTGCCGGTCCTCCTCGGGCCCACGCGGCGACGGCAGCCAGCGGCCCCCGTTCGCCCGCCACTCCTGCGCGCGGGTCAGCCACCCCGGGCGTCCCGGGCCGTCGATCGGGAACGCCTCGGTCGGGGCGGTCGCCCACGCCGGCCGCTCGTTCGACACACGCTGCGGGAGCGGGGCGGGCAGCGCCGGGCGCTCGTTCGGGGTACGCCGGGGGAGCAGGGCGGGCAGCGCCCGGCGCCGGCAGCGCCAGAACCTGAGTCGCATGAGGTGAGCCTCCGTTGCTGGTGGATGGGGGCGCCCGGGACCTCGTTGTCCGCCGGGCGCCCCGGCCTGGTTCCGCCCGCCGTCCGATCCCGTGAGCGGTTCCGCTGCGTGACAGTCTGCTGAGGGCGCGACTACGGTGGGAGGTTCCGCGCGCCGACGACCAGCGCGTACGGCGGCTGACCCCAGGCGGTACGAAGATGTACGGAGGCTGTCCGTGGAAAGCTCGTCCATGCTGGACCACTTCGCCGAGGAGCTGCGGCTGGCCCGGGCCACCAGCGGCATGTCCCAGACCGCGCTGGCCGAGGTGTTGAGCTATTCGGGTGCCCTGGTCGCCAAGGTGGAGACGTGCGAGCGCCGGCCGAGCCTCGACTTCGCGCGCCGATGCGACAGGGTGTTCGGGGCGGACGGGCGGTTCGAGCGCATCCAGCGGCGGATCAGCCGGGATACCGTGGTGCCGTGGTTCCGCGACTGGGCCGGCATCGAGCAGGAGGCCAAGGCGCTGCGTACCTTCGAGCCGCTGTGTGTGCCTGGTCTGTTGCAGACCGAGGGTTACGCGCGCGCCATCCATGCCGGCGGCGGGCTGTTCGCGCCGGACGAAATCGAGCAGCAGGTGACGACCCGGCTGGACCGTCAGGGCGTACTCACCCGCGACCGGCCGCCGCTGCTCACGGCAGTCGTCGACGAGTACGTGCTGCGCCGTCGCATCGGTGGGCCGGAGGTGATGCGCGAGCAGTTGCAGCACCTGGTGAAGCTCGGCTCGACCCTGCCCCGGGTCCGAATCCACGTCGTGCCAATGTCGGCCGGGGCGTACGCTGGGCTCGCCGGACCCTTCGTGATCGCCACCTTGACCAGCGGGGAGGACATCGTCTACCTGGAGGGGCAGCGCCACGGGCAGGCGATCGACCGGGCCGAGTTCGTGCAGGAGATGGTCGAGGTGTGGGAGTCGATCCGTGGTGAGGCACTATCCCAGCAGCAGTCCCTCGAGTTGATGGCGGAAGTGGCGGAGACATGGACCTGACCGGCGCCCGGTGGCGCAAGAGCACCCGCAGCAGCGGCCAGGGCGGCAACTGCGTGGAGGTGGCCGACAACCTGCCCGGTGTGGTGGCCGTACGCGATTCCAAGGACCCGAGCGGTCCCGTGCTGGCCTTCGGCCCCGGCGCCTGGCGCGCGTTCGTCGCGCGGGTCGCCGCGCGGTAGCAGCCGGACCCGTACGAGAGTGCCCGCCCTCGACCGCAATCGGGAGCGGGCGCTTTCGCTGTCCTGACCACCACCGCACCTGCTCATCGACAGCGGTGTCGCGCTCTGCGGGAGGCAGGCTACGCCCCCACGACCGCGGCCCCGCCGGATCGGCGGGGCCGCGGGGATGGCGCTTCACGCCTCCTTTCTCAGGCCGTCAGCTCAGGTCGGGTCGCTCGGTGATGCGGAGCGCGTTGACGACCGGAGCCTTGGAACCCTGCCGGGCGATGAACCGGATCGTCGCCGAGCCGCCGCTCACCTGCACGGTGTAGGTGTGGTTGTCGGCCGTGTTCAGACCGACCTCGGCGGCGATGTCGTGCGCGGTGAGTACGGTCTGGCCGTTCAGGACGACGTCGTACAGTCGCTCGTTGGGCTTCACCTTCTGGAGCTCCGCGAACTCCATCTCGACCGTGTACGTTCCGTCCGGCAGCCCGTCGAAGCGGTACTCCATCGTGTTGTCCTGGGCGACGCGCTGGGTCTGGTAGATCTGGCCGTCCTCGGTGCCGGCGATGGGTGCCCGCGTGCTTTCGGCCTTGGTCTTGTAGACGTAGCCCCAGCCGCCCGGCGCATATGCCTGGTCGGCAGACCAGACAGCACCAGTACGGTCGGTGTAGCCACCGTCGCTGCCAGCATTCACACTCTGCTGGTACGCGGACACGACCACGGTGACCGGCAGCTGGACTGTCGGCTGCCGCCCGGCGTTGGTGATGAGCTGCACCGTGGCCGTGTGGATTCCCGGCTCCAGCCCGGTGGTGTCCACGGTGACCTTGACGTCCTGGGACTCACCCGGCGCGATGGTGCCGCTCGCCGGCTGCTCCGAGAGCCACGGGACGTCGGTGAACGACGACAGGCCGCTGTCGATGAGGTACACCTTGTTCGTCTTCTGGCCGACCGTCCACAGATTGCCGGTGTCGTCCATCTCCAGACCGGCGCCGGCCAAGTTGGGGTCGGGGTCGGGGTGCGGGAGCGACCCGAGGATTCCGCATGTGCCGGGGTCGAGCTTGTAGATGGTGCTAGTCCGGCTGTTGGTCGCAGCCCAGAGCACACCGAACGCGGCGTTCCACGCGAGGCCGGAGATCGACCCGGCGTCACCGGCCGGCCGGCACTGGCTAATGACCTCGCCGGGCTTGTCGGAGGAAAGACCCTTGATGTGGTAGAGGACGTTGTCGTCCCACCCTCCGATGTAGAAGGTGTCGTCGTCGGCCCGGTAGGCGAGGCCACGCTGGGACCAGCGGGTCCACGGAAAGGAGCCAGTGATCTTGGTCGCGAGCTCCCCTGTGGCCAGGTCCCAGCAGTAGATCCCGTTGTCGCCGCCAACGTGAACCTGGCACATGCCGGTGCCCGGGACGTAGGTCATGTCGCCCGGCCACCCGGCGGCCCAACTTGCGGGCCAGTGACGATCCGGGGTCCCGTCGCTGGTGTACTCGAAGTTGCTCTTGCCATACACGTCGGAGATCCACACATTGCCGGTGTAGCCGACGCCCCAGCCGCGCCTGGGGCCCGCCGGGGCCCACGACCGGATGACGTTGCCGGTTCCCTGCGGCGCCATGTTCGCGACGCTCGGCAGCGTGGCCCCGTTGACGTACATGCCCTCCGTGGTGCGGGCGTTCGGGTCGTAGGTGGAACTCTTCTCCGGGGTCTGCGCCAGCACGGCTTGCTTCTCGGCCGTCCGGGCGCCGCCGATCTCCTTGGCCTCCCAGGTCAGCGGGGCGCCGCCCGGGTTCTTCAAGGTGACCGTCTGCGTTCGCTGCTGGCCCGGCGGCGCGACGATGGTCAGCTTGCCCGGGCTGGCCTCGGCGACCGCGGTCGCGAGGGAGAGGTCCGCCGTGACGAACTGCTCCTCTTCCTCGAGGCTGACGTCGGCCGTCTTCCCCACGTAGTTCCTCGCCCCAACCTTGACGGTGTAGTCGCCGAACGGGAGCTGCAGCAGGTAGCCGCCGTCGGAGCGAGTGGTCGCCTTCCGGACCTCCGTGTCACCCCTCATGACAGAGACGGTCGCGCCGGCGAGGGCCTTGCCGTCGTTGGCGTCCGTCACGGTGCCACGGACATAGGCGAAGTTCGGCGCCTTGTACTCGATTGCGAGGCCGGTCCGCAGGATCGGCTCGTTGTAGCTGTACTGCAGCGCCACGGTGCCTTCGGCGTTCTCGACGCCGACGGTGGCGGAGCCGCCGTGGCCGAACTGGTCGCCTTTGAGCTCGCCGTACTGGATCACGACGTGTCCGGTCTCGGTGAGCACGATCTCCGCGTTGACGCGCGTGGCCGGCGTATCGCGCCGCTGCACGTTGCGCCACTCGATCACGAACCTGCGGTGCGGAGCGTCCCCGACGACCTGGGTCCGCACGCTGGCAAAGCTGTCGACGAGCAGGTCGTCCCAGAACGCGTAGACGGCCGCGTTCGGCGGCTCCCGGTTCGGGATCGCCGTGTTGTAGAACCGGTTGTACTGATCGGTCCCCGTGAACTCAATGAAGCCATTGATGGAGACGGTCGCCTTGGCGTAGGACGCGCCATAGAGCGGGAACGCGAACGGCAGGTTCACCGTTTTGGTCCCCTCGTCTCCAGCGAGGGCCAGGACCGTTTTCGCGTCGACGTACTTGGCGCTCATGGTCGAGCACGTGTAGCCGAAGGAGTCGGCGTGGCGTGCCAACACGGCGTCGAGAGTCTCCTCACCGTCGACGGCCAGCTCCTTCATCGCCGAGTTGACACAGCCGCCCGCCTCGAACGACAGTTGGTAGGAGCCCGCCGGAACGCGGGCGAAGGCGTACCGGCCTGAGTCATCGGTGGTCACGGGCTGGGCCGATGTGCCGACGATGGTGACCGTGGCCCCGGCGACGGGTTTGCCGCCGTCGTCGGTCACGGTGCCGCGGACGGGGTGCGTGGGAGCCGCCGCGAGGGCGAAGCTCTGCGCCGTCTCCTGGCCCTCGGTGATCGTGATGTCGGCCTCGCTCTGGACCCACCCGAAGGCAGCCGCGCTCATGTGGTGGTCACCGATCGGCAGCCGCAGGCTGAAGGTCCCGCCCGCGCCGGTCGAGGCCGTGCGCCCCTGGAGGCCTCTCGCCTCGACGGTGGCACCCACGATGGGGCTGCCGGTGCCCGCGTCAGTCACCGTGCCGGTGAGGGTGCCCCACGGACCGCGCGGGGAGGCGTCGACCGCCGCGAACGCGTCGAGGCGGCCTTCTCCCCACACGTTGTTGTCGCCCGCCGTGCCGCCGCAGCTCGTGTCGTCGACGTCGATGGCGGTGCCGTCGAGCATGGCCCGCGTCCCGGCGACGTCACCGCGCAGGCTCGGCGCCGCCGACCAGATCAGCGCGATGGTCGCCGCCAGGTGCGGCGCCGCCATCGACGTGCCGCTCATAGAGCCGTACCCGCCGCCGGGCACACTGCTTCGCACGTTGGCACCCGGAGCGGAGATGTCGGGCTTGATGACGCCGTAGGCGCCGGGTCCACGGGAGGAGAACGGCGCGATGGCGTTGTTGATGTCGGACGCGCCGACAGCGTAGCTCTCGGGGTAGTCGGCCGGGTCGCCGGGGGTGTCACAGCTCGGACCCGCGTTACCGTTGGAGAACACGGGGAAGATCCCGGCCGCGACCCACGCGCGTACCACGTCGCGATACCAGTCGTCGCCGCCTCCGATGTTGCCGCCCCAGGAGTTGTTGATCACATCCGGGCGCAGTTCGGGCCGCGGGTTCTGACCGTTCAGGTCGGTCGGCGCGAGCATCCACTGGCCGGAGGAGAGCAGGGCGGCCCGGGTGCAGCCACGGTTCTCGCAACCCTTGGCCGAGATCCACGTCGCCCCGGGGGCCACCCCGATCTGGTTGCCCTGGCCGCCGTCGCCGACCATCGTCCCCATCGTGTGGGTGCCGTGACCGTGGTCGTCGCAGGGGATGTTGCCCGCGCAGTTGTGGGTCGGGTCGAACCAGTTGTAGTTGTGGTCGAACGAGCCGTCGGTCCGGTGGCCGCGGTACTTGTTCACCAGCGCGGCGTGGTCGTACTGCACGCCGCTGTCGATGTTTCCGACGACGATGCCCTCGCCGCGGTCACCGAACTGCTGCCATACCTCCGGGGCGCGGACGCGGTCGATGTTCCACTCGACCGACTCGACCTCCGGCTGATCCTCGCCCTTGATCGGCTCGGGCAGCATGATGGTGTCGTCCTGCTCGATACGCTTGACGCCGGGCTGGGCGGCGAGCTCGTGGACAAGCGAGGCGTCGCCCTTGACCTGGATCGAGTTGTTGATCCAGAACGAGGTGTAGTGGGCGCCCTTGGACTTCAGCATCGACGCGATGCCGGCCTGGCTGGACTTCGCCTTGTCCCGCAGGGTCGAGTGGACATGGTTCCCGCGCCCGGACCAGTCCTTGATCTTGGGCGCCTGGCTCAGCTGGGCCTGGCTGTCCATCACGACCCAGAAGGTCGCCTTGCCGCCGGCCTGTGTCTGCTGCTTCACGGCAGCATCAATAGGCGCCCGGTCCGGTGCGTCAGGCTTCGACAATGGGCTCGCCCACGCGGATGTCCCCGCGGTCGTGCTGACGAGCAGCCACGACAGTGTCAATGCGACTGTCGCGAGGAAACGGTGTGGGCGGCCTCTTGGTGACCACTTTCTCATCTCACTCATCCTCTTCATCTTTCCTGGGACCTCTGGTGATCGTCCTTGTGATTGGCGCGGACCACGTTTTCTGGGCGAGGATCGAATTGACGGCCATCGCACTCTCCTGATGCGCTGCCCGGTCGCGCGCCAGGCAGCACACATTCGCACTCCTTCCGGCGGGTGGCCCGTTTGCAGGGAGAAATGATCGCTGGCCGTCGATGCTTGTCGGGCAAGTTAGCACGCTACCCACGAGTCACCTACGGCCATCCATGGCTGATCGAGGACAGTGGCTAGTGCGAGCCATCCAGGGCGGGAGCCAGGGTTGATCGGTCTTGCCCACACTCCATAGCGCCTCTAGGGTGGCGGATGTGCGCCAATGTCCCTATCTGGACAGGCGGGACGACGAACGCCCTCCGTGGGGACAGTTGCGAGGAGGTTGCGCATTGGATGCGATCGGGATCAACCCGCTGGATGAGCGGATCTACAGGGCGTTGCTCGAACGGCCGGGCAGCGACGAGTGCAGCCTCGCTGAAGCATCCGGCATCGACTCGCGGTGGGTCCGAGGGTCCCTCGCCGCGCTGGAGGCAAAGGGTCTGGCGAGCCGGCTCCCCGGCAGCCCGTCCCGCTTTCTTCCGACCCCACCCGACATCGGAATGGAGATTCTCGTCCTTCATCAGCAGCAGGAGCTGGAGAAGCTACGGCTGCGCATGTTCGAGCTTATGGACGTCTATCGCGCGAGCACGGACACCAGCGACGTGGATCGGCTCATTGAGATCCTGCGAGGACGGGAGACGATCACACAGCGCTTCGAACACATGCAGTACACCGCCAAGGACGAGATGATGTTTTTCGACTGCCCTCCGTACCTCAACGGGCCGCAGGTCGAGGCCGAGGTTGAGCTTCTCCAGAAAGGCATTCGATTTCGGACGATGTACGATCACCGAGCCCTGGAGTTCGGCGAGGGAATGGGGATAAGGGCGATAGAGAAGCTGGTCGCGGCCGGGGAGGAGGCGCGGTCCCTGCCCGAGCTTCCGATGAAACTCGCGATCGCCGACCGCAAGCTCGCCCTCATTCCGCTCGCCGCAACCACGCCCGCGGTAGAAACGGCGGTCCTCGTCCACCCATGCGCTCTGCTCGACGCCCTCATCATGCTTTTCGAGACCCTGTGGGCCCGGGCGGTGCCGATCCGGCCGAGGCTCGCGGCATCCGGCCCCCGAGCCCGCGACGCGCTCGTCCCCGACCAGGAGCGGCTGCTGACACTGCTCGGGGCCGGCCTGTCCGACACGGCGGTGGCCCGCGAACTGGGCGTCAGCCTTCGCACCGTCACCCGGCGCATCCAGACGTTGAGCAGCACCGCAGGCGCCGCCACCCGCTTCCAGTTCGGCTGGCAGGCCGGCAAGCGCGGCTGGCTGTGACCGGGCGACGGCCTTACCGTCCGCCGGCACGCGGGTGCGACGCGAGCGCGCGTGTTCAGCAAACGATGGGCCAGCTTGCCGGCCGGAAATCGCCACGACAGGTGCGTACGCCGGTCGTAGGGTGGCTGCGGCCTGTCGTACCCCCGGGGTAGGAAGGCCGTGGTGAACGGGGGTGGTCGCGTGAGCGTGGCGCAACAGGCGCGGGAGCGGGCGCGGTCGTCGCTGCCACGCGTGCCGGCGCTGGCGGTGCTGGCGCACTACTTGGTCGGCTACCGGCGCACCTGGCGGGCCGGCGTCTTCTCGTCATTCCTGCTGCCGGTGCTGACCGTGCTGGGGTTCGGGGTCGGCGTCGGGGCCTACATCGACCAGGGCGTCGGCGGGGTGCGTTATCTCGAGTGGATCGTGCCCGGCCTGATCGCGTCGACCGCCCTCCAGACGGCGATCGGCGAGTCGACGTGGCCGGTGTTCAGCAACTTCCAGTGGATCAAGACCTACTTCGCGCAGAGCGCCGCGCCGCTGCGGGTGGGCGACATCCTCAGCGGGCACCTGGCGTTCGTGCTGTTCCGGGTGGTCACCACCATCGCGGCGTTCCTGCTGGTGACGACGCTGTTCGGGGCGCTGCGCTCGCCGTGGGCGGTGGCCACGCTGCCGGTGGTGGCGCTGCTCGGCCTCGCCGTCGCCGCGCCGACCTTCGCGTACGCGTCGGTGGTGTCCACCGACAGTTGGCTGGCGATGCTGCTCCGCTTCGCGGTGATCCCGATGACGCTGTTCGCCGGGGTGTTCTTCCCCGTCGAGTCGCTGCCCACGGCGCTGCGCTGGCTGGCGTACGCGACGCCGCTGTGGCACGGCGTCGACCTGTGCCGGGCGGCGACGCTCGGCGTCGCTCCGCAGTGGTCGGTCGCCGGCCACCTGCTCTACCTCGCGGCCTGGGCGGTCGCCGGCTGGTTGCTGGCCCGCCGCGCGTTCCGTCGCCGGCTCGTCGTCTAGGAGGGGGTGTTGTGGTCAGTCTCGTCCTGCCCCGGCTGGTCGACGTCGCCGCCGCGACCCGCCGGTCGACGTCGGTGGCCGAGCGCAACGTCGCGGCCCTGAAGTCCGTCTACTGGCTGCTGCTCGTCTCCGGCTTCGTGGAGCCGCTGCTCTACCTGCTCTCCATCGGCGTCGGGGTGGGCGCGCTGGTCGGCGACCTCACGCTGCCCGGCGGCCAGGTCGTCACGTACGCGGCGTTCGTCGCGCCCGCCATGCTCGCCTCGTCGGCGATGACCGGAGCGCTGTCGGAGACGACGTTCAACTTCTTCGGCAAGATGAAGTACATGAAGCTGTACGACGGGGTGATCGCCACCCCGGTGCAGCCGTTCGAGATCGCCCTCGGGGAGTTGGGCTGGGCGATGCTGCGGGGCGGGTCCTACTCGGCCGCGTTCCTCGTGGTGATGGTGGGGATGGACCTGACCACCGTGGCCCGGGCCCTGGTCGCCTTCCCGGCGGCGGTGCTGGTCGGCTTCGCCTTCGGCGCCCTCGGCATGACGATCTCCACCTTCATGCGCAGTTGGCAGGACTTCGACCTGATGGGCTCGGCCCAGTTCACCCTCTTCCTCTTCTCCGGCACGTTCGTCCCCGCCGAGGCGTACCCGTCCCTGCTGCGCTGGGTGGTCGAGGTGACCCCGCTCTACCGCGCGGTGCACCTGATCCGCGGCGTCACCGTGGGCACGGCCGGCTGGGCGTGGGTGCTCGACGTGCTCTACCTGCTCGCGGTGCTGGTTGTCGGCCTGCTGGTCGCTTCGCGCCGGATGGGCAGGTTGCTCTACCGGTAGGTGGTTAATCGTCGCCGCTGCCGGGGCATGTCGGGGGGACATGAGCCGAGCAGAGGGAGGGGCGATGGCCTCCGACGAGTCTTCCGCCCGCGGCGGGCGCGACCGCGACGATTCCGGCGCCGTGGCCGCCGGCGGGGCGGGCGGTGACCGCCGGACGGGCCGCGCCGACCACAGCCCGGATCCGGCGCGGCGGCACCGCCCCGGGCGCGGCCCGGTCGGGCCCGACGAGGGCCCCGAAAGCCCGACGGCGCTGCCGGGCACCGGGTGGAAGGCGGCGCTGCGGCGCACGCTGCGGGAGTTCCAGGACGACAGCCTCACCGACTGGGCGGCGGCCCTGACCTACTACGGGGTGCTCTCGATCTTCCCCGGCCTGCTGGTGCTGGTCTCGATCCTGGGTCTGCTCGGCCCGCGCGCGACGCAGGGCGTCAAGGACACCGTCAACCAGGCCGTCCCGCAGGAGAACATCCGGCAGATCGTCGAGGGGGCGATCAACCAGGCGCAGCAGAGCGGGGGCTTCGCCGGGCTCGCCGCGGTCCTCGGTCTGCTGGCCGCCTTCTGGTCGGCCTCCGGCTACATCGCCGCCTTCATGCGCGCCTCCAACACGATCTACGACGTTCCGGAGGGGCGGCCGATCTGGAAGACGCTGCCGATCCGGATCGGGGTGACTGCGGTGATCGGCGTGATGCTGCTGGCCAGCGCGGTGATCGTGGTCTTCACGGGCGGCTTCGCCGCGCAGGTCGGCGAGGCGATCGGGCTGGGCTCCACCGCGGTGACCGTGTGGAACATCGTGAAGTGGCCCGTGCTGCTGCTCCTGGTCAGCCTGATGTTCGCGATCCTCTACTGGGCCTCCCCGAACGCGAGGCACGGCGGGTTCCGCTGGGTGAGCCCGGGCGGCGTGCTGGCTGTGGTGATCTGGCTGGTGATCTCCGGGCTGTTCGCCCTCTACGTCAGCAACTTCGGCTCGTACAACAAGACGTACGGGGCGCTCGCGGGTGTGATCATCTTCCTGGTCTGGCTGTGGCTGAGCAACATCGCGATCCTCCTCGGCGCGGAGTTCGACGCCGAGCTGGAGCGTAGCCGCGCCATCGAGGCGGGCCACTCGCCCGACGAGGAGCCCTACGTCGAGCTGCGCGACGACCGCAAGCTCAGGAAGAAGCGGAACGCCGCCAACCGCCGCTGACCCGACCCCCATCCCCATCCCCAGCCCCACCACGCCCCGCCGCCCACCCCGGGCGGCGGGGCGCCCCTCTGCCCCCACCGGCACCCCCGCGCCCGCACACCCCGCGATCTTGCACTTTCGACCCGGATCTCGCCCCGGTGCGTCGCATTTCGCCGGGCGCGAACTGCCAGATCGCCGAGGGTGTGCGGGCGGGTGCGGGGCGTGCGGAGTCGCGGGGGGACTTTTGCTCGATCTGACAAAAGTTGGCGTTGGATGTGCTGAAGGTATGGACAGCCAGCGCAGAAGGCTCCTACTGTGTCGGACACAACACATCGGTGGTACGTCGATGTGAACGAGGCGCGGGAAGAGGTGAGTCCGGTGCGGACGGTCGACCCCCTGCACGTCCGGCTGCTGCGGTTGCTCCGCGACGAGGGGGCGGTGTCCCGGGCCGAGCTGGGCGACCGGTTGCAGATGCCCCGCCCCCGGCTGCTGGCCGAGCTGGAACGGCTCGTCGGGCTCGGCTACGTCGCCGAGGCGGGGCTCGCGGCCTCCCGGGGCGGCCGGCGCTCCACCCTCGTCGAGCTGAGCCCCCACCTGCGGTTCGCCGCCGTCGACCTGGGTGCCAGCTCGATCGACGTCGAGGTGGTGAACGGCCGGCTGGAGCCGGTCGCCGCGTACGCCGAGCCGGCCGACATCCGCAACGGTCCGAAGGTGACCCTCCAGCGCGTCAACGAGCTGCTGCACAAGGCCCGGGTGGACGGCGCGTACGAGCGGCTCGACGCCGTCGGCATCGGCGTGCCCGGCCCGGTCAGCTTCCGCGACGGCGTGCCGGTCTCCCCGCCGATCATGCCGGGCTGGGACCGGTTCCCGGTCCGGGAGCTGCTCACCCGCGAGCACGGCTGCCCGGCGGTGGTCGACAACGACGTCAACATCATGGCGATCGGGGAGCGGCACGGCGGGGTCGCCCACTCCGTGGACGACTTCCTCTTCGTGAAGATCGGCACCGGAATCGGGTGCGGCATCTACCTCAGCGGCGAGGTCTACCGGGGCACCGACGGCTGCGCCGGCGACATCGGCCACATCCAGGTCGACTCGCACGGCCCGATGTGCTCCTGCGGCAACCTCGGCTGCCTGGAGGCCCTGTTCAGCGGCGCCGCGCTGGCCAAGGACGCGACCGCTGCGGCGCGCGCCGGCGCCTCGCCCGCGCTGGCCGAGCGGCTCGCCGCGCGGGGCGCGGTGACGGCCCGGGACGTCGCGGAGGGCGCCGGCGAGGGCGACGTCACCTGCATCCAGCTCATCCGCGACGGGGGTCGGCGGGTCGGTGGGGTCCTGGCCGGGCTGGTCAGCTTCACCAACCCGTCGATGATCGTGATCGGCGGCGGGCTCGCCCAGCTCGGGCACATCCTGCTGGCCGAGATCCGCAGCGTGGTCTACCGCCGGTCGCTGCCCCTGGCCACCGGCAATCTCCCGGTCGTCCTGTCCGAGCTGGGGCCCCGCGCCGGCGTGGCCGGCGCCGCCGTCCTGGCCAGCGACGTGGCCTTCGCGGAGGCGTCGTGAACGAGCGCGAGGAGGAGAACGTGGCCCAGCCCGAGAGGACGGCCTCCGCCGCGCCGGCGGATGTCGTCCCCGCCGACGCTCCGCTGGTCGAGCCGCCCGCCGACGCCGTCGCGGGCGAGGTGGTCCTGCGCCTCACCGACGTGGTCAAGACCTTCCCGGGCGTACGCGCGCTGGACGGGGTGCAGTTGGAGGTGCGCGCCGGCGAGGTGCACTGCCTGCTCGGGCAGAACGGCGCCGGCAAGTCCACCCTGATCAAGGTGCTGGCCGGGGTGCACCGCCCCGACTCGGGGCAGGTCGAGTGGCGCGGCCAGCCGGTCGGCTTCGCCAACCCGCAGGCCGCCATGCGCGCCGGCATCGCCACGATCTACCAGGAACTCGACCTGGTCGAGGACCTCTCGGTCGCGGAGAACGCGTTCCTCGGCCACGAGCCGCGCCGGTTCGGCTTCGTCCGCCGGGGACACATGGCCCGGCGTACGCGGCAGATCCTCGGGCGGCTGGGGCACGCCGAGATCCCGCCCGGACGGATGGTCCGCGCGCTGCCCGCCGCCGGCAAGCAGGTGGTCAGCATGGCCCGCGCGCTCTCCCACGAGGCCCGGCTGATCATCATGGACGAGCCGAGCGCCGTGCTGGCCCACGACGAGGTGGGCAACCTGTTCCGGATCATCCGGGAGTTGACCGCGCAGGGCATCGCCGTCATCTACATCTCGCACCGCCTGGAGGAGATCCGCGAGATCGGCGACCGGGTGACCGTACTCAAGGACGGCCGGACCACCGCGGCGAACCTGCCGGCCCGCGGCACCCCGACCCGCGACCTGGTCAGCCGGATGACCGGCCGCACCATCGAGTACGTCTTCCCGGACCGCCCGGCGGACCCGGCCGGCGGGGCGGACCTGCTCACGGTCGAGGGGCTGACCCGGGCCGGCGAGTTCGCCGACGTCTCGCTCGGCGTCCGGGCCGGCGAGATCGTCGGCATCGCCGGGCTGGTCGGCTCCGGCCGGTCGGAACTGCTGGAGACGATCTACGGCGCGCGCCGTCCCGACGCCGGCACGGTGCGGATGGCCGGCCGGCCGCTGCGCCCGGGCAGCGTCGGCGCGGCGGTGCGGGCCGGCATGGGGATGGCCCCCGAGGAGCGCAAGAGCCAGGCGCTGCTGCTGGGCGAGCCCGTCTACCGCAACGTCACCCTGGCCACCTTCGCCCGCTACGCCCGCGCCGGCTTCACCGACGCCGGGCGGGAGCGGGCCGAGGCGAACCGGATCGCCGAGAGCCTGGAGTTGCGCCCCCGCGACGTACGCCGACCGGTGCGCACCCTCTCCGGCGGCAACCAGCAGAAGGTGGTGGTCGGGCGCTGGCTGCTCGGCGACACCCGGCTGCTGCTGCTCGACGAGCCCACCCGGGGCGTCGACGTCGGCGCCCGGGCCGAGCTATACCAGGTCGTCCGGGGGCTGGCCGCCCGCGGCGTCGGGGTGCTGCTGGTCTCCAGCGAGGTCCCCGAGGTGCTCGGCCTGGCCGACCGGGTGCTGGTGATGCGGGAGGGGCGGGTCGTCCGCGAGGCCCCGGCCGGCGAACTCGACGAGAACACCGTGCTCGACCTCGTCATGGCGGGGTCCCTGATGGAAGGCGCACCGGCATGACCGATGGTCCTACTTCCACCGAAGCGCCGGAGCGGGCGGCGCAGTTGCCGGCGCAGTCCCCGCCGGTGGACCCGGCGGCCGTCGACAAGGTCTCCACCGCCGGGCGCCTCTCCTGGTGGCGGGGCGACGGCGGCGAGGGCGCCCGGCGCAACCTCGCCCTGCTCGGCGTGCTGGCGGTGCTCGTCGTCATCGGCGCCCTCACCCGATCCGACCTGTACTCGAATCCGGACTGGGTGTGGGACAACATCCTCAGCATCCTCAAGCTGGCCGCCGTGGTCGGCGTGGTCACCGTCGGGATGACCTTCGTGATCATCGGCGGCGGCATCGACCTCTCCGTCGGCGCGATCGTCGCGCTGGCCGGGGTCTGGTGCACGACGGTGGCGACCCAGAGCTACGGCGCCGGCGGCATGATCTTCAGCGCGCTCACCGTCGGGATGGCGGTCGGCCTCGTCAACGGGCTGCTCATCTCGTACGGCCGGCTGGTGCCGTTCATCGCGACCCTGGCCATGCTGGTGGCCGCCCGGGGCCTGGCCGCCGAGATCTCCGACAAGCAGACCCAGGTCTCGGAGAACGGTTTCATCAACGGCCTCGCCAGCAACGACCTGCTCGGCATCCCGCTGCTGGTCTACATCCTCGCCGCCGTGGTGGCCGCCGGCTGGGTGCTGCTCAACCGCACCACCTTCGGCCGGCGTACGGTCGCCGTCGGCGGCAACCCGGAGGCGGCCCGGCTCGCCGGCATCAACGTCAAGCGGCACACCCTGCTGCTCTACGCGCTCTCCGGCCTCTGCTGCGGCATCGCCGCCATCATGCTCACCGCCCAGGCCAACTCGGCCCAGGCGGCGATGGCGAACCTCTACGAGCTGGACGCGATCGCCGCCGCGATCATCGGCGGCACGCTGCTCAGCGGCGGGCGGGGCACCATCATCGGTTCCCTGCTCGGGGTGGTCATCTTCGCCACCATCACCAACCTCTTCGCCATCAACGGTCTCTCCACCGAGGCCCAGAACATGGTCAAGGGCGGCATCATCGTCGCGGCCGTCCTGGTCCAGCAGGTCCAGTTCCGCAGCCTCACCCAGTTCCTCGGCCGTAACCGGCTCACCACCACCTGACCCGTACCCGCACCACCGGCAACCGCACCCGATCCGCGCAGTGTCCGGGCCACCCGAAGCGACGGTGGCCGGGCCCCGCACGCCCTCGTCCCGTCCAGATCCGCGAGTTTCCTCCACCACCGCGAACCCAGGAGGTCGTCATGACCCAGCACAGTCGCGACGTGTCGCGCCGCCGGATGCTCTTCGGCGGGGCCGCCGTCGGCGCCGGCGTGCTGCTCGCCGGCTGCACCAGCAACGAGACCCAGCCCACCGAGGCGCAGACCAAGGCGGCGGGCGCCCCCGGCGGCAACAGCGAGCCCGGCAAGCGGGTGACGATCGGCTTCTCCGCGCCGGCCGCGGACCACGGTTGGATCGCCGCCATCACCAACAACGCCAAGGCGCAGGCCGGCACGTACTCCGACGTGGAGTTCAAGACGGTCGAGGCCGGCGCCGACGCCGCGGCCCAGCGGGCGGCGCTGTCCACCCTCATCTCGCAGAAGCCCGACGTGATCGTGCTGCTGCCGCACGACGGCAAGGAGCTCAACGCCTTCGGCCTGGAGGCGATGAAGGCCGGCATCCCGGTGGTCAACCTGGACCGCGCGTTCCCCGACGCGCGCGCCTACCGGCTCCAGATCAAGGGCGACAACTACGGCATGGGCGTGGCCGCCGCCACCTACATGGTCGAGCAGTTCAAGGCCAAGGGCGTCAGCAACCCGGTCATCGGCGAGATCGCCGGCATGGACGAGCTGGAGCTGACGCAGGAGCGGTCGAAGGGCTTCGTCGACACCCTGACGGCGAACGGCCTGAAGATCGCCAACCGGCGCGCGGCCCGCTTCACGGCCGACTCCGGGCAGCAGGAGGCGGCGCAGCTGCTCCAGGCCCTGCCGAAGATGGACGCCCTCTGGAACCACGACGACGACCAGGGCATCGGCGTGCTGGCCGCGATCAACCAGGCCAACCGCAAGGAGTTCTTCATGGTCGGCGGCGCCGGCTCGAAGAAGGCGATGGAGGACATCCAGGCCGACAACACGGTGCTCAAGGCGACCGTGACCTACAGCCCGTCGATGGCCTCCTCGGCGATCTCCCTGGCCCGGCTGATCGCCCAGGGCCGGGGCATGTCCGACCTGGTGGAACTCCAGGTGCCCAAGGAGATCGTCCTCGCCTCCGAGACGATCACCAAGGAGAACGCGGGCAACTACCTGAAGCTCGGGTTCTGACACACGGGGGGAGACCCACCTTGTCCACGACAGACAGGCAACTGCGGGTCGGCATGGTCGGCTACGCGTTCATGGGCGCCGCGCACTCGCAGGCGTGGCGCACCGTGAACCGGGTGTACGACCTGCCGACACGGGCCCGGATGGCGCTCATCTGCGGCCGGGACGCCGGGAAGGTGGCCGACGCCGCCGACCGGCTCGGCTGGGAGGCGTACACGACCGACTGGCGCGACCTCGTCGCCCGGGACGACATCGACGTGGTCGACGTCTGCACACCCGGGGACAGCCACGCCGAGATCGCCCTCGCCGCGCTGGCCGCCGGCAAGCACGTGCTGTGCGAGAAGCCGCTGGCGAACACGGTCGCCGAGGCCCGGGCGATGGCCGCCGCGGCGGCCACGGCGCGGGCGTCCGGCGTGCGGTCGATGTGCGGGTTCAACTACCGCCGGGTGCCCGCGGTCACGATGATGCGCCAGCTCGTCGCCGACGGGCGGCTCGGGGTGATCCGGCACGTCCGGGCGACGTACCTGCAGGACTGGATCGTGGACCCGCAGTTCCCCCTGGTCTGGCGGTTGCAGCGGGACCGGGCGGGCTCCGGCGCGCTCGGCGACATCGGCGCGCACATCATCGACCTGACCCAGTACGTCACCGGGCAGCGGATCAGCGGGGTCAGCGCCGTGACGGAGACCTTCGTCAAGGAGCGCCCCCTGCCGGGCGGGTCGAGCGGGCTGGCGGCCACGGTGGACGGGGGCGCGGTCGACGGCACCGGCGCCGACGGGCACCGCCCGGCCACCGGCACGGTCACCGTCGACGACGCCGCGGTCTTCGTGGCCCGGCTCGACGGTGGCGCGCTGGCCACGTACGAGGCGAGCCGGTTCGCCACCGGCCGCAAGAACGCGCTCCGGGTGGAGATCAACGGCTCCCTCGGGACCGTGGCCTTCGACCTGGAACGCCTCAACGAGCTGGAGTTCTTCGACGCGACGCGACCGGCCGCCGAGCAGGGCTTCAGCCGCATCCTGGTGACCGAGGGGGAGCACCCGTACATGTCGGCGTGGTGGCCGCCCGGCCACATCATCGGCTACGAGCACTCCTTCACGCACCAGATGCGGGACTTCGTCGAGGCGGTCGCCACCGGCGTCGACCCGGCCCCCTCCTTCGCCGACGGGCTCCAGGTCCAGCTCGTGCTGGACGCGGTCGCCCGGTCGGCGGAACTGGGCTCCTCGTGGACGGAGGTGGAGCCCGCGCTGGCCTCGGTGGCCGTCTGAGCCACCTCCGGCGCCGACCGGCGAGGGACCGGCCGCGGTTGCGCCCCGCGGCCGGGACGAGGTCGGCACCGGAGGACGTGCAGCCGGGCCGCCACGGCCCGGTGGCGCACGAGCAGGACGGTCGTCCGGTGCGGCCGGACCGGGATTCCCCAGTCGCACCGGAGGACCGCCACCACCCGGCGATCCCGCCGGGCCCACGACGTCCGGTCGGGGCGCGCCGTCGTCCCGACCGGCGGATGCGGGGGAGGCAGGGGCGAGACGCCGACCGACCCTGCCTGCCAGCCCCGTCCGTCCGCGCCCGCACCGGGAGCCGGTCCGGCGTCGTCGCCGCCGACGTCGACACCGGGCCGGTCGGCTCCCCCGGTGCGGCCGGCGGACGGGGCCCATCCGCACAGATCCATATCTTTCCGAACAAACTTCTGATATCCATGTAAGCCAATGCACGGCTGGTTCCTCCTGACGGGAAGGAGCACCATGCGTACGGGTGTCTGGCTGGTGGGGGCGCGCGGCTCGGTCGCGACCACCAGCATCGTCGGGGCGCTCGCCCTGCGAGCCGGGCTCACCGGCCCGACCGGCTGCGTCACCGAGCTGCCCGACGTGCGTGGGCCCGCCCTGCCGGCCTTCACCGACCTGGTCTTCGGCGGGCACGACGTCGCCACCGTCCCGCTGGCCAAACGCGCCGAGGCCCTCGCCGCCGCCGGCGTGCTGCCCGGCCGGCTGGTCGCCGCCCTCCCCGACGAACTGGCCGCCGTCGAGCGCGAGCTGCGCGCGGCCCCCACCGCCGGCACCCAGGCGGACCGGGCCGCCGCGACCGTACGCGACCTCACCGACTTCCGGGACCGGCACGAGCTGGACCGGGTGGTCGTGGTCAACGTCTCGGCCACCGAACCGGTCGCCCGACCGCACCCGGCGCACGCCGACCCGGACACGCTGCGGGCCGCGCTCGCCGGTCCCGACGAGGTGCTGCCGCCCAGTTCGCTCTACGCGTACGCGGCGGTGCATGCGGGCTGTTCGTACGTCGACTTCACCCCGTCCACCGGGCTGCGGCTGCCGGCCCTGGCCACGCTGGCGGCGCAACGCGGGATCCCGTACGCCGGGCACGACGGCAAGACGGGGGAGACCCTGGTCAAGTCGGTGCTCGCGCCGATGTTCGCGATGCGGCACCTGGCGGTGCGCTCCTGGTCCGGGATGAACCTGCTCGGCGGCGGCGACGGCGCCACCCTCGCCGACCCGGCCGCCAACGCCGCCAAGGTGGAGAGCAAGCAACGGGTGCTCGGCGAGACGCTCGGTTACCTCCCGCAGGGCGGCACCAGGATCGAGTACGTCGAGGAGCTGGGCGACTTCAAGACCGCGTGGGACCTGGTCACCTTCGCGGGCTTCCTCGGCACCGGGATGCGGATGGAGTTCACCTGGCACGGCTGCGACTCCGCGCTGGCCGCGCCCCTGGTGCTCGACCTGGCCCGGCTCGTCGCCGCCGCGCACGCCGCCGGCCACACCGGCCCCCTGCACGACCTGGCCTTCTTCTTCAAGGATCCGCTCGGCGCGTCCACCCACTCGCTGGCCGACCAGTGGACCCGGCTGTGCGGCTTCGCCCGCCGGTTGCACGCGGGAGGTGCCGATGCCCCGCGCGACTGACCTCGTCGAGCTGGTCCGGGCCCCGGCCGCGCTCTCGGTGCCCGGCGACGTCGTCGCCGGCGCGGCCGCGGCCGGCGCGCTCGACCGGCGTACGCCCGCCCTGGCCGCCGCGTCCGTGCTGCTCTACTGGGCGGGAATGGCCGCCAACGACTGGGCCGACCGGCGGCTGGACGCCGTCGAACGCCCCGAGCGGCCCATCCCCAGCGGCCGGGTCGCCCCCGGGACCGCGCTCGGCCTCGCCGCCGGGCTCACCGCCGCCGGGGTCGCGCTGGCCGCCACCGCCGGGGGCCGGCGCGCCGCGAGCGTCGCCGTCCCGCTCGCCGCCGCCGTCTGGGGGTACGACCTGGCGGCGAAGGACACCCCCGCCGGACCGGCCGTGATGGCCGCGTGCCGGGGGCTGGACGTGCTGCTCGGCGCCACGGGTGGACGGGTGCTGCGGGCGGTGCCGGCGGCGGTCACCGTGGCCGCCCACACGTGGACGGTCACGGCCCTCTCCCGCCGGGAGGTCACCGGCGCCGACGCGGCGCTGCCGCTGCGTACCCTCGCCGGCACCGCCCTGGTCGCCGCCGCCGCCACCGTCCCGACGGGTCGTGCCCGGCCCGCCGGTCGCGCGATGCCCCGCCGGCGGCGTGGCCCGGCCGGCGTCGAGGTGCTGCCGGCCCTGCTGGCCGGCTCGTACGCGGCCCGCTACGGCGCGGCCCAGGCCCGGGTGGTGGCCGATCCCTCCGCCGCCCGGGTGCGTGCGGCGGTGGGGGCCGGGATCACCGGGCTGCCCGCGTTGCAGGGCGCCCTGGCCGCGCGCGCCGGGGCCGGGCTGCTCGGACTGGCGGTGGCGGCGGCCGCGCCCCTGGGCCGCCGGCTGGCCCGGAAGGTCTCCCCGACATGACCGCCCCGCGCCCCCGACACGCGGCCCGGGAACCCGGGAGCGCCGGGGCGGCCGGCAGCGGCGACGGCGGGCTGCGGTTCGGCTACGGGACCAACGGGTTCGCCAACCACCGGCTGGCCGACGCGCTGGCGGTCATCGCCGACCTGGGCTACCAGGGCGTCGCGCTCACCCTGGACCACGACCACCTCGACCCGTTCGCGCCCGCGTTGGCGCGGCGGGTGGCCGCCGTCGCCCGCCGGCTGGCGGCGCTCGGCCTCGCCGTGGTCGTCGAGACCGGCGCGCGGTACCTGCTCGACCCGTGGCACAAGCACGCCCCGACGCTGCTGCACGACGACCCGACGCGGCGCGTCGAGTTCCTGCGCCGGGCCGTGCGGATCGGCGCCGACCTGGGCGCGGAGGCCGTCTCCTTCTGGGCCGGCGTACGCCCCGACGCCGTCCCGCCGCCGACGGCCTGGGACCGGCTGGTCACCGGCTGCGCGACGGTGGTCGACGCCGCCGACGTGGCCGGGGTGACCCTCGGCTTCGAACCGGAGCCGGGAATGCTGGTCGAGGACATCGCCGGCTGGCGCCGGCTGCGCGGCACGCTCGGCGACCCGGCCCACTTCGGCATCACGCTCGACATCGGACA
The DNA here is from genome assembly GCF_055587185.1 of Micromonospora sp. NPDC048040. NCBI lineage: Bacteria > Bacillati > Actinomycetota > Actinomycetes > Micromonosporales > Micromonosporaceae > Micromonospora > Micromonospora sp. NPDC048040. Next base: position 15,077 of record NZ_JBVJGT010000044.1, on the reverse strand, counting down.
CTGCCGCTGCCTGGAGCCGCGGTCGGTCCCGGCGTGCGTGCACGAGGTGGCCGAGCACCTGGTCAACGTGCAGATCGACGACATGCGCCGGGGCGTGCACGAGCACCTGGAGTTCGGTGCCGGCGAGATCGACTTCCCGCCGGTGCTGCGGGCCCTGGCCGACGCCGGCTACCGGGGGCTGGTCGCCGTGGAGCTGCCCCGGCATTCGCACGCGGCACCCGCCGTCGCCGCCCGCTCGCTCGACTTCCTGCGGAACGCCACGAAGGAAGCCGCGCAACGGGATCGGTGACGGGGCACGCGCAGGGCAGCACGAGAGAGGAGACGGGATGACACCGGATTCACTGCGGGCCGCGCTGCGGGGGGTATCCCCCGAGCCTGACTGGCTCGACGCGGCGGTGCGGCGGGTGGCGGCGGAACCGGCGGCGATCGGCGGGCTCTTCGCGGCTGCCGGCCGGCGCTGCGGCCGGGCCCCGCTGACGGAGCCGGCCGGCTGGAGCGCCGACGAGGCGGCCCGGGCGCTGCTGCTGACCGCACTGCCCACCGACCACGCCCCGCACGCCGAGTCGCTCTACCGCCACGGCGACGCCGCCGAGAAGCGGGCCGTGCTCAAGGCCCTGCCGCTGCTGCCGATCGGCGCGGCCGGGGTGCCGCTGCTGCACGACGCGATCCGCACCAACGACACCCGGCTGGTCGCCGCCGCCCTCGGCCCGTACGCCCGGCACCTCGACCCGGCCGCCTGGCGGCAGGCGGTGCTCAAGTGCGTGTTCACGGGCGTGCCGCTGGCCGTGGTGCACGACCTCGACGCCCGCGCCGACACGGAACTCGCCGCGATGCTCGCCGGGCTGGCCGCCGAGCGGCAGGCCGCCGGCCGCACGATGCCCGCCGACGCCACCGCGCTGCTCGGCCGCCTCACCACCGGCCCCGTCCCGATCACCGCCAGGGAGGCGTGATGCGCATCTTCGACCCGCACATCCACATGACCTCGCGGACCACCGACGACTACGAGCGGATGGCCGCGGCCGGCGTCCGGGCGGTGGTGGAGCCGGCGTTCTGGCTCGGCCAGCCCCGCACCAGCGCCGCCTCCTTCGCCGACTACTTCGACTCGCTGATCGGCTGGGAGCCGTTCCGGGCCGGGCAGTTCGGGATCCGCCACCACGCCACGGTCGCGCTGAACCCGAAGGAGGCCAACGACCCCCGCTGCCGCCCGGTGCTCGACCTGCTGCCGCGCTACCTCGACAAGGACGGCGTGGTGGCGGTGGGCGAGATCGGCTACGACTCGATGACGCCGGAGGAGGACGACGCGTTCGCCGCCCAACTGGCCCTGGCCGTGGCGCACGACCTGCCGGCGCTGGTGCACACCCCGCACCGGGACAAGGCCCGGGGCGTCGAACGCAGCCTCGCCGTCGTGGCCGAGTCCGGCATCGAGCCGGGCCGGGTGGTGCTCGACCACCTCAACGAGGTGACGGTGAAGCTGGTCCGGGACACCGGCTGCTGGCTGGGCTTCTCCATCTACCCCGACACCAAGATGTCGCCGCCGCGCATGGTGGAGCTGCTGCGGGCGTACGGGACCGAGCGGGTGCTGGTCAACTCGGCGGCCGACTGGGGGCGCTCGGACCCGCTGCTCACCCGGGCCACGGGGGAGGCGATGCTGCTGGCCGGCTTCACCGACGACGACGTCGACCGGGTGCTGTGGCGCAACCCGGTCGAGTTCTACGGCCAGTCCGGGCGGCTGGACCTGGCCGACCTGGACCGCGCCGACGTCGACCCGCCGACCGGCACCTGGGCCGGCAACTCGATCCTGCGCGGCGGCAGCTGATGCGGCTGCGGCACGCCGGCGGCGACACCGTCCACCTCGGCTACTGCACCAACGTGCATCCCGCCGAGGACCTCGCCGGCATCCTCCGCCAGTTGGACACCTACGCCGTGCCCGTCCGCGAGGCGGTCGGCGCGGACCTGCTCGGCCTCGGGCTGTGGCTGGCCGCCCCGGTCGCCGCCGAGCTGGCCGCCGACCCGGCGGCCCGCCGCCGGCTGCGTACCGAGCTGACCGTTCGGGGGCTGGAGGTGGTCACGCTCAACGGCTTCCCGTACGCGGCCTTCCAGGCGCCGGTGGTCAAGGGCGACGTCTACCACCCGGACTGGACCACGGGCGGGCGGCTCGCGTACACCCTGGACCTGGCCCGGATGCTCGCCGACCTGCTGCCGGACGACGCGGCCCGGGGCTCGGTCTCCACCCTGCCGCTGGCCTGGCGGCGGCCCTGGGACGCCGGCCGGGCGGACGCCGCGCGCCGCCGGCTCGACCAGCTCGCGGCCGGTCTCGCGGCCGTCGAGCGGGACACCGGCCGACCGGTCCGGGTCGGCTTCGAGCCGGAGCCGGGCTGCGTGGTGGAGAGCACCGGACAGGCCGTCGCGGCACTCTCCGGCGTGGACACCGACCGCCTCGGCGTCTGCCTGGATCTCGCCCACCTCGCCTGCGCCTGGGAGGAGCCGGCCGACGCGCTGCGCCGGCTGCGGGCCGCCGGCCTGCCGGTGGTGAAGGTGCAGGTCTCGGCCGCCATCGAGGCGCCGGCCGAGGCGACGGCGGCGTTGCACCGCTGGGTGGAGCCGCGCTTCCTGCACCAGACCCGCGCGGCCGGCTGCGCGGGGGCGGCGGACCCGGCGGACCCGGCCCACGCCGCCGACGACCTGGACGTCGCCCTGGCCGCGCGGCTGCCCGGGCCGTGGCGGGTGCACTACCACGTGCCGCTGCACGCCCCACCCGAACCACCGCTCGACTCCACCCTGCCGGTGCTGCGCGCCGCGCTGGCCGCGCTCTACGCCGGGCCCGAGGCGGGCTGCGACCACCTCGACGTCGAGACGTACACCTGGGGGGTGCTGCCGGCGGCGCGGCGGCCGGGCACCGACGCGGAGCTGGCCGCCGGGATCGCCGCGGAGCTGGCCTTCGCCCACGCCGAGCTGGTCGCCCTCGGCCTGGCTCCGGCGGCCCGTCCGGCACCGGTGACGGCGGAGGTGCCGACATGAGCGAGCGTCTGCGAGTGAGTCATCGACACAGCGCGGGGGTGCCTCGTGGCGGCGCCGAGCGGAGCGAGGTGCCGACATGAGCGAGCGTCTGCGAGTGAATCATCGACACAGCGCCGGGGTGCCTCATGGCGGCGCCGAGCGGAGCGAGGTGCCGACATGAGCCGGCGGCTGGTGGTGCTGGACGTGGTGGGGCTGACCCCGCGCCTGCTGGCGCACATGCCCCGGCTGCGCGCGGTCGCCGACACCGGCTTCCGCGCCGAACTCGGCACGGTGCTGCCCGCGGTGACCTGCTCGGTGCAGTCCACCTTCCTCACCGGGCTGCCCCCGGCCGGGCACGGGATCGTCGGGAACGGCTGGTACTTCCGGGATCTCGGCGAGGTACTGCTCTGGCGCCAGCACCACGCGCTGGTCGGCGGGGAGCGGCTCTGGCAGGCGGCCCGCCGGGCCGAGCCCGGCTACACCGTCGCCAACGTCTGCTGGTGGTACGCGATGGGCGCGGACGTGGACTGGACGGCTACCCCGCGCCCCGTCTATCACGCCGACGGGCGCAAGGAGCCGGACTGCTACACCGACCCGCCGGAGCTGCACGACGCGCTCACCGACCGGCTCGGCACCTTCCCGCTGTTCAGCTACTGGGGGCCGGGCGCGGGGCTGGCGTCGTCGGCGTGGATCTGCCGGGCCGCCGAGCGGATCCTCGCCGAGCAGTCCCCGGACCTGACCCTGGTGTACGTCCCGCACCTCGACTACGACCTGCAGCGCTTCGGCCCGTCCTCCCCGCAGGCCGCCGCGGCGGCGGCCGAGCTGGACGGGGTGCTCGGGCCGCTGCTGGACGCCGCCCGGGCCCGGGACGCCACCGTGGTGGTGCTCTCCGAGTACGGCATCACCGACGCCTCCCGCCCGGTGGACGTCAACCGGCTGCTGCGCGCCGAGGGGCTGCTGCGGGTGCACACCCAGGCCGGCATGGAGTACCTCGACCCGTGGACCTCGCGGGCCTTCGCGGTCGCCGACCACCAGGTCGCGCACGTCTACGTCCGTGACCCGGCCGACGTGCCGGCGGTGGCGAAGCTCTGCGCCGCGCTGCCCGGGGTGGCCGAGGTGCTCGACGCCGACGGCAAGGCCGCGTACGGGCTGGACCATCCGCGCGCCGGAGAACTCGTCCTCGTCGCCGAGCCGGACGCCTGGTTCACGTACTACTACTGGCTCGACGACACCCGCGCGCCGGACTTCGCCCGCCTCGTGGAGATCCACCGCAAACCCGGCTACGACCCCGCGGAGCTGTTCTTCGACCCCGCCGCCCCCGGTGCCGCCAAGCGCCGCGCCGCCGTGGCGCTGGCCCGCAAGAAGCTCGGGCTGCGCTACCTGATGAGCGTGGTCGGGCTGGACGCCGGCGCCCGGGCGGTGCGCGGGTCGCACGGGCGGCTCCCCGCCGACCCGGCCGACGGGCCGGTGCTGCTCTGCTCCGACCCGTCCGCCGCCCGGGACCGGGTCGCCGCGACCGAGGTGAAGGCCCTGCTGCTGGAGCTGGCGGGACTGGTCCCGCCGGCCGCGCCGCCGCCTCCCGGAGCGGCCGGACGACCGGGGGGAGCGTCGTGACCGTCACCGTCGCGCCCCCCGACACCGGCGAACTGCGGGCCCGTGTCGACGCCGAGCTGGCCGCGTTCCTCGACCGGCAGGGCCGGGACTGGCCGGACGGCGCGCCCCGGGGCGTCTTCACCGCGCTGCACCGGTTCGTGCTGGCCGGCGGGAAGCGGCTGCGCCCGCTCTTCTGCTACTGGGGCTGGCGGGGCGCCGGCGCCCCCGACGGCGCCCCGATCGTGGTGGCCGCCGCCGCGCTGGAGCTGTTCCACGCGTTCGCGCTGATCCACGACGACATCCTCGACGGCAGCGACCGCCGCCGGGGCGAGCCGTCGGTGCACCGGCTCTTCGCCGACCTGCACGCCCGCTCGTCCTGGCGGGGCGACCCCGAGGCGTACGGGCGCAACACGGCCCTGCTCTGCGGCGACCTGTGCGCCGCCTGGTCCGACCAGATGTTCCACGAGTGCGGGCTGGACGCCGCGCGGGTGCACCGGGGGTGCGCGGTATTCGCGCTGATGCGCACCGAGGTGATCGCGGGCGAGTACCTGGACCTGGTCTCCGGGGTGGGCGACGGCTCGGTGGCCAGCGCGCTGACCGTGATCCGGATGAAGGCTGCCCGCTACACGGTCACCCGGCCGCTGCAGATCGGGGCGACGCTGGCCGGGGCGGGCCCGGGGCCCGTCGCCGAGCTGGCCGCGTTCGGCGACCCGCTGGGCGACGCGTTCCAGCTGCGTGACGACGTGCTGGGGGTCTTCGGCGATCCGGCCGTCACGGGCAAGTCGGTCCTGGACGACCTGCGGGAGGGCAAGCCGACGGTGATGATGGCGCTGGCCCGTGGCGCCGCCGACCGGGCGCAGGCCGCCAGGCTGCGGGAGCTGTTCGGCAACCCGGCGCTGGACGCCGACGGGGCCGCCGAGCTGCGGGGCATCATCGAGCGTACCGGCGCGCGCGAGCGGATCGAGCGGATGATCCGGGTGCGCGCCGATGCCGCCCTGGCGGCCCTGGCGGAGGCCCCCGTGACCCCCGAGGCCCGTGCCGCCCTCGCCGCCCTCGCCGCCCAGGCCGTCGACCGTCCGCTCTGATCGGCGCCGCCGGGCGCCTCGGGGACTTTTCGCGGGATCGACGAAAGTTCGCACCGATCGGTCGGAACATGTGGACACATAGACGTGTGTCATTTAGGGTCGGGCCATCGCGAAGATGTTTCGTCGAGGTGAACCGGCGGCGCGGGAACCCATCGACTGGTGACCTCCGAGCGGTGGCACACCCCACCCTCGCAGGCCACGGCCGGCCGGGACACCACCCGGCGGCCGACCCATCCCCGCTACGGCATCCGGCGCGACGGCGCGCGCCCGCCCTGGCAGTCACTGGTCAGGAAGGGACGGCACATCGATGTCCACGAAGGACGCTTCCACCCACGGGACCGGTCGACGGTCCGCCGCCGCCGGCGCGGCGCTGCTGCTGGCCGCCGCCGCCACGGTCGCCCTCGGCGCCGGCCCCGCCGCGCTGGGCGGCCCCACTCCGGCCCAGGCCCACCCCATCGTCGGCACCGACTTCCAGCAGGTCACCCTCGCCAAGGGCGTCGCCGAGGTCGGCGAGCCCATGACGATCGCGGTGCTGCCGGACCGATCGGTCCTGCACACCGCCCGCAACGGCACCGTCCGGCGTACGGACTCCGCCGGCACCACCTCGGTGATCGGTACGCTGCCGGTCTACACCCACGACGAGGAGGGGTTGCAGGGCATCGGGGCCGACCCGAACTTCGCCAGCAACCGGCACATCTACCTCTACTACGCCCCGCCGCTGTCCACCCCCGCCGGCGACGCGCCGGCGACCGGCACCGACTTCTCCGCCTGGCAGGGCGTCAACCGGCTCTCCCGGTTCACCCTCAACGCCGACTTCACCATCAACACCGGCAGCAGGGTCGACATCCTCGACGTGCCCGCCGATCGGGGCATGTGCTGCCACGTCGGCGGCGACATCGACTTCGACGCCGCCGGCAACCTCTACCTCTCCACCGGCGACGACACCAACCCGTTCGACTCGGCCGGGTACGCGCCGATCGACGAGCGCACCAACCGCAACCCCGCGTACGACGCGCAGCGCAGCGCGGCCAACACCAACGACCTGCGCGGCAAGATCCTGCGGATCAGGGTGAACGCCGACGGCACGTACGCGATCCCGGCCGGGAACCTGTTCGTCGACTCGGACCCGAGGACGCGCCCCGAGATCTACGCGATGGGCTTCCGCAACCCGTTCCGGATGAGCGTCGACCGGGCCACTGGCATCGTTTATGTCGGCGACTACGGGCCGGACGCCGGCACCACCAGCGCCCGGGGTCCCAGCGGACAGGTCGAGTTCGACCGGGTCACCGGCCCCGGCAACTACGGCTGGCCGTACTGCACGGGCACCAACACCGCCGCCGAGACGTACGCCGAGTGGGACTTCGCCACCGGGACCGCCGGGGCCAAGTACAACTGCGCCGGCGGGCCGACCAACAACTCCTTCCGCAACACCGGCCTGCCCACCCTGCCCGGGGCGAAGCCCGCCTGGATCCGGTACGCCGGCGACGCCGGCAGTCCGCCGGAGTTCGGCGGCGGCTCCGAGTCGCCGATGGCCGGCCCGGTCTACCGGTACGACGCCGCGCTGAACTCCACCACCAAGTTCCCGCAGTCCTTCGACGGGCAGTTCCTCGCCGGGGAACTCGGCCGGGGCTGGGTCAAGCCGATCCACCTCGACGCCGGCGGCGCGCCGGGCACCATCGACACGTTCCCGTGGAACGGCAAGCAGGTCATGGACATGGCGTTCGGGCCGGAGGGGGCGCTCTACGTGCTGGACTACGGCACCGGCTACTTCAACGGCGACGCCAACTCGGCGCTGTACCGCTACGACCACATCGCCGGCGGCAACCGCGCGCCGACCGCGGTCGCCTCGGCCGACAGGACCTCCGGCACGGCGCCGTTGACCGTGAACTTCTCCTCGGCCGGGTCGTCGGACCCGGAGGGCGGCGCGCTGACGTACTTCTGGAACTTCGGCGACGGCACCACGTCGACGACGGCCAACCCCAGCAAGACCTACACCGCCAACGGCACCTACCAGGTCACGCTGACCGTCCGCGACCCGCAGGACGCCACCGGCACGGCGAACGTGCAGATCGGGGTCGGCAACACCGCGCCCACGGTCACCATCAACAGCCCGGCCAACGGCCAACTGTTCAGCTACGGCGACACCGTGCCGTTCAGCATCACCGTGACCGACCCGGAGGACGGCGCGATCGACTGCACCAAGGTCAGGATGACCTACGTGCTCGGCCACGACAGCCACGGCCACCAGATCACCTCCAGGACCGGCTGCTCGGGCTCGATCACCATCCCCGTCGACGGCGAGCACGACGACGCGGCGAACATCTTCGCCATCTTCGACGCGGAGTACACCGACGCCGGCGGGCTGACCACGCACAAGCAGCACACCCTCCAGCCCCGCAAGCGCCAGGCGGAGCACTTCAGGACCTCCTCCGGCGTCAACACCTTCGACAAGGCCACGGCCGAGGGCGGCAAGACCGTCGGCGACATCCACAACGGGGACTGGATCGCGTTCGAGCCGTACAAGCTCGACGACGCGACCTCGTTCAGCGCCCGGGTCTCCTCGGCCGGCTCCGGCGGCACCCTCCAGGTGCGGGCCGGCTCGGCCACCGGCGCCGTGCTCGGCACCGCGACGGTCCCCGTCACCGGCGCCTGGGACACGTTCACCACGGTCAGCGGCAGCCTGTCGGGGGCGCCGGCCGGCACCACCACGCTCTACCTGACCTTCGCCGGCGCGGGCACCGGCGCGCTCTACGACGTCGACTCGTTCACCTTCACCACCGGCGCGACGGTCCGCACCGGCCCGGTCGTCGGGCTCGGCGGCAAGTGCCTGGACGTGCGCAACGCGGCCACGGCCGACGGCACCCAGGTCCAGATCTACGGCTGCAACGGCACGGCGGCGCAGAGTTGGACGGTGACGCCGAACTCGACGGTGCGGGCGTTGGGCAAGTGTCTGGACGTCTCGGGTGGCGGTTCGGCGGACGGCACGAAGATCCAGCTCTGGACGTGCAACGGCACGGGCGCGCAGAGTTGGTCGGCGCAGCCGGACGGGACGGTGCGTAACCCGCAGTCCGGCAAGTGCCTGGACGTCTCGGGCAACAACCCCGCCGACGGCACGGCGGTGCACCTGTGGACCTGCCACACCGGCGCCAACCAGAAGTGGACCCTGCCCTGACCCGAGAGGAAGGGCTCCTACCACCGCCTGGTGCAGAGGCAGGGGCCCTTCCGCACACCCGTTGGGAGAGCGACATGCGCAAACTCCTGCGAACCGTCCTCGGCGCGGCCACCGCCGTCCTCGCCGTCCTCGCCTGCACCACCCCGGCCGGCCCGGCCAGCGCCGCCGACGCCCCGTACGACGTGCTGGTCTTCTCGAAGACAGCCGGCTTCCGGCACGACTCCATCGCGGTCGGCACCCAGGCCATCCGCGACCTCGGCGCGGCCAACAACTTCACCGTCACCGCCACCGAGGACGCCGCCCAGTTCACCACCGCCAACCTGGCCCGGTACGAGGCGGTCGTCTTCCTCAACACCACCGGCGACGTGCTCGACGCCGCCCAGCAGGGTGCCTTCGAGGCGTACATCGGCTCCGGCGGCGGCTTCGTCGGCGTGCACGCCGCCGCCGACACCGAGTACGGCTGGTCGTTCTACGGCAACCTGGTCGGCGCGTACTTCGCCTCGCACCCGCACATCCAGCAGGCGAACGTGAAGGCGGAGAACCGGGCGCACGCGGCCACCGCGCACCTGCCGCAGACGTGGACCCGCACCGACGAGTGGTACAACTACCAGACCAACGCCCGCTCCACGGCCCGCGTGCTGGCCACCCTCGACGAGTCGTCGTACTCGGGCGGCTCGATGGGCGCCGACCACCCGCACTCCTGGTGCAAGACCCACAGCGGCGGCCGAGCCTTCTACACCGGCGGCGGGCACACCCAGGCGTCGTACGCCGAGCCGGCCTTCCGGGCCCACCTGCTCGGCGGCATCCGGTACGCGGCCGGCCGCACCAGGGCCGACTGCCGCCCCGAGACCGGCTACACCACGCTCTACGACGGCTCGACCACCGGCTGGTCCCAGGCCGGGCCGGGCGGCTTCGGCAACGCCGACGCCACCCTCACCTCGGTCGGTGGGATGGGGCTCTACTGGTACAGCGCGAAGCAGTTCACCAACTACTCGCTCAAGCTGGACTGGCGGCTCGCCGGCGACGACAACTCCGGCGTCTTCATCGGCTTCCCGCCGTCGAGCGACCCCTGGTCGGCGGTGAACAACGGCTACGAGGTGCAGATCGACGCCACCGACGCGGCCGACCGCACCACCGGCGCGGTCTACACCTTCAAGTCCGCCGACCTCGCCGCCCGGGACGCGGCGCTCAACCCGCCGGGGGAGTGGAACACGTACGAGCTGCTCGTCGAGGGCGAGCGCCTCCAGGTCCTCCTCAACGGCGTGAAGATCAACGACTTCACCAACACCGACCCCGCCCGGTCGCTCGCCGGCCACATCGGGCTCCAGAACCACGGCACCGGCGACGACGCCTCGTTCCGCAACATCCGGATCAAGGAGTTGGGCACCACCCCGCCGACCGGCGACACCACCATCCAGGCGGAGGCGTTCAGCTCGGCCGGCGGCGTCGCCCCGTTCACCAAGGCCGGGGCGAACGGTGGCCAGACGCTCGGCCACATCGACCCGGGCGACTGGGCCGCGTACGACGGGGTGGACCTGACCGGCGTCACGTCGTTCCGGGCACGGGTCGTCTCGGGCGGGCCCGGCGGCACCCTCCAGGTGCGCACCGGATCCACGACCGGCACCGTGCTCGGCGCGGTCGCGGTGCCGAACACCGGAAGCTGGACCACCTTCGCCGACGTCACCACCACCCTCGGCGGGGTCCCGTCCGGCACCCACAACCTCTACCTGACCTTCACCGGGTCGGGCTCGGGGCTCTTCGACGTGGACGACTTCACCCTGGTCAGGCCCGGCGGCAGCGGCGGCGTGGGCTCGATCCGGGGCCTGGCCGGCAAGTGCCTGGACGTGCGCAACGCCGCCACGGCCGACGGCACTCAGATCCAGATCTGGACCTGCAACGGCAGCGCCGCGCAGACCTGGACGGTGACGCCGAACTCGACGGTGCGGGCGTTGGGCAAGTGTCTGGACGTCTCGGGTGGCGGTTCGGCGGACGGCACGAAGATCCAGCTCTGGACGTGCAACGGCACGGGCGCGCAGAACTGGTCGGCGCAGCCGGACGGGACGCTGCGCAACCCGCAGTCCGGCAAGTGCCTGGACGTCTCCGGCAACAACCCCGCCGACGGCACCGCGGTGCACCTGTGGACCTGCCACACCGGCGCCAACCAGAAGTGGACCCTGCCCTGACCCGGGTCCCCGCGATCTTGCAGTTGGTGCCCCGGCGTCTCCGGCGGACGCCGGGAAACACGGGCCGGGACTGCACGATCGCGGGGCGGGAGGGCGGGCAGGCCGCGGGGGGTTTCCTCGGGCCGCCGGGGTGCCTAGAGTGGGGGCGGCGACCGTTCTGGTGGCCGGTGACCCGGCGGGAGGCGCAACCCGGCGGGCCTCGGTGCGTCCCGCACCCACCGGCACGCCCCGCGGCCCCGCCGTTCACCGGTACCGGCCGGTCACCCTCGCCCCGGCCCGCCCGTACGGAATCCCCCATCACGACAGGGGAGAAGGACAATGGCGCGACCCATCACGCTCTTCACCGGCCAGTGGGCCGACCTTCCGTTCGACGAGGTCTGCCGGCTCGCCTCCGAGTGGGGCTACGACGGGCTGGAGATCGCCTGCTGGGGCGACCACTTCGAGGTCGACAGGGCCCTCGCCGACGACTCGTACGTCGACCGGAAGCGGGAGACCCTCGCGAAGCACAACCTGAAGGTGTACGCGATCTCCAACCACCTGGTCGGCCAGGCGGTCTGCGACCACCCCATCGACGAGCGGCACCAGGGCATCCTGCCGGCCCGGATCTGGGGCGACGGCGAGCCCGAGGGCGTACGCCGACGGGCCGCCGAGGAGATCAAGGACACCGCCCGGGCGGCGGCGAGGCTCGGGGTCGACACCGTCGTGGGCTTCACCGGGTCGTCGATCTGGCACACCCTGGCGATGTTCCCGCCGGTGCCGCCGGAGATGATCGAGCGGGGCTACCAGGACTTCGCCGACCGCTGGAACCCCATCCTCGACGTCTTCGACTCCGTCGGGGTCCGCTTCGCCCACGAGGTGCACCCGAGCGAGATCGCGTACGACTACTGGACGACGAAGCGGGCGCTGGAGGCCGTCGGGCACCGGCCCGCGTTCGGGCTGAACTGGGACCCGTCGCACTTCGTCTGGCAGGAGCTGGACCCGGTCAACTTCATCTTCGACTTCGCCGACCGGATCTACCACGTCGACTGCAAGGACGCGAAGGTGCGTACGGGGGACGGGCGGCGGGGCCGGCTCGCCTCGCACCTGCCGTGGGCGGACATGCGGCGCGGCTGGGACTTCGTCTCGACCGGTCACGGCGACGTGCCCTGGGAGGACTGCTTCCGGGCGCTGAACGCGATCGGCTACGCCGGCCCGATCTCGATCGAGTGGGAGGACGCCGGCATGGACCGCCTCGTCGGCGCTCCCGAAGCCCTGCAGTTCGTCCGGCGGCTCGCCTTCGACGCCCCGGCCGCGGCCTTCGACGCCGCGTTCAGCAGCAAGGACTGAGCACCCGTCGGCAGCAAGGACGGAGCACCCGTCGGCGGCACGGACCGAGTCCCCCGTCTGCCGGTCGACGCCGCGTTCGGCGGCACGGACCGAGGGCCCGGCAGCGGTCACGGCCGTGTGCGGCAGCGGGGACTCGGCCCGCGCTCGGGGGCCGGCCGCCGGTCGGCCCCCGTCAGCCGGTCGAGAAGAGGTGGTCGCTGACCAGCCGCGCCGCGCCCACCGCTCCGGCGCGGTCGTCGAGGTCGGAGAGCACGATCGGCATGGTGCCGGTGGCCAGCGGCGCGGACCGGCGGTAGACCACCCCACGGATCTCGGCCAGCAGCGTGTGACCCAGCCCGGCCGGCGCGCCCCCGATGATGACGATGCCCGGGTTGAAGAAGCTCACGAGGCCGACCAGCACCTGACCCAGGCGGCGGGCCGCGTCCCGGGCCAGGGCCTGCACGGCCGCGTCGCCCGCGCCCGCCGCCGCGACGACGTCGGCCACGGAGAGGGTGCCCGCCTCGGCCAGCCGGGCCGCCAGCGCCGTGGACCGGCCCGCGCGGGCCGCGGCGAGCGCCGCGCCGACCAGCCCGCGGTCGCCGCAGTACGCCTCCAGGCAGCCGGTCTCGCCGCAGGCGCAGCTCGGTCCGTCCTCGGTGAGCGGCAGGTGGGCGATGTCCCCGGCGCTGCTCGTCGCGCCCCGGTAGGGCGTGCCGCCGAGCACCAGCCCGCAGCCGATCGCGGTGCCGAGCTTGACGTAGAGGAAGTCGTCGAAGGTGCGCCCGACCCCGGCGTGCTTCTCGCCGAGCGCCATCACGTTCGCGTCGTTGTCGACCAGGGCCGGGCAGCCCAGCTCGGCGGCGAACGCCTCGCGCACCGGGAACCGGTGCCAGCCCGGCATGGCCGCCGGTGAGGCCGGCGTGCCCTCGGGGAAGTCGACCGGCCCCGGCAGGCCGACGCCGACGCCGGTGAGCTGGGCCAGACCCAGCTCGGCCCGCAGCTTTCCGACCAGTTCGACGGCCCGGCCGAGCACCGGCTCCGGCCCCACCCGGACGTCGATCGGCTCGGCGATCCCGGCGAGCACGGTCAACTCGCCGTCGGTCACCGTGACGGTGATCCGGTCCGCGCCGACGACGACGCCGGCGAAGCGCACGCCGCCGGCGACGCGCAGCATCGAGGACCGGCGACCGCCGCGCGACGCCGCCGGCCCCGCGGTCTCGACCAGGCCCCGCTCGACCAGCCGGTCCACCTCCGCAGCCAGCTTGGACCGGGACAGGCCCACCGCGTCGCCGAGCTCCACCCGCGAGCGGGGACCGTCGTCGCGCAGCAGCCGGACCAGCCGTGCCTGGTACGCGTTCTCAGGCCGGACGAGGACCATCGCCATCACCTCCCGGCCTGAAGTCTTCCACGGCGCTGTTACCGGCGTGTGGCGCGCGGGGCCGCGCCCGGTCGTCCCGGACGCGGCCCCAGGTGCGTGTCGGGTCCGTCAGCCCCGCAGACCCGACATGTGCTGGAAACTGAGCTCCGCGTAGCGCAGCGACCGGCCCGGGTCGGTGGCGCCGCCTGGTGCGTTGTCCTGCTCCCACATCGGGTTGTGGTAGCCCTTGGCACCCATGTTGGCGAAGAACCCGCCGTAGTCGATGTCGCCCTGGCCGAGCGGCACCATGTCGTACCCGGCGCTGCTGGCCGGGTTGAACGCGCCGTCCTTCGCGTGGAACAGCGGGAACCGGATCGGCTGGGCCGCCACGGTCGCCAGCGGGTCGAAGATGCTGGTCTGCACCACCCCGTCCGGGTCGGTGTAGCTGCGGAACCGGTGCTGGGCCACGTGCGCCCAGTAGATGTCCATCTCGAACCAGACCCACTCCGGGTTGGTGCGCGCGATGAAGTACTCCAGCTTCCGCACGCCGGAGGAGCGGGTCGGCCGGCCCAGGGTGTCCAGCGGGCCGCTGTCGAGCAGGAAGTTGTACGCCGCGTCGTGGTTGTGCGTGTACAGCTTCAGCCCGCGGGCGGCGGCCATCTCGCCGAAGGTGTTCCACCGGTCGGCGGCGGCGTCCCAGTCGGCCTTGTAGTTGCTGCCGGTCGGGTCGCTGCCGGTGCCGATGTGGGTCATGCCGAGGATCTCGGCGGTGTCCAGCGTCCGCTCGAACGCGGCGATGGTGTCCGGGGTGACCGTGCCGGGGATCGAGGCGTGCGAGCCGTTGGCGCGCAGCCCGTTGTCGTCCAGGATCGTGCGGATCTCCGCGGCGGTGATCTGCCGGCCGAGGATGGAGGTGTGCTGGTTGTAGCCGGCGAACTCCACCTCCTTGTAGCCGATCTCGGCGAGCCGCGCGAGCACCCGCTCGAAGCCGTACGGCACTCCGCTGGTGTCCGGGGCGGCGCCGATGCGGTCCCGGACGCTGTAGAGGATGATGCCCCGCTTGCCGGGCGGGACGAGGACGCCGTTGCCGTTGGCGCCGGCGGCGGAGGCGAGTCCGGTCGCGCCGACGGCCGCCGCGCCGGCCACGCCGGCGAGGGCGCCGAGCATGCGGCGACGGCTCATTCCGTGCTGACTGTCGTTCATGTGCTGCTGCCTTTCTCGGTGCGGGGAGGGTGGATCCGGGCCGGGGCCACCAGCGGTGACCCGGGCACGTCGGTGGTCGCCGTGGCCGGCTGCCGCGCGGCAGCCGGCGAGAGGAAGAGCACAAAGCTGAAACCCAATCACCAACCCCCCACCCTAACACGCCCACATCCTCTCCCGCCGAA
>NZ_JBVJGT010000043.1:0-59389 GCF_055587185.1 Micromonospora sp. NPDC048040 | reverse complement strand
CTACGAGAACGGCACCAGCATCCGGTTGCTACCCGCCCTCAAGGTAGCCTGAAGATCAACACATCGACCCTGTCCGTCGAATCGGGTCAAGCCCAACGGTGCCAGCGGTCGGCGCGTGTCGACACGAGAAGATCGAATACGGCTGGGGTCGAATCACCCTGGCCGGCACTGCTCCCCGCGCTGGCTCGGCCTGGACCGACGATGGGCAAACACACGAGCGGCGCGGCCTCAAGCACCGGGCACGCAAGGACACCCGCCCTGTACCGATCCCGCCGCAGCTCGTCGCCCTGCTGCACCGGCACATCACCGACCACGGAACCGCACCAGACGGCCGGCTGTTCTGGGGCCTGCATGGCGGTCCGCTGTCCGAGTCGGTCTATGACCGCTGGTGGAAGCTCGCCCGCGAGAACGCGCTCACCCCGGCCCAGGTCGCCTCACCGCTCGCCCGCCGGCCCTACGACCTGCGCCACGCTGCCGCCTCGCTCTGGCTCAACGCAGGCGTCCCGGCGACCGAGGTAGCCCGCCGCCTCGGGCACAGCGTCGCCGTCCTGCTGCGGGTGTACGCGAACTGCATCGATGGGGGAGAGGACGGGGTGAACGACCGGATCGGGAAAGCCCTGCGGTGACAGATCCCAGCGTCTTGAATAGCGGTGTGCAGGTCAGCAAGGAGGGGCGGAGTTGGCGGATCGGCGCCGCCAGCGATGTGGAGTGGATCGCTGGTCACACCACTGCCGGTATCTCGATCACCACCGCGATCCCGCCGATCTTCGACGCCTACGCCACCACGTACCAGGCCGACGACGTCACCGCCGCCGCCTACGAGCACGCCCTGGTCGAAGACCTCATCACGCACACCCCGACCAGCCCTGGTGGCTGGCTTACCTCGACACCGGCGCCCACGACATCGTCTTTCCCCACGCTCCAAAGGTTTCGCTCTACTGGAACTGGCCGTACGTGCTGGTCGAGGCCGGACCCGAGCAAGCCCTCACCTGGCGGACCGGTGGTCACATACGCCACCACCGCGGATCGCTACCCGACCTGTTCTTCCCCGCCGATCGATCATGGCTGGTCTCCGCACTCTGGGACGACACCTGGACCTGCGTCGGCGGCCCGGAACCGCTGATCAACGCCCTCCAACGCGACCCCCTGGCCAACGCCCGCCGGGTCCGACCCGACGAAGACGCGCTGCCATCCGGACTGACCCGCGAGTGACACCCAACGCCTGACCCGGTACCCCAGATGGAAAGCGCTGAGTGTTCCCGCTGCGGGAACATCACGGGAACACGACCGGATCGGCGCTCAAGATCGCAGGAAAGCCGCTGGTCACGGGCGGTGCAGCACTCAAGATCCCGCGCTCTCTGTAAATCCGTCGCGAAAGCTACGGAGGTTCGAATCTCTACCCGCCATCAGGTGCAGAAAGAGGCCCTTGACCAGTGTGAACGCCGGTCGAGGGCCTCTTTCGTGAGTCTCGCTGAGTCCTGCTCTAGCCCGCTCGATCTCGCTGGCTGTGTCACCTACGTGGCACCGGGATCAACGCCCTCGGCCTCGTGAACCGGGTGTGTCTGCTCCGGTTCGGCCCGGCCCTAGGCTTCGTCTCGCGGATCTTGCGAGCGGCAGCATGATCCGTACCACCGGCTACGTCAGGACCATCGACATGATTAGCGACATCATCCGGGCGCAGATTGTTAGGAACATCGATGCCGAGTGTGACGACACCATCGAGGAACTGCGGGAGATTTTCAGCTACCCGTATCACGCCGATACCGGCGCGCTGATCTTCAGGCTGGAGGTCGACCGTGGAGCCTTCGGCATCAATCTCGTTGCCGCCGACCGCGACGGCGGCTATATCCGTGTCAACAGCCTCGGTGAATCGCTCTATGCAACCAGGTTCAACCGCTTCGGGTTCGGCTGGTCCGCCTTCGCGAACTGCGGCATCAAGGTCGACGAGATCGGACGGCTGCAGCAGGCCGGCCGGTTCGCCACACGGCACCTGTACGAGTGGTTCACCGACCGCATCGCCGAGGCAGGGGGCCTGGACTTCCCCATCGCCTGCGTCCTAATCAAGCACGAGGCGTCACGCGGGTGGCACCTCCAGCAGCGGACGTGGACCACGCGCTACAGCGCATGAGCGCGTTGCGATGCCTCCAACCAGGGGTTGGGCTGGCGCGGCAGTCGGAAGCCCTGAGGCGCTCCCGCGCGGAAGATCAAAGATCTTGGACCCGCATCAGCCGGCGGTTGCGGTCAGCTTGTCTACTTCACCGTACGCATCGGCTGGCCGGTCAAGATGCTGTAGCCGACAGTGATCAAGATCATGGCGCCGCCAACTGCGAAAACGACGCCGATCACCCGTTCCAACAGGATGAAGCGCCCCAGGCGCTCCTCGTAGGGGACGTCTGGTAGCCAGCGCCATGGCGGAACTCGCCGCAGCACCCCCGCAGTGGACATCGACCGCCGCACGTGCCACTCCGTCACGCCGCGAAAGTTGGTGGCCAGGGCGACGCCTATGAGGCTCACAGCCGGGCCGACGATGACAGCCGCCAGGACACGCCATGTCTCCATCTGACCCCCTCCGGTGTGGTTACCAGATCCTAATTGGCGGCCCCTGTGTCGCCGTACCCCTGTTTGTCGACGTTCATGCTGGTCGGAGGCCTTGGGCGCATCATGGTCGGCGTCGCGGACCCCGGGTCGTCGCGCCCCTGCATCGAATTGCTGAGGCCCTTGGACTACTGCTCCTGGCCCTACCGTGCTGAGGTCATGCACTGGTTCTGCGAGCCAATGCCCCGGCCATCGGACCCATCACCTGCACCTGGTCCCGATCGGCCGGCAAGACTGACCTGATCGGGAGGCAGGCCGAGGCGGCTCGGGCCGGGGCCGCAGCCAGAGACGCGACGAACGGCAAACCCGACAGCACGACGTAACCGCCCGGCCCCTGTCCCACTTTGTAGATCACCACGTCGTCCGGACCGAGCGTCACGCACCAGGTGGGACCGGACCTGGCGTCTGGGGGCGAGCCCAAGATTTCGTACGACATCCTGGCCGGGTCAGGAGCCGTTGCCGGTCACCGGTGTGCGGCTTCCCTCCGGGTGTACGACGTCCAACCCCCGGTGAGCCGGGCGGGTGGCGGTGAGTATGAGCGGTATGGGACATCCGGAAGGCGGTGGACAGGGTCAGGACCTGTTGCAACGTCGCGAGAACGTGCGGCAGGCCAACTTCCTGGAACTGTTCGTCGACCTGGTGTTGGTGTTCGCCCTGGCCGGGGTGGTCAGCCGCGTCACCCGGGACATCGTCAGCGAAGACGCTGTCGTCCGGTGGCGGTCGATGGCCTTCCTGCTGGTGCTGTCGCTGCCGCTGATCTGGTTGTGGATCACGACCGCGCACATCACCAGCTGGTTCGACCCCCGCCGCCGCAAGATCCAGTGGATTGTGCTGGCCAGTGCCTTCGGTCTGCTGGTCATGTCGACCTCGTTGCCGTACGCGTTCGTGGGCCGCGGGTGGGCGTTCGCGCTGCCGTACGTGATCCTGCAGTGCGGCCGGCCGCTCATCCTGATGCCCGCGCTGCGCGGGCACCCCCTTCGGCAGCTCTACCTCCGGTCAGTGCTGTGGTACGCGGCCACGGCGGTGATCTGGCTCGCCGGCGCGGTCGTCACCGGCGGCACCCGGGCCGCCCTGTGGGGGGTCGCCGTGACCATTGACATCGTCGCCGGGCAGCTGCGCTGGCCGGTGCCGGGGATGGCCCGGCCGGCGCAGATCAGTGCGTGGGCCATGGACAGCCGCCACCACCTGCCCGAGCGCTACCAGCAGTTCCTGATGATCGCCCTCGGGGAAACCGTGCTCGCCGTCGGCCTCACGCTGACCTACCAGCCGGTCACCGCAGCGACCGCCGCGGGGCTCGTGGTGGCGTTCCTGTCGACGGTGCTGTTGTGGCGCATCTACTTCTACCGCTCCGGCCAGGTCCTCGCCGAAGCCGTCGCCGCGGCGGGGGACCGGTACGCCGCCGGCCGCGCCACCGGCACTGCCCACGTCGTCATGGTGACGGGCATCGTCGCCGCCGCCGTCGGCTTCGAGATCGTGCTGAAACACCCGGGCGGCCGGCCCGAGCCGGTGTGGCTCGTCGCGATCCTCGGCGGTCCAGCGCTGTTCCTCTACGGCCGCATCCGTCTGGAACGCATCGTGTTCGACCGACTTTCCCTCCGCCGCGTCGTCGCCATCGTCGCCCTGGCTGTTGCCGCCGTTCCCCTGTATTTCGCCCCACCGCTGGCCGCTGCGGTCGTGGCCGCGCTCGTGCTGCTCGCCGTCGCCCTCACCGATGCCCGCCACGCCGCCGGCCGTCCCCCCGAGGCGCCCTCCCCGGCGCACTAGGTCGACCTACGTCATACGGCGGCCTCGCTCTGGCCGGATGCCGGCGTCCCGCCGACGGAGGTTGCCCGGCGTCCGGGCCACGGCGTCGCCGTGCTGCTTCGGGTCTACGTCAACCGCATCGACGGGGAGCCGACGCACATCCGGACGGCCGGCGAGGCCCGTGCGGCGCCGGACGGGAGGCGTCCGCTCCCGCAGCCCCGATCGTGACCGGATTATCCGGATCCGCCGCTCCGGCCGCATTGCCCTCCACCGATCGGACGCATGGTGTCTCGACACTGGTGCGATGGCGCAGACCGGGTATGGTGGTCGATGCCCGGGCGCGTGTCCGGATGGGTGGTGCGGCTTCCCGGGCGACTGATGGGTGGTAGCCGTACGATCGGCCGACCCCTGCCAGCCCGGTCGCCGAGCGGTATGCGTCGAAGGTCGTATTCGGCACTGTACGAAGTGGGTGGTGGCCGTCGCAGGCTCGTGATCTGGTCTGCTGCGACGAGGGTGGTGGTCCGAACGGCGGAACGTCACCGACGCTCGGGCCGCCAGCAGGCGCACGGCTTTTCTGGGTACCTGCCTTGTGGCACGATCGTGGAACCTCCACCATCCCCGTGACACTTCCCTGACAGGAGCAAACATGTCTGGTCGAAGGCTGGGCCGGCTGCTTGGCTCGTTTTTCGTACTCGCCGCCGTGGCTGGTGGCGTCTTCGTCGGTGACGCCTCGAACGTCGGCGACGCCCAGTTGTTGGATTTCGTCTGGAACATGCCCAAGCTCTGACGAAACACGACGTCGATGATGTGAGCCGGCGCGGCCGGTGAGGGGAGCGGCATGGCGGGTCGAGGCCGCACCGGTCCCCGCTCGACGGAGTACGCCTGGCTGATCACCGGGCCGCTGGCGATGCTCGCCGTCGTCTGCGCCACGGTCGTCGGCCTGGTCGCCCCGGAGCCGTTCGGCGAATGGCCACTGGCAGTGCTGCTGCTGGTGGCCATGGTGGCTGCCGGCATGCCGGTGCTGAACTTCACGGTCCGGCGGCAGTCCATCGGGATGACGCTCAACGAGATCCCGCTCGTCCTGGCGTTCTTCCTCGTCCGGCCGCTCACGGTCGTCGCCATCTACACACTCTCGGCGATCATCACCCACCTGCGGCACCCCTCCACCGCCACGAAGTTCTGGTTCAACGTGGCCCGGGCCGCCGCCGGCTCCTCGCTGGCGGTCCTGGTGCTCCAGGCGTTCCCACCGGTGCAGGGCGTGGGTCCGGCCACCTGGCTGACCCTGTTCGTCGCGGCGAGCATGGTGAACCTGGTGAGCCTCACCGCGATCGCCGGGGTGCACACGCTGCTCCAGGGCTGGCAGGCCGGGCGCGAGGTCTTCCGGAAGTCCCCGCCGGGACTGCTGGCCGCGGCGATCAACATCGCCTGCGGGATGATCGTCCTGATCCTCATCGCCGCCACCTGGTGGTCGTTGCTGCTGCTGGCGGTCCTGGTCGCCGCGCTGGCGCTCGTCTACCGGGCGTACGCCCAGTTCTTCCGGCAGCACCGCACGCTCGCCGACATGTACGAACTGAGCCGCGCGGTGAGCGAGAGCGGTCAGTACGGGACCCTGCCCGACGCCCTCCTCGGGCGGGTGCGGGCCCTGATGCAGGCCGAGTACGCCACCCTCTGGTTGCCCGCCCAGGGGCGGCACCCGGAGGTGCTGCTCACGGCGCGCAACGACGACCCGGGCCTGCTCGACTTCGCCAAGACGCCGGCCGCGCTGCGCGAACGCGCTCGCGACGAGGGCCGTACGGTGGCCGTCGGGCGGGGCCTGATGACCGACGCAGACCTGCGCGCGGCGCTGTCGGCGGAGCGCGTCAAGGACGTGATCGTCATCCCGTTGCGGTCCGGCCAGGCGGTCATCGGGACGCTGGAGGTCGCCAACCGCCTCGGTGACAGTAATCACTTCGTCCGCACCGACGTGCCCCTGTTCGAGACGGTGGCGGCGCACGCGGCGGTGGCGTTGGAGAATTCCCGGCTGGTCGACCGGCTACGGCACGACGCGTACCACGACGCGTTGACCAAGCTGCCCAACCGGCGGCGGATCACCGGCGCCCTGGACGAGGCGGTCAAGATCCGGGCACCCGGCGAGGTGGTGGCGCTGCTGCTGTTCGACGTTGACCGGCTGAGACAGGTCAACGAGTCCCTGGGGCACGCGGCCGGCGACAAGGTCCTCGCCGAGGTCGCCGACCGGCTGCGCGCCTGCGCCCCGTCGTCGGCCCTGGTCGGCCGGGCCGGCGGGGACGAGTTCCTGGTCACGCTGCGGCTGGAGAGCGCCGAGGCGGCGGTGGAGCTGGCCGCGCAGTTGCGCGAGCAGATCCGCGACGAGATGGTCTTCGACGCGCTCACCCTGGACGTGGACACGGCGGTCGGCGTCGCCGTACACCCGGATCACGGCAGCGACGCCGCCTCCCTGCTGCAACGGGTGGACCTGGCGGCGACGGCGGCCAAGTCCGTGCCGGGCAGCGTGCAGCTGTTCAGTCCGGCGCTGGAGTCCCGGTCGCTGCGGCGGCTGGGGCTCGCCGGCGACCTGCGGCGGGCGCTGGACGACGGCGAGCTGAAGGTCTACTTCCAGCCGAAGGTGACGCTGCGGGACCGCCGGCTGGTCGGCGTGGAGTGCCTGGCGCGGTGGGAGCACCCGGCCCACGGGTCGGTCGCCCCGGAGGACTTCGTCGCGGTGGCCGAGCACACCGGCCAGCTCGGCCGGTTCACCGAGTTCGTGCTCCGCGAGGGGCTGCGGCGCAGCCGGGACTGGTCGCACGCCGGCCAGCCGCTCTCCGTCGCGGTCAACCTCTCCGCCCGTACGCTCACCGACCAGCACTTCCCGGCCCGCGTGCAGGAGTTGCTCGACGAGTACGACGTACCGCCGCAACGGCTCACGCTGGAGATCAAGGAGGCCGGGGTGCTGGACGGCACCGACCGGCCCATCCCGACCCTGCGGCGGCTGCGGGACCTCGGCGTACGGCTGTCGGTGGACGACTTCGGCACGGGGGATTCGTCCCTGGCGCACCTGCGCCGGCTGCCCGTGCACGAGGTGAAGGTCGACCGCTCCTTCGTGCAGGGCATGGCGACGGATCCGGGCGACCTGGCGATCGTGAACGCCGTGGTCACCCTCTCCCAGCAGTTCGGCCTGGCCGTGGTCGCCGAGGGGGTGGAGAGCGAGCTGACCCTGGAGCTGCTCCAGGACATCGGCTGCGAGATCGGCCAGGGCTTCCTGTTCAGCCGGCCGCTGCCGTACGAGCGGCTGGAGGCCTGGTTCGGCGCCCAGGTGGATCCGGAGACGATCTCCGCCGGGGAGCTGCCCCGGCTGCGCGTCGTGCCCTGAGCTGTGGAAACGCGGCTCTGGGGGATCCGATTTCATCTCCGCCGCACGGCCGTGTAATGTATCCCCTGCGCGTCACCCCCGGGGAGATCGCGCAGGCCCCCTTAGCTCAGTCGGCAGAGCGTCTCCATGGTAAGGAGAAGGTCTACGGTTCGATTCCGTAAGGGGGCTCAGAGGGTCCGGCTGGACCCGCCACGGCGGTGTAGCTCAGATGGCAGAGCAAGCGGCTCATAATCGCTGTGTCGCCGGTTCAAGTCCGGCCACCGCTACTCTCGTTCACCGGGCTAGCTCCCGGTGGCCGGTGGGATGGGCGCCACAGGCGCCCACTTTGCATGTCCGCGTGGTCAGCGCGTAGGCTGATGCGCCGTAGTTGTTACCCGTAGCGAGGAAGGCACTCCGCCGTGGCGAAGGCGACCGATGTCCGGCCGAAGATCACTTTGGCGTGTGTGGAGTGCAAGGAGCGCAACTACATCACGCGCAAGAACCGTCGTAACGACCCGGACCGCATCGAGCTGAAGAAGTTCTGCCCGCGGGACGGCAAGCACACGGTCCACCGCGAGACCCGCTGACCCGCGGCCGGCTCCGCCGGCCCGGTCCCCGCACTTCCCGATCGCCGGTCCGTCAGGACGGCGCGGCTCCGGCCGCCGTCGCCCCGTACGGATCGGCGATCTTGTTTTGCGTGTAGGTTCGCGGCATGTCCCTGGACCCGTCCTTCGTCGGCCGGACGTACCCGCCGACCGCCCCCTACCAGGTGGGCCGAGAAAAGATCCGTGAGTTCGCGACGGCGATCGGCGCCGCCGACCCAGCCCACCACGACCCGGAGGCCGCCCGCGCGCTCGGCCACCCGGACGTGGTCGCCCCGCCGACCTTCCCCGTGGTGGTCAGCATGGCCGCCAGCCAGCAGATCATCGACGACCCGGCCCTCGGCGTGGACTACAGCCGGGTCGTCCACGGCGACCAGCGCTTCGCCTACACCCGTCCGGTGGTGGCGGGGGACGAGCTGGTCTGCGTCTGCGTCGTCGAGGACGTCAGCAGCCGCGGCGGGCACGACTTCCTGACCACCCGCACCGAGGTCGGCACGTCGACCGGGGAGCCGGTGGTGACCGTCTGGTCGAAGCTCGTCGTACGCGGGGAGGGCTGAGATGGAGCTGCCAGTTAAGACGTTCCGGGTGACGCGCGCGGACCTGGTCCGCTACGCCGGCGCCTCGGGGGACTTCAACCCGATCCACTGGAGCGACCGGTTCGCCACCAAGGTGGGTCTGCCCGGCGTGATCGCCCACGGCATGTTCACCATGGCGCTGGTCGGCCGCGCGCTGACGGAGTGGGCCGGCAGGCCGGACGCGGTGGTCGACTACAACGTCCGCTTCACCCGGCCGGTGGTCGTCCCCGACGACGACGAGGGCACCGAGATCGAGGTCACGGCGGTCGTCCGGGAGGTCACCGAGGAGGGCCTGACCAGGCTCGACGTGACCGCGACCTGCCGGGGGGAGAAGGTGCTCTCGCAGGCCCGGGCGACCGTCCGGACGGCCCGCTGACCAGGCGCGCGACGCGCGATGGGCAGACCGGTTGGGAAAGTCGTGCGACTACCCGTACACTGGTCCGCCGTGGGGCAAGTGACCCCTGCACGGTCCTTTGACCGGGCGGGGTGAGCGTTGCCGCACAGGGGTGTAGCTCAATTGGCAGAGCAGCGGTCTCCAAAACCGCAGGCTGCAGGTTCAAGTCCTGTCACCCCTGCGCCTCAGGCCTGACCGTTCCCGTGGGTCGCGCCGCCGCAGGGCGGCGTCCGGCCCGTGGTGGTGGCATCGGCGGGGTGGTTCCGAGGCATTCGGGTCCGTCCGGCCGGTCCACCGGCCGCGGCCCGTCGCGGGACGGTTGGTCCGGCCGGCGTGACCAAGCGCTGCGCACGCCCACCGCGTGCGACCCGACATCCCGCGACGGAGGGCGAAGTGGCCGACAAGAAGCGGCGCGGCGAGGACGCCGGCGACGACCGTCTGCACGACGAGGTCGTCGACGACGTGGCCGACGACGACGCCACCGACGCCGAGGAGCCGGTCTCCCGGGGCGGCACCGCGACGCGGTCGCGGGCGAAGGCCGAGTCGGCCGACAGCCGGCCCAAGACCAAGACGGACACCGATCGCGTCGGTCTGTTCGGTCGCATCGCCCGATTCATCCGCGAGGTCGTGGCCGAGCTGCGTAAGGTCATCTGGCCGACCCGCAAGGAGCTGCTGACCTACACGGCCGTGGTGGTCGCCTTCGTCACGGTGATGCTGACGATCGTGGCCGGCCTGGACTTCGCCTTCGCGAAGGGCGTGCTGTGGGTCTTCGGCAACCCCAGCTGACCGGCCGACTGAGCCGATAGTGACGGAAGTGAGCGAGCGTGCCTGAGTACGACGAGACCGCCGAGACCACGGACGAGCAGTCCACGGTGGCGACGGCGGCTGGTGACGAGTCGGTCGAGGCCGCCAGCGAGCCGGAGTTCCCCACCACCGAGCCCGCCCCGGACGAGAACTACGACCCGGTCGCCGAGCTGCGGCAGAAGCTGCGTTACGCGCCGGGCGACTGGTACGTGGTGCACTCGTACGCCGGCTACGAGAACAAGGTCAAGACCAACCTCGAGACCCGGATCACGAGCCTCGACATGGAGGACTACATCTACCAGGTCGAGGTGCCGACCCGGGAAGAGGTCGAGGTCAAGAACGGGAAGCGGTCGCAGGTGCAGGCCAAGGTCTTCCCGGGCTACATCCTGGTCCGGATGGAGCTGACCGCGGAGTCCTACTCCTGCGTGCGCAACACGCCGGGCGTGACCGGCTTCGTGGGCGCGACGGACCGGGCCGACCGCCCGGCCCCGCTCTCCCTCGACGAGGTGCTGAAGTGGCTGGCGCCGGCCGTCGAGACCGAGCAGAAGAAGGCCAAGCCCGAGATCAAGGTCCTCGACTTCGAGGTCGGCGACTCGGTCACCGTCACCGACGGTGCCTTCGCCTCGCTGCCGGCGACGATCAGCGAGATCAACGCCGACCAGCAGAAGCTCAAGGTGCTCGTGTCGATCTTCGGCCGCGAGACGCCGGTGGAGCTCAACTTCAACCAGGTCGCCAAGATCTGAGGTCCCGGTCGCCGGCGGTGGGCAGCAGCCCGCCGCCGGCGTACTCGTTCCACCCGCCCGTGCGACCTCGGCGGGAGGGGCGGCGGGACGCTGCGCTACCCTAGAACGTCGCCGCTGTCGCATCGCGCTGACCGTGCGCGCCCGCGGCCGGCACCTTTCCCAGTTTCAAGCCCCAGGAAGAGACATGCCTCCGAAGAAGAAGCTCGTCAAGACTTTCACGCTTCAGCTGCCGGCGGGCCAGGCCACCCCGGCGCCGCCGGTCGGCCCCGCGCTCGGCCAGCACGGCGTGAACATCATGGAGTTCTGCAAGTCCTACAACGCGCAGACCGAGTCCCAGCGGGGCGACATCGTCCCCGCCGAGATCAGCGTCTACGAGGACCGCAGCTTCACGTTCGTGCTGAAGACCCCGCCCGCCGCCCGGCTGCTGATCAAGGCCGCTGGCGTGCAGAAGGGCTCGGGCGTCCCGCACAAGGAGAAGGTCGGCTCGGTCACCCGCGCCCAGGTACGCGAGATCGCCGAGAAGAAGATGGCCGACCTCAACGCCAACGACGTCGACCAGGCTGAGAAGATCATCGCCGGCACCGCCCGGTCGATGGGCCTCAACGTCACCGACTGACCCCGGTCACCGCCAGATCCAGTTCGTGGGAGGGCGCGCGGACGCCGCGGCCCGCCATAGACCACAGGAGTTACCAGAACATGCAGCGCAGCAAGAGCTACCGCAAGGCCGCCGAGGTCGTCGACCGGTCCAAGCTCTACACCCCCGCCGAGGCCGTGAAGCTGGCCAAGGAGACCACCAACGTCAAGTTCGACGCCACGGTCGAGGTCGCGATGCGCCTCGGCGTCGACCCCCGCAAGGCGGACCAGATGGTCCGCGGCACGGTCAACCTGCCGCACGGCACCGGTAAGACCGCCCGCGTGATCGTCTTCGCCGCCGGCGCGAAGGCCGAGGAGGCCGCCGCCGCCGGTGCGGACGAGGTGGGCACCGACGAGCTGGTCGCCCGGATCCAGGGTGGTTGGCTCGACTTCGACGCGGCGATCGCCACGCCGGACCAGATGGCCAAGATCGGCCGGATCGCGCGGATCCTGGGCCCGCGCGGTCTCATGCCGAACCCGAAGACCGGCACGGTGACCATGGACGTCACCAAGGCCGTCGCGGACATCAAGGGCGGCAAGATCACCTTCCGGGTGGACAAGCACTCGAACCTGCACCTGATCATCGGCAAGGCCTCGTTCTCCGAGACCCAGCTGATCGACAACTACGCGGCGGTCCTCGACGAGGTCCTGCGGGCCAAGCCGTCCGCCGCGAAGGGCAAGTACCTCAAGAAGGTCACCCTCACCACCACCATGGGCCCGGGCGTCCCGGTCGACCCGAACCTGGTGAAGAACCTGCAGGAGGCCCCGGCCGAGGGCTGAGCACCCGCAGCACCCGTGACGGGGCGTCGCCACATCGTGGCGGCGCCCCGTTCCCTTTCCGCTGTGGCATGCTCGGCCGGGTGCGACTGGAGAACGTCTGGCTGCGGTACCGGCGGCGCGGGCCGTGGGTGCTGCGGGAGACGGATGTGCGGGTCGGTTCCGGTGAGGTCGTGGTCGTGCTCGGCCGCAACGGCGTGGGCAAGTCGACCCTGCTCCAGGTGGCGGCCGGGGTGCTGCGGCCGAGCCGGGGGCGCGTGGTCGACCGGCCCCGACACGTCGGGTGGGTCCCGGAGCGTTTCCCGGCCGACCAGCCCTTCACCGTCGAGCGCTACCTGACCGCCATGGGTCGGGTCGCCGGCCTCGATCCGGCGGCGACGGGCCGGGCGGTCGACCACTGGACCGACCGGCTGGGCCTGGCCCGGTTCCGCCGGGTCCGGCTGCCGGAGCTGTCCAAGGGCACCGCCCAGAAGGTCGGCCTGGCCCAGGCGATGCTGCGTACCCCCGACCTGCTGGTGCTCGACGAGCCGTGGGAGGGCCTGGACGCCGCCACCCGGGAACTGGTGCCCGCGGTGATCGCCGAGGTGTTGGCAACGGGCGGGTCGGTGCTGGTCAGCGACCACCGCGGCGAGATCGCCCGACTGCCTGGCGCCCGCCGCTGGACGGTGGCCGACGGCACGGTCACCGAGGGCGCGCCGCCGGCCGACGCGGCGATGGCGGTGGTCGAGGTCGCGGTGCCGGCCGCGCGGGTCGCCGGCACCGTCGCCCGGTTGCGCGCCGAGGGCCATCACGTCCTGCGCGTACGCCCCGGGGCGCCGACCCCCTCCGGCACGCCGGACGGGGTCGCGATCGCCGAGGGGGCGGCGGAGGCCGGCGTGGCGGAGCCGACCGGTCCGGCCACCGGGGGAGCGGGGTGACCGCCCTGCTCCGGCTGCGGCTGGCCGGCTTCCTGCGGACGGGGCGGGCGTTGGCGCCGCTGCTCGCGGGCCTGGTGGCCCTCGGCGTCCTCTACGGCGGCGGCCGGGCCCAGCCGGGGGAGGCGTACGGCGTCTCGGCGGTGGTGCTCTTCCCGGTGCTGGCCTGGCAGACCAAGGTGCTGCTGGACGTGGAGCCCGACGTGCAGCGCCGGTTGGCCCAGGCGCTGGTCGGGGTGCGCCGGGAGCGGCTGGCCGGCCTGCTCGCCGCCGGCGTGGCCGGGCTCGGCACGGTGGTCGTCGCGCTGGTCTTCCCCTGGCTGGTCGGCGGAGTCGCCGGCCCCGTGGGGCCGGACGACCGCTCGGTGCCCCTCGGCCTCGCCGTCGGCCTGTGGGCGCACCTGCTGGCCGTACCCGCCGCCGTGGCGCTCGGGGCGCTGGCCAGCCGCGCCTGCGCGGGCAGCGCCGGCTACGGCGTCGCCGTGCTCGCGCTCGGCGGGGTCGGCGCGGTGGCCCTCGGCCTGAGCGGCTCGGTGGCGCCGTGGCTGGCGCCGCCGGTGATGGCGACCGCGCGGGCCGCCGCCGGCGACCTGGCCGCGTCGACCGTGGCTCTGCTGACCGGCTGGGCCGTGGCGTGGAGCGCGGTCGCCGGGGCGGCCTACCTGTGGCGGCGTCGCACCCGGCCCTGACCGGCGGCCCGCTCCCAGGGCCCACCGGAGGGGTGACGTGGTGCACCCGGGGGCGATTTGGTGGTCAGGGCACTCTTCGCGTAACCTTGGCGCGAAGTTCCACCCAGAGACCGCTGGTCACCGTGCCCCGGCACGGTCGAAGGTCCCGCGACGACGGGCGACCCGCGCAGGGCGGTAAGCGAAAATCGGTGCTGAGCACGGTCCGCCGACTGTGCCCGTGGCCCGGCCCTCGCCCCGTGCGCCCTGCGCCGGGGCTTTCTCGTTCTCGTGATGCCTCCGCTCCCGTCGAACGCTCCGGCCGACGACGGTGACCAGCCTCGAGCAACGAGAGAGGAGGGACATGGCGGACAAGCCGATCCGGGCCGACAAGGCCACGGCCGTCGCTGAGCTGACCGAGAGCTTCCGTAACGCGGGTGCCACGGTGCTGACCGAGTACCGCGGTCTGACGGTTTCCCAGCTCACCCAGCTGCGGCGCTCGCTCGGCAAGGAGACCAGCTACACGGTCGCGAAGAACACGCTCGCGAAGCGTGCCGCGTCCGACGCTGGCATCTCCGGCCTCGACGAGCTGTTCACCGGTCCTACCGCGCTGACTTTCGTTTCGGGCGACGTCGTCGAGGCGGCGAAGGGCCTTCGCGACTTCGCGAAGGCCAACCCGAAGCTCGTCATCAAGGGCGGTGTCTTCGAGGGCAAGGCCATTTCCGCGGCCGAGGTCACGAAGCTCGCCGACCTGGAGTCCCGTGAGGTGCTGCTGGCCAAGCTGGCCGGCGCGATGAAGGGCAACCTGAGCAAGGCCGCGGCCCTGTTCCAGGCCCCGCTCTCCAAGGCCGCCCGTGCGGCGGCCGCCCTGGCGGACAAGCGCGAGAAGGAGGGCGCCGAGGCGGCCTGAGGCCCCGCGGCGCACCCAGTTCTTACCTAACAGATTCAGGAAAGGACGCCAGACATGGCGAAGCTCAGCACCGACGAGCTGCTCGACGCGTTCAAGGAGATGACGCTGATCGAGCTCTCCGAGTTCGTGAAGCAGTTCGAGGAGACCTTCGAGGTCACCGCCGCGGCTCCGGTCGCCATCGCCGGCCCGGCCGGCCCGGCTGGCCCGGCTGCCCCGGCCGAGGAGGAGAAGGACGAGTTCGACGTCATCCTCGAGGCTGACGGCGGCAAGAAGATCCAGGTCATCAAGGTCGTGCGCGAGCTGACCGGCCTGGGCCTCAAGGAGGCCAAGGACCTGGTCGAGGCCGCTCCGAAGGCCGTCCTGGAGAAGGCCAACAAGGAGACCGCCGACAAGGCCAAGGCCAAGCTCGAGGGCGAGGGCGCCAAGGTCACCCTCAAGTGACCTGAGGTCGACCAGGCGCGCGTCCGGCTCACGTGAGCCGGGGCACACCGCGTCACGGCGGGCGGTGATCCGACAGTGGATCGCCGCCCGCCGTCTTGGTGGCCGGGTCGCAGCGCGGTGAGCAGGGCGTCCACGCCTGGCGTCGCTGCGTACGCGGTGTGTGGCGGTAGCCCGTGGGTGGGAAAGACGGGGCGACCCGGATGCCGGCCCTTGACGCGGCCCCGGGCTGACAGGCACGCTGACACCAGCAAGACCTTCCGCGCTTGCAACGGCCACCACTTGGGTAATGGCAGCGGCAGCACCATCGGCCGCGACACCCGAGCGGCCCGGCAGGAACGTCGCGTTCCGAGCGGCCCGGTGAGACCCGGTTCCAGGGGTCCCGAGGCACGTTCCGCGACGACCTGCGGGGTGGGCTGGACAGCGGTTAGCCTCTCGGCTACACTGCTAGTTTGCGCTGCCTTCCGACTTGACCCCTGCTCGGAAATGTCCGTTTACGGATAATTCTGGCGGGGTCATTGGAGTGCACGCGTACCAGCCGTTCTGCAGCACCGGTCCTCGGAAGGACGCATCTTGGCAGCTTCCCGCCCTGCGAAGACCAGTCGTACGTCGAGCGCATTCGCTCCCCGCCGAGTCTCATTCGGCAGGATCACCGAACACCTCGAGGTCCCCAACCTCCTCGCCATCCAGAACGAGTCCTTCGACTGGCTCGTCGGCAACGAGGCTTGGCAGGGCCGGTCGGCGGACGACCCGCACGCACGCTCGGGTCTCGCGGAGATCCTCGACGAGATCAGTCCCATTGAGGACTTCTCCGGCACCATGTCGCTCTCCTTCTCGGCTCCGCGCTTCGACGAGGTCAAGGCCTCGATCGAGGAGTGCAAGGAGAAGGACTTGACCTACTGCGCCCCGCTGTTCGTGACCGCGGAGTTCACCAACAACACCACCGGCGAGATCAAGAGCCAGACGGTGTTCATGGGTGACTTCCCGATGATGACGCCGAAGGGCACCTTCATCATCAACGGCACCGAGCGCGTCGTGGTCAGCCAGCTCGTCCGGTCCCCGGGCGTCTACTTCGACAAGCAGCCGGACAAGACCTCCGACCGCGACCTCTCCAGCGTCAAGGTCATCCCCAGCCGGGGTGCCTGGCTGGAGTTCGACATCGACAAGCGCGAGACGGTCGGCGTTCGCATCGACCGCAAGCGCCGGCAGGCCGTCACGGTTCTGCTCAAGGCCATCGGTTGGTCGGCCGAGCGGATCCGCGAGCGGTTCGGCTGGTCCGAGCTGATGATGACCACGCTCGAGAAGGACCACATCGCCGGCCAGGACGAGGCGCTCCTCGACATCTACCGGAAGCTCCGCCCTGGCGAGCCGCCGACCCGCGAGAACGCCCAGACCCTGCTCGACAACCTCTTCTTCAACCCGAAGCGGTACGACGTCGCCAAGGTCGGTCGTTACAAGTTCAACAAGAAGCTCGAGCTGGACGTGCCGATCACCACCGGCACGCTGACCGAGGACGACATCGTCGCCACCGTGGAGTACCTCTGCCGGCTGCACGCCGGTGAGGAGGGCTACGAGGCCGACGACATCGACCACTTCGGCAACCGACGCCTGCGTACGGTGGGCGAGCTGATCCAGAACCAGGTCCGGGTCGGGCTGTCCCGGATGGAGCGGGTCGTCCGCGAGCGGATGACCACCCAGGACGTCGAGGCGATCACGCCGCAGACCCTGATCAACATCCGTCCGGTCGTGGCGGCGATCAAGGAGTTCTTCGGCACCTCGCAGCTGTCCCAGTTCATGGACCAGACGAACCCGCTGGCGGGCCTGACCCACCGGCGCCGGCTGAGCGCGCTCGGCCCGGGTGGTCTGTCCCGGGAGCGGGCCGGCTTCGAGGTCCGCGACGTGCACCCGTCCCACTACGGCCGGATGTGCCCGATCGAGACGCCGGAAGGCCCGAACATCGGCCTCATCGGCGCGCTGTCCACCTTCGCCCGGGTCAACCCGTTCGGCTTCATCGAGACGCCGTACCGGAAGGTCGTCGACGGTCGGGTCACCGACCAGATCGACTACCTGACCGCGGACGAGGAGGACCGGTTCGTCAAGGCGCAGGCCAACGCGCCGCTGACGGCCGACGGGGCGTTCGCCGAGGACCGCGTCCTGGTCCGCCGTAAGGGCGGCGAGACCGAGGACGTCCCGCCGGCGGCCGTGGACTACATGGACGTGTCGCCGCGGCAGATGACCTCGGTCGCGACCGCGATGATCCCGTTCCTCGAGCACGACGACGCCAACCGGGCGCTCATGGGCGCGAACATGCAGCGCCAAGCGGTGCCGCTGGTCAAGGCCGAGTCGCCGCTGGTCGGCACCGGCATGGAATACCGTGCCGCGGTCGACGCCGGTGACGTGGTGGTCGCCGAGGTCGGTGGCGTCATCGAGGACCTCTGCGCCGACTACATCACCATCCACCAGGACGACGGCCACCGCCGCACGTACCTGCTGCACAAGTTCCGCCGCTCCAACGCCGGCTCCTGCGTCAACCAGAAGCCGGTGGTCTTCGAGGGCGACCGCGTCGAGGCCGGCCAGGTCATCGCCGACGGTCCGTGCACCGACGAGGGCGAGATGGCGCTCGGGCGCAACCTGCTCGTGGCGTTCATGACCTGGGAGGGGCACAACTACGAGGACGCGATCATCCTGTCGCAGCGCCTCGTGCAGCAGGACGTGCTCACCTCGATCCACATCGAGGAGCACGAGGTCGACGCCCGGGACACCAAGCTGGGCCCGGAGGAGATCACCCGCGACATCCCGAACGTCAGCGAGGAGATGCTCGCCGACCTCGACGAGCGCGGCATCATCCGGATCGGCGCCGAGGTCGTCCCCGGCGACATCCTGGTCGGCAAGGTCACGCCCAAGGGTGAGACCGAGCTGACCCCGGAGGAGCGGCTGCTCCGCGCGATCTTCGGTGAGAAGGCGCGCGAGGTCCGCGACACCTCGCTGAAGGTGCCGCACGGCGAGACCGGCACGGTCATCGGCGTGCGGACCTTCTCCCGCGAGGACGGCGACGAGCTGCCGCCGGGCGTCAACGAGCTGGTCCGGGTCTACGTCGCCCAGAAGCGGAAGATCCAGGACGGTGACAAGCTCGCCGGCCGCCACGGCAACAAGGGCGTCATCTCCAAGATCCTGCCGATCGAGGACATGCCGTTCCTGGAGGACGGCACGCCGGTCGACATCGTGCTCAACCCGCTGGGTGTGCCGAGCCGGATGAACATCGGCCAGGTGCTGGAGACCCACCTCGGCTGGGTGGCCAAGACCGGTTGGAAGGTCGAGGGCGACGACGCCGAGTGGAAGCGCCAGCTCCGCTCGATCGAGGCCCACGAGTCCGAGGCGGACACGAACGTGGCCACCCCGGTCTTCGACGGCGCCCGCGAGGAGGAGATCTCCGGTCTGCTCGCGTCGACCCTGCCCAACCGGGACGGCAAGCAGCTGATCGGCTCCAGCGGCAAGGCACGGCTGTTCGACGGCCGCTCCGGCGAGCCGCTGCCGGACCCGATCGCGGTCGGCTACATCTACATCCTGAAGCTCAACCACCTGGTCGACGACAAGATCCACGCCCGGTCGACCGGCCCGTACTCGATGATCACGCAGCAGCCGCTGGGTGGTAAGGCGCAGTTCGGTGGCCAGCGCTTCGGTGAGATGGAGTGCTGGGCGATGCAGGCGTACGGCGCCGCGTACGCCCTGCAGGAGCTGCTGACGATCAAGTCCGACGACGTCCTCGGCCGGGTCAAGGTCTACGAGGCGATCGTCAAGGGCGAGAACATCCCCGAGCCGGGCATCCCCGAGTCGTTCAAGGTGCTGCTCAAGGAGCTGCAGTCGCTGTGCCTCAACGTCGAGGTGCTCTCCAGCGACGGTGTGGCCCTCGAGATGCGCGAGACCGACGACGAGGTGTTCCGGGCCGCGGAGGAGCTGGGCATCGACCTGTCCCGGCGCGAGCCGAGCTCGGTCGAAGAGGTCTGAGGTGAGCGGTCGGGGGCCGGCTCGCCGGCTCCCGACCCCACCCACTAGCTAGCAGTACAGACGACGACATAGGGGACATAGTGCTCGACGTCAACTTCTTCGACGAGCTGCGCATTGGCCTCGCCACCGCCGACGACATCCGTCAGTGGTCACACGGCGAGGTCAAGAAGCCTGAAACGATCAACTACCGCACCCTGAAGCCGGAAAAGGACGGGCTCTTCTGCGAGAAGATCTTCGGTCCGCAGCGGGACTGGGAGTGCTACTGCGGTAAGTACAAGCGGGTCCGCTTCAAGGGCATCATCTGCGAGCGCTGCGGCGTCGAGGTGACCCGGTCGAAGGTCCGCCGTGAGCGCATGGGCCACATCGAGCTCGCCGCTCCGGTGACCCACATCTGGTACTTCAAGGGCGTGCCGAGCCGGCTGGGCTACCTGCTGGACCTCGCCCCCAAGGACCTCGAGAAGATCATCTACTTCGCCTCGTACGTCGTGACGAGCGTGGACGCCGAGGCGCGTCACCGCGACCTCTCGACGATCGAGAACGAGATCCTGGCCGAGAAGCGGCAGGCCGAGAACAGCCGCGACTCGGAGATCGAGAAGCGGGCCGCCAAGCTCGAGGCCGACCTGGCCGAGCTGGAGGCCGAGGGTGCCAAGGCGGACGTCCGGCGCAAGGTCAAGGAGGGCGGAGAGCGCGAGATGCGCCAGATCCGCGACCGGGCCCAGCGCGAGATCGACCGACTGGACGAGGTGCTCGACACCTTCCGCAAGCTGGAGCCGAAGCAGCTGGTCACCGACGAGCTGCTCTACCGCGAGCTGCGGGACCGGTTCGGCGAGTACTTCACCGGCGGCATGGGCGCCGAGGCCATCAAGGCGCTGGTCCAGAACATGGACCTCGACGCCGAGGCCGAGAGCCTGCGCGAGACCATCCGCTCCGGCAAGGGCCAGCGGAAGATCCGGGCGCTCAAGCGGCTCAAGGTCGTCGCGGCGTTCCTGAACACCCGCAACTCGCCGCTCGGCATGGTGCTGGACTGCGTTCCGGTCATCCCGCCGGACCTGCGCCCGATGGTGCAGCTCGACGGTGGCCGCTTCGCGACCTCCGACCTGAACGACCTGTACCGCCGCGTGATCAACCGGAACAACCGCCTCAAGCGGCTGATCGACCTCGGCGCGCCCGAGATCATCGTCAACAACGAGAAGCGGATGCTCCAGGAGGCCGTCGACGCGCTGTTCGACAACGGCCGTCGCGGCCGGCCGGTCACCGGCCCGGGCAACCGCCCGCTCAAGTCGCTGTCCGACATGCTCAAGGGCAAGCAGGGCCGGTTCCGCCAGAACCTGCTGGGCAAGCGCGTCGACTACTCCGGCCGTTCGGTCATCGTGGTCGGCCCGAAGCTCAAGCTGCACCAGTGCGGCCTGCCCAAGCAGATGGCGCTGGAGCTGTTCAAGCCGTTCGTGATGAAGCGGCTGGTGGACCTCAACCACGCGCAGAACATCAAGTCCGCCAAGCGGATGGTCGAGCGGCAGCGGCCGGTCGTGTGGGACGTGCTGGAAGAGGTCATCGGCGAGCACCCCGTCCTGCTGAACCGGGCGCCGACCCTGCACCGGCTGGGCATCCAGGCCTTCGAGCCGCAGCTGGTCGAGGGCAAGGCCATCCAGATCCACCCGCTGGTCTGCACCGCGTTCAACGCCGACTTCGACGGTGACCAGATGGCGGTGCACGTGCCGCTGTCCGCCGAGGCCCAGGCCGAGGCGCGGATCCTGATGCTGTCGTCGAACAACATCCTCAAGCCGGCCGACGGCAAGCCGGTCACCATGCCCACCCAGGACATGGTCATCGGCCTCTACCACCTCACCCACCTCACCGCCGGTGAGCGGGGCGAGGGCCGGGCGTTCAGCTCGGACGCCGAGGCCCGGATGGCCTTCGACAACGGCGAGCTGCACCTGCAGGCTCCGGTGAAGATCCGGCTGCGCGGCGTGGTCGGGGTCGACAACGGCGCCGGCGCCGAGCCGTGGACCGCCCCGGAGGGCTGGGTCGAGGGCGACCCGCTGACCGTGGAGACCACCCTCGGCCGGGTGCTGTTCAACGAGACGCTGCCGCAGGGCTACCGCTTCGTGAACTACGAGATCCGCAAGGGTCAGCTCTCCGCGATCGTCAACGACCTCGCCGAGCGCTTTCCCAAGGTGGCGCTGGCCGCCACCCTGGACGGGCTCAAGGAGGCCGGTTTCCACTGGGCCACCTGGTCTGGCGTGACGATCGGCATGGAGGACGTCATCGCTCCGCCGCGCAAGCGGGAGATCCTGGAGCGGTACGAGAAGGAAGCCGACCGGATCGACAAGCAGTACCAGCGTGGTCTGATGACCGCCGAGGAGCGCCGCGGCGAGCTCATCGAGATCTGGACCAAGGCGACCAACGAAGTCGCCAAGGAGATGGACACCGCGCTGCCGCAGGAGAACCCGCTGTGGAAGATGATCAACTCGGGTGCCCGCGGTAACCTCCTCCAGCTCCGGCAGATCGCGGCGATCCGTGGTCTGGTGGCCAACCCGAAGGGTGAGATCATCCCGCGGCCCATCAAGGCCAGCTACCGGGAGGGTCTCTCCGTGCTGGAGTACTTCATCTCCACGCACGGTGCCCGGAAGGGTCTCGCGGACACCGCCCTGCGTACCGCCGACTCGGGTTACCTGACCCGTCGTCTGGTGGACGTCTCGCAGGACGTGATCATCCGCGAGGAGGACTGCGGCACCGACCGCGCCATCCCGATGCAGATCGGCGAGCGGATCGACGGCAAGCTGGTCGTGCACGAGCACGCCGAGACCAGCGTGCACGCCCGGACGCTGGCCGACGACATCAAGGGGCCGGACGGCACCGTCGTCGCCGAGCGGGGCCAGGACATCAACTCGATCCTGGTCGACAAGATCGTCGCCGCCGGGGTGGAGACGGTCCGGGTGCGCAGCGTGCTCACCTGCGAGTCGAAGCTGGGCGTCTGCGGTGCGTGCTACGGCCGCTCGCTGCCGACCGGCAAGACCGTGGACGTCGGCGAGGCGGTCGGCATCATCGCCGCCCAGTCGATCGGTGAGCCGGGTACGCAGCTGACGATGCGTACCTTCCACACCGGTGGTGTCGCGGGTGAGGACATCACCCAGGGTCTGCCCCGTGTCCAGGAGATCTTCGAGGCCCGGGTCCCGAAGGGCAAGGCGCCCATCGCCGACACCCCGGGTCGGATCCGGATCGAGGACGGCGAGCGGTCGCGGAAGATCATCGTGGTGCCGGACGACGGCAGCGACGAGATCGTCTACGACAAGATCTCCAAGCGGGTCCGGCTGCGGACCCACGACGGCGACCACGTCGAGGTCGGCGAGAAGCTCACCGAGGGCACCATCGACCCGCACGAGCTGCTGCGCATCCTCGGCCCGCGCGCGGTCCAGGTCCACCTGACCCAGGAGGTCCAGGAGGTCTACCGCTCGCAGGGTGTGCTCATCCACGACAAGCACATCGAGATCATCATCCGCCAGATGCTCAAGCGGGTGACGGTCATCGACTCCGGCTCGACCGAGTTCCTGCCGGGCGTGCTGGTCGACCGGGCGCTGTTCGAGTCGGAGAACCGCCGACTCGTCTCCGAGGGCGGCGAGCCCGCCGCCGGTCGCCCGGTGCTGATGGGTATCACCAAGGCCTCGCTGGCCACCGACTCCTGGCTCTCGGCGGCCTCCTTCCAGGAGACCACCCGGGTGCTGACCGACGCGGCGATCAACTCGCGCAGCGACTCGCTCGTCGGCCTCAAGGAGAACGTGATCATCGGTAAGCTCATCCCGGCCGGTACGGGCATCAGCAAGTACCGCAACGTCCGGGTCGAGCCGACCGAGGAGGCGAAGGCCAAGGTCTACTCGATGACCGGCTACCCCGAGACCGACTACGGCTTCGGGCCGGCCAGCGGCCAGGCGGTTCCGCTGGACGACTTCGACTTCGGGTCGTACCGCTAAACAGCACGGACGACGAGGCCCCCGGCAGCCGCCGGGGGCCTCGTCGCGTCCCGGGGATCGGCCGGCCCGATCCGGCGGGGCCGGGGCATGATGGAGGGCATGACGACCGCACCCGGGCAGGCGCCCGTCGCCCCGCCGGTGCCGCCGCGCCACCCGCTCGATCCGGACCCGGCCCGGGCCACCAAGGCGAAGGCGGTCTTCGCGCTGGGCCTGATCGGCGCGCTGACCGGCCTGTTCGTCGGCGGCGTGGTGCCCGCCACGGTGGCGCTCCAGCTCGCCCGGCAGGCGCGTCGCGAGGCGTACGCGTCGGGGGGCTTCCTGACCGGCGCGGCCTGGCTGCGCCAGGGGGAGCGGCTGGCCTGGACGGGCCTGATCCTGGTCGCGGTCACCGTGGTGGCCGCGGTGGTGGTCGGGGTGGTCCGTCTCGCCGACGCGCCCTACGGGCAGGATTTCGCGCCGAACGTGGACTGACCGCCCGGGGGAACGGGTCCCGCCGGGAGTGGGCGGTCCGCCCGTCGGCGGTAGCCTGGCCCGGTGTCCGTCGCGCGGGCGGTGGACGCCGAGACGTCGACAGGAGGACCCGTGACGGAACCGGCGCGCTTCCCGGGCAGCGACCCCGCGGCGCCCCCCGCCACGCACCCGGACGCCGCCCCGTCCGACGCGGGGCAGTGGGCGCGGCCCGACGCGGCTGCCCCGCCCGCCCCGACGGGATACACGCCACCGCCCGCGGCCGGCGGCTGGGGCACGCCTCCGGCCCCGGGTCCCGGCACGCCTCAGGGCTCGGGTCCCGGCACGGGCCCCGGCTGGGGTGGCGGCTCCGCCTTCCCGGCCCGGACGCCTCCGCCGCCGCGGGAGCCGGGCCGGCCGCCGAAGCGGGTCGAGGCGGTCGCCGGCACGCCGTTCGGCGTGGTGCACCTGGACGTGCCCCCGGTCACCTCCGGCCTCGCCGTCGGTTCGCTGGTGGCCGGGATCGTCTCGATCCTCGTCGCGCTGCTGGTGGTCTGCCTCGGCGCGGTCGCCGGCATGGGTGGCGCCTGGGCAGCCGGGGCCTTCACCGTGCTGGGCGTGCTGGCGGGGGCGGGCGCGGTCGTCGCCGGCCTGATCGGGCTGCGGCAGATCCGCCGTGCGGCGCCGCCGCCGGCCGTCCGGTTCACCGGGCGGGGGCTGGCGGTGGCCGGCGTGAGCTGCGGCGGGGCGGGCCTGCTGCTCAGCCTGCTCGGGCTGGGGCTGGCGTTGCTGGTGGCGCTGGCGTGACACGGAACCGCGACGGCCGGGCGTGAGCGGGGCCGCCCCGGGGTCGACGGGTCGGTTCCTGGGGAAGCCGGTACACTTGTGACCGTAGGTGCCCATCACGGGCGGGCAGGCGCGACGGGTTCGATCGGCGGGCGGGTGAGACGCTACGCCGGCCACTCCGTTTTGACCTGTGCGGTTGTGGTAGGTACTCTTTCCCCTTGTGCCCGGGCAAGCCCGGGCGACTCGTGCGTGCGCTGGATCCGGCGATCCGGAGATCGCGTGGGAGCACGACAAAGCCAAAGATCCGACGCGCGGCCTGCCGTGTGCCGGTGAAAGACCCCGGTCGACACGCGCGAGCGCCGACGCCGGGACCGTGAGCTGGGCGACACGCCCGACCGCGGGTGCCGGGACCTCCGCGAGGTGGCCCTGGTCGGAATGTAGGAGAGCCGGTCATCAGGTCGGCTACGGCAGAAGGCGCGGCCGCCACACAGCGGCCGAAGGGAGCGGAGAAGCCCGGTGCCCACCATTCAGCAGCTGGTCCGAAAGGGCCGTCAGGCCAAGACGACCAAGACCAAGACCCCGGCGCTCAAGGGGTCTCCCCAGCGTCGCGGTGTGTGCACCCGCGTGTACACCACCACCCCGAAGAAGCCGAACTCGGCGCTCCGCAAGGTCGCTCGTGTCAAGCTCAGCAGCCAGATCGAGGTGACCGCCTACATCCCGGGCGTCGGCCACAACCTGCAGGAGCACTCGATCGTGCTCGTCCGCGGCGGCCGTGTGAAGGACCTCCCGGGCGTGCGGTACAAGATCGTTCGCGGCTCGCTGGACACCCAGGGTGTCCGCAACCGCAAGCAGGCTCGCAGCCGTTACGGCGCGAAGAAGGAGAAGAGCTGAGATGCCGCGTAAGGGACCCGCTCCGCGGAAGCCGCTGGTCGCTGACCCGGTGTACAACTCGCCGCTGGTCACCCAGCTGGTGAACAAGATCCTGCTGCGCGGCAAGCGCCAGCTCGCCGAGCGCATCGTCTACGCGGCCCTCGAGGGCTGCCGCGAGAAGTCCGGCACCGACCCGGTCGTCACCCTCAAGCGGGCGATGGACAACGTCAAGCCGACCCTCGAGGTGCGCAGCCGCCGGGTCGGTGGCGCCACCTACCAGGTCCCGGTCGAGGTCCGCCCGGCCCGGGCGACCACCCTGGGCCTGCGCTGGCTGGTCACCTACTCCCGCGCCCGTCGCGAGAAGACCATGGTCGAGCGGCTGATGAACGAGCTGCTGGACGCGAGCAACGGCCTCGGTGCCGCCGTCAAGCGGCGCGAGGACACGCACAAGATGGCTGAGTCCAACAAGGCCTTCGCGCACTACCGCTGGTAACACCCTGGTTCCGGCGTCCGCGTGACGCCGGAACCGCCACCAGTTGTGTCGAGACGACGATAAGTAGGGATTGAAGTGGCCGCCGCAGACGCGCTCGCCAACGTACGCAACATCGGCATCATGGCCCACATCGATGCTGGTAAGACCACCACCACCGAGCGGATCCTGTTCTACACCGGTATCACGTACAAGATCGGCGAAACCCACGAGGGTGGCGCCGTGATGGACTGGATGGAACAGGAGCAGGAGCGCGGTATCACCATCACCTCCGCCGCCACCAAGTGCGAGTGGAAGGGCCACACGATCCAGATCATCGACACGCCCGGCCACGTCGACTTCACGGTCGAGGTCGAGCGGTCGCTGCGGGTGCTGGACGGTGCGGTCGCGGTCTACGACGGTGTCGCCGGCGTGGAGCCCCAGACGGAGAACGTCTGGCGGCAGGCGGACAAGTACAACGTCCCCCGGATGTGCTTCGTCAACAAGCTCGACCGGACCGGCGCCGACTTCTTCCGCTGCGTGCAGATGATGATCGACCGGCTCAACGCCACCCCGCTCGTGCTCCAGATCCCGATCGGCGCCGAGTCCGACTTCATCGGCGTGGTCGACCTTATCGAGATGCGGGCGCTCACCTGGCGCGGCGAGACCCAGAAGGGTGAGGACTACACGGTCGAGGACATCCCGGCCGACCTCGCCGACTCGGCCGCCGAGTGGCGCGAGAAGCTGATGGAGACCCTGGCCGACGTCGACGACGCGGTGATGGAGAAGTACCTGGAGGGCGAGGAGATCTCCGTCGAGGAGATCAAGGCCGCCATCCGTCGGGCCACCATCGGCGGCAAGGCCAACCCGGTCCTCACCGGCACCGCCTTCAAGAACAAGGGCATCCAGCCGATGCTCGACGCCGTCGTCGCGTACCTGCCGTCGCCGCTGGACATCCCGGCGATCGAGGGCACGGCCACCGACGGCGAGACGCCGATGCAGCGCAAGCCGTCCAAGTCGGAGCCGTTCTCGGGCCTCGCCTTCAAGATCCAGACGGACAAGCACCTCGGCAAGCTCACCTACGTCCGGCTCTACTCCGGCACGCTCGAGTCCGGCTCCCAGGTGGTCAACTCCACCAAGGACCGCAAGGAGCGGATCGGCAAGATCTACCAGATGCACGCCAACAAGCGGGAAGAGCGCAGCTCGGCCCAGGCCGGCGACATCATCGCGGTGCAGGGTCTCAAGCAGACCACCACCGGTGACACCCTGTGCGACCCGGCGAACCCGGTCATCCTGGAGTCGATGACCTTCCCGGAGCCGGTCATCGAGGTCGCCATCGAGCCGAAGACCAAGGCCGACCAGGAGAAGCTCAGCACCGCCATCCAGCGGCTGGCCGAGGAGGACCCGACCTTCCGCGTCAAGCTGGACGACCAGACCGGCCAGACGGTCATCTCCGGCATGGGCGAGCTGCACCTGGACATCCTGGTCGACCGGATGCGCCGCGAGTTCAACGTCGAGGCGAACATCGGTAAGCCGCAGGTGGCGTACCGCGAGACCATCCGCCGCAAGGTGGAGAAGGTCGAGTACACCCACAAGAAGCAGACCGGTGGTTCCGGCCAGTACGCCCGGGTGATCATCAGCCTGGAGCCGCTGCCGCTGGGCAACGACGCCCCGACCTACGAGTTCGCCAACGCCGTGACCGGTGGCCGCATCCCCCGGGAGTTCATCCCGTCGGTGGACGCGGGCGCGCAGGACGCCATGCAGTACGGCATCCTCGCCGGCTTCCCCCTGGTGGGCGTCAAGCTCACCCTGGT
This sequence comes from Micromonospora sp. NPDC048040, assembly GCF_055587185.1. Classification (NCBI taxonomy): domain Bacteria; kingdom Bacillati; phylum Actinomycetota; class Actinomycetes; order Micromonosporales; family Micromonosporaceae; genus Micromonospora; species Micromonospora sp. NPDC048040. The sequence goes on along the minus strand of NZ_JBVJGT010000043.1, from coordinate 31,891 downwards.
GGACGGCCAGTACCACGAGGTCGACTCGTCGGAAATGGCATTCAAGATCGCCGGCTCGATGGCGATGAAGGAGGCGGCCCGCAAGGCCGACCCCGCGCTGCTCGAGCCGATGATGGCCGTTGAGGTCACCACTCCCGAGGAGAACATGGGTGACGTCATCGGCGACCTCAACTCCCGCCGTGGCATCATCCAGGCGATGGAGGAGCGCAGCGGCGCCCGCGTCGTCCGGGCCCTGGTGCCGTTGTCGGAGATGTTCGGCTACGTCGGCGACCTGCGGTCGAAGACCCAGGGCCGGGCTAGCTACAGCATGCAGTTCGACTCCTACGCCGAGGTTCCGGCCTCGGTCGCGAAGGAGATCATCGCCAAGGCGACGGGTGAGTGACCTCACCTGACGTGCTCCGATGATCCGGGGCGGTCGCGGGAGGGTGCTCCCCGCCCGCGGCCACCTCGGTCGGGATGCGTGAGACCGGGCCTGTAGGCTTCATCGCCGCAGAACCCACCAAAGCTCTCCGGCCGCCAGGCCGGAAAGGCTGTCGACAGAGTCCTAAGCGCCGACCGGCGCGCCGGGGCGAACGAACCAAGAAGTCCACAGGAGGACACCAGTGGCGAAGGCGAAGTTCGAGCGGACTAAGCCGCACGTCAACATCGGCACCATTGGTCACATCGACCACGGTAAGACGACGCTGACGGCGGCCATCACCAAGGTCCTGCACGACCAGTTCCCGGACCTCAACCCGTACACGCCGTTCGACGCGATCGACAAGGCGCCGGAGGAGAAGGCCCGCGGCATCACGATCTCCATCTCGCACGTCGAGTACCAGACCGAGGCGCGGCACTACGCACACGTCGACTGCCCCGGTCACGCCGACTACATCAAGAACATGATCACCGGTGCCGCGCAGATGGACGGCGCGATCCTGGTGGTCGCGGCGACCGACGGCCCGATGCCGCAGACCCGTGAGCACGTGCTGCTGGCCCGCCAGGTCGGCGTGCCGTACATCGTCGTGGCGCTCAACAAGAGCGACATGGTCGACGACGAGGAGCTCCTGGAACTCGTCGAGCTCGAGGTCCGCGAGCTGCTCTCGTCGCAGGAGTACCCGGGTGACGACCTGCCGGTCGTCCGGGTCTCGGCGCTGAAGGCCCTCGAGGGTGACCCCGAGTGGACCGGCAAGCTGCTGGACCTGATGACGGCTGTCGACAACGCGATCCCGCAGCCGCAGCGCGAGACCGAGAAGCCGTTCCTGATGCCGATCGAGGACGTCTTCACGATCACCGGTCGCGGCACCGTCGTCACCGGTCGCGCGGAGCGCGGCGTGCTCAAGCCGAACGAGGAGGTGGAGATCGTCGGCATCCGCGAGAAGTCGATGAAGACCACCTGCACCGGCATCGAGATGTTCCGCAAGCTGCTCGACGAGGCCCGCGCGGGCGAGAACGTCGGTCTGCTGCTGCGTGGCATCAAGCGCGAGGACGTCGAGCGCGGCATGGTCGTCATCAAGCCGGGCACCACGACCCCGCACACGGAGTTCGAGGCGACGGTCTACATCCTCTCCAAGGAGGAGGGCGGCCGGCACACCCCGTTCTTCCAGAACTACCGTCCGCAGTTCTACTTCCGGACCACGGACGTCACCGGTGTCGTCACGCTCCCCGAGGGCACCGAGATGGTCATGCCGGGTGACAACACCACCATGACGGTGAAGCTGATCCAGCCCATCGCCATGGAGGAGAACCTCAAGTTCGCGATCCGCGAGGGTGGCCGCACCGTCGGCGCCGGGTTCGTCACCAAGATCATCAAGTGAGCTAGGTAACCCCGATTAGACCCGCCGCCGGTCGTGCGGCATACTAGTCAGGTTGCGTAACGACAGTTCGCTGCCCGTGTTCGGCTTTCGTCGAACCTCCGGGCTGCAGGACAGTCGGGCGTAGGGTGGTTGGCGGCCCGTCCGCCAACCACCCTCGCACGGCGTTCAGGTCGCGGTAGTGCGATCGACGCCTTGACCCACCGCGCGGTCAGAATCGCTCCGGAGTCCCGGGGCGGAGCCTGGCCCGAGGGCGCGACACGCCCGACCGCGGGGGTCGGCGAAGTGGGCCTGTACCAGCCGGTACAGGCGCCCGCAACACAGCGGCATCGAGAGAAGGAACAGAAGCCACCATGGCGGGACAGAAGATCCGCATCCGGCTCAAGGCCTATGACCACGAGGTCGTCGACTCCTCGGCTCGGAAGATCGTCGAGACGGTGACGCGTACCGGGGCGCAGGTCGCAGGCCCGGTGCCGCTGCCCACGGAGATCAACCGTTTCTGCGTTATCCGCTCGCCGCACAAGTACAAGGACTCGCGCGAGCACTTCGAGATGCGCACGCACAAGCGGCTGATCGACATCATCGACCCGACCCCGAAGACGGTCGACTCGCTCATGCGCCTCGACCTGCCGGCTGGCGTCGACATCGAGATCAAGCTGTAGGGACCGGACAAATGGACAGGCAAGTCAAGGGGATCCTGGGCGCAAAGCTCGGCATGACCCAGGTCTGGGACAACAACCGCGTTGTCCCGGTGACCGTGGTTCAGGCCGGCCCGTGCGTCATCAGCCAGGTTCGTAGCGCCGAGAAGGACGGTTACTCCGCGGTCCAGCTGGCGTACGGCACGATCGACCCGCGCAAGGTCAAGAAGCCGATCAGCGGGCACTACGCGAAGGCCGACGTCGCGCCGCGCCGGCACATCGTCGAGCTGCGCACCGCCGACGCGGCGGAGTACTCGCTCGGCCAGGAGATCACGGTCGAGGAGTTCCCGGCCGGTGTCTCGATCGACGTGACCGGCAAGACCAAGGGCAAGGGCTACGCCGGCCCGATGAAGCGTCACGGCTTCCACGGTCTGCGCGCCAGCCACGGTGTCGAGCGCAAGCACCGCTCGCCGGGCTCCATCGGCGCCTGCGCCACCCCGGGTCGTGTCTTCAAGGGCACCCGGATGGCCGGCCGGATGGGTGGCGTGCGCTACACCGTCCAGAACCTGACCGTCCAGGCGGTCGACACCGAGAACAACCTCCTGCTCGTCCGCGGCGCCATTCCCGGCCCCAAGGGCGCGCTGGTCCTGGTCCGCACCGCGGCCAAGACCAAGGTGAAGAAGGGCGGTGTGGCCAAGTGACCACCGTTGACGTCCTCTCCGTCGAAGGCAACAAGAGCGGCTCCGTCGAGCTGCCCGCCGACATCTTCGACGTCCAGGCCAACGTCGCGCTGATGCACCAGGTCGTGGTGGCCCAGCTCGCGGCGGCCCGGCAGGGCACGCACAAGGCCAAGACCCGCGGCGAGGTCGCCGGTGGCGGCAAGAAGCCGTACAAGCAGAAGGGCACCGGCCGTGCCCGGCAGGGCTCGATCCGCGCGCCGCAGTTCGCCGGCGGTGGCGTGGTGCACGGTCCCGTGCCGCGCGACTACAGCCAGCGCACCCCGAAGAAGATGAAGGCCGCCGCCCTGCGTGGCGCCCTGTCGGACCGGGCCCGCGCCGGGCAGGTGCACGTCGTCGAGGCGTTCGTCTCGGGCGAGAAGCCGTCGACCAAGGCCGCCCTGGCCACGCTGGCCAAGCTGACCGACGCCCGCCGGGTGCTGGTCGTGCTGAGCAGCACCGACGAGCTGAACTGGGTGTCGCTGCGCAACGAGCCGCGGGTGCACCTGATCGAAGCCGGCCAGCTCAACACGTACGACGTGCTGGTGGCCGACGACGTGGTCTTCACGAAGGACGCCCTGGACGAGTTCCTCGGTGTTCCCGCCGAGACCACCGAGGAGGGTGGCAAGTGAGCACGATCGCCGACCCGCGCGACATCATCGTGGCGCCGGTCGTCTCGGAGAAGAGCTACAGCGAGCTGAACCGCAACTGGTACACCTTCCTGGTGCACCCGGACGCGAACAAGACCGAGATCAAGATCGCTATCCAGCAGATCTTCAACGTCCGCGTCCTGACGGTCAACACGCTCAACCGCGAGGGCAAGCGCAAGCGGACCCGCACCGGGTTCGGCAAGCGCAAGGACACCAAGCGGGCGATGGTGAAGCTGGCTGACGGTGACCGTATCGAGGCCTTCGGCGGCCCGGTCAGCTGAGGGGTGTAGACAATGGCTATCCGTAAGTACAAGCCGACGACGCCGGGCCGGCGTGGCTCGAGCGTCGCCGACTTCGCCGAGATCACCCGGTCGACGCCCGAGAAGTCGCTGCTGGCTCCGCTGCCGAAGAAGGGCGGACGCAACGCCCACGGCCGGATCACCACGCGGCACCACGGTGGCGGTCACAAGCGCCAGTACCGTCTGATCGACTTCAAGCGGGTCGACAAGGACGGCGTGCCGGCGAAGGTCGCCCACATCGAGTACGACCCGAACCGCACCGCGCGCATCGCGCTGCTGCACTACGCCGACGGCGAGAAGCGCTACATCCTCGCGCCGAAGGACCTGAAGCAGGGCGACGCGGTCGAGTCCGGTCCGGGCGCCGACATCAAGCCGGGCAACAACCTGCCGCTGCGCAACATCCCGGTCGGTACCACCATCCACAACGTGGAGCTGCGCCCGGGCGGCGGCGCCAAGCTGGCCCGCTCGGCCGGCGTCGGCATCCAGCTGCTCGGCCGCGAGGGCGCGTACGCGACCCTGCGCATGCCGTCCGGTGAGATCCGGCGGGTCGACGTCCGCTGCCGCGCCAGCATCGGCGAGATCGGCAACGCCGACCAGTCGAACATCAACTGGGGCAAGGCCGGCCGTATGCGGTGGAAGGGCAAGCGCCCGACCGTCCGTGGTGTCGCGATGAACCCGGTCGACCACCCGCACGGTGGTGGTGAGGGTAAGACCTCCGGCGGTCGCCACCCGGTCAACCCGCAGGGTAAGCCCGAGGGCCGCACCCGTCGTAAGGGCCAGCCGAGTGACCGGCTGATCGTCCGCCGCCGCTACGCCACGCGTAAGCGCGGCTGAGGGAGATAAGACATGCCTCGCAGCCTGAAGAAGGGCCCGTTCGTCGACGACCACCTGCTCAAGAAGGTGGAGACGCAGAACGACAAGGGCTCGAAGAACGTCATCAAGACCTGGTCGCGGCGCTCGACGATCATCCCGGAGATGCTGGGTCACACGATCGCCGTGCACGACGGACGCAAGCACGTCCCGGTGTTCGTGACCGAGGCGATGGTCGGGCACAAGCTCGGCGAGTTCGCGCTGACCCGCACGTTCAAGGGTCACGAGAAGGACGACCGGAAGAGCCGTCGGCGCTGACGCCGCGGGCATACGGATAGAGGAACAAGGGGTTACAGCGATGCCAGGAAAGGGCGACGCTCCGGTGCTTCCGGGCGCGCGGGCGGTTGCGCGGCACGTGCGCATCTCGCCGATGAAGGCGCGCCGGGTGGTCAACCTCGTCCGCGGCCTGCCCGCGAAGGAGGCGCTCACGGTGCTGCAGTTCGCGCCGCAGGCTGCGAGCGAGCAGGTGTACAAGGTGCTCGCGAGCGCGATCGCCAACGCGGAGAACAACGAGCGGCTGGACCCCGACGCGCTGCTCGTCAGCGAGGCGTACGTGGACGAGGGCCCGACCATGAAGCGGTTCCAGCCGCGGGCGCAGGGCCGGGCGTACCGGATCCGCAAGCGCACCTGCCACATCACCGTCGCGGTCGAGGCCGTGGCGCCGGCCGCGCCGAAGAAGGCCGCGGCGAAGAAGGCGGCCCCGGCGAAGCAGGCGGAGCCGGCTGAGACGCAGAGCAAGACGGAGGGCGCCGAGTAATGGGTCAGAAGGTTCACCCGCACGGGTTCCGGCTCGGCATCTCGACCGACTGGAAGTCCCGCTGGTTCGCGGACAAGCTCTACAAGGACTACATCGGCGAGGACGTCAAGATCCGCCGCATGATGTCCAAGGGCCTCGAGCGTGCCGGCATCTCCAAGGTCGACATCGAGCGCACCCGGGACCGGGTCCGCGTCGACATCCACACCGCCCGGCCGGGCATCGTCATCGGCCGCAAGGGTGCGGAGGCCGACCGGATCCGTGGCGAGCTCGAGAAGCTGACCGGCAAGCAGGTCCAGCTGAACATCATCGAGGTGAAGAGCCCCGAGTCGGACGCGCAGCTCGTCGCCCAGGGCGTCGCCGAGCAGCTGTCCAGCCGGGTCAGCTTCCGTCGGGCGATGCGCAAGGCCATGCAGTCCGCGATGAAGAACCCGGTCTGCAAGGGCATCCGGGTCCAGGTCTCGGGCCGTCTCGGCGGCGCCGAGATGAGCCGGACCGAGTTCTACCGCGAGGGCCGGGTCCCGCTGCACACGCTGCGGGCCAACATCGAGTACGGCTTCTTCGAGGCCCGTACCACCTTCGGCCGGATCGGCGTGAAGGTCTGGATCTACAAGGGCGACGCGGTGCCGGGTCGGGAGACCCCGGCCGAGGCTCCGTCGCGCCCGCGCCGTGAGCGCGGCGACCGCCCCGAGCGGCCGCGCCGTGGTCGGTCCGGCTCGTCCGGCACGACCGCCGGCGGCACCGAGACCGGCCGGGCCGCCGCGACCACCATCGCGCAGCAGGCCGAGACGCCGAGTGGTGACGCGGTGGATCCCGCCGCCGTCTCCGCCGCGGCAGAAACGCAGCAGGAGGGCTGACAGATGCTGATGCCGCGCAAGCCCCCGAAGGGCTTCCGCAAGCCGCACCACCCGGACCGCCACGGCGCGTCCAAGGGTGGTAACCGGGTGGTGTTCGGCGAGTTCGGGATCCAGGCTCTCGAGCCGGCGTACGTGACCAACCGCCAGATCGAGTCGGCCCGTATCGCGATGACCCGCCACATCAAGCGTGGTGGCAAGGTCTGGATCACGATCTTCCCGGACCAGGCCCTCACCAAGAAGCCGGCCGAGACCCGGATGGGTTCCGGTAAGGGTTCGCCCGAGTGGTGGGTCGCCAACGTGAAGCCGGGGCGGGTCCTCTTCGAGATGTCCTTCCCCAACGAGCAGATCGCGCGAGAGGCGATGCGTCGCGCGATCCACAAGCTCCCGATGAAGTGCCGCATTGTTACGCGCGAAGTGGGTGAATCCTGATGGCAGCGGGCGTTAAGGCCTCCGAGCTGCGTGAGCTCTCCGAGGAGGAGCTGGTCACGAAGCTGCGCGAGGCCAAGGCGGAGCTGTTCAACCTCCGCGTGCAGGCCGCAACCGGGCAGCTGGACAACAACCGGCGGCTGCAGGTCATCCGTCGGGAGATCGCCCGGATCTACACGATCATGCGTGAGCGCGAGCTGGGTCTCTCGGCCGCGCCGACTGAGGTGACTGCATCATGAGCGAGAACACCACCGCCGCCGCGCGGGCCCGCCGCAAGGTGCGTGAGGGCCTCGTGGTCAGCGACAAGATGGAAAAGACCGTCGTCGTCGAGGTCGAGGACCGGGTCAAGCACGCGCTGTACGGCAAGATCATGCGCCGTACCAGCAAGCTGAAGGTGCACGACGAGCAGAACACCGCCGGCATCGGTGACCGGGTCCTGATCATGGAGACCCGGCCGCTGTCCGCCACCAAGCGGTGGCGGCTCGTGGAGATCCTGGAAAAGGCCAAGTAGCGAAGGCTCAAGCTCGCCCGGCGTCAGTCGGGCGCGGGTTCCGCCAGGCTCCGGCCGCCTCGCGCGGCCGGAGAACCGGCAGACATAGGAGATAGACGTGATTCAGCAGGAGTCGCGACTGCGCGTCGCCGACAACACGGGTGCTCGGGAGATCCTGTGCATCCGGGTTCTCGGTGGCTCCGGTCGGCGCTACGCGAGCATCGGCGACGTCATCGTGGCCACCGTCAAGGACGCGATCCCGGGTGCCGGTGTGAAGAAGGGCGATGTCGTCAAGGCTGTCGTCGTTCGCACCGCCAAGGAGAAGCGGCGGCCGGACGGTTCGTACATCCGCTTCGACGAGAACGCCGCCGTCATCATCAAGGACGGCGGGGACCCGCGCGGCACCCGTATCTTCGGCCCGGTGGGTCGGGAGCTGCGGGACAAGCGGTTCATGAAGATCATCTCTCTCGCGCCGGAGGTGTTGTGACCGTGAAGGTCAAGAAGGGCGACACGGTCGTCGTCATCGCCGGCAAGGACAAGGGTGCCAAGGGCAAGGTCATCGCGGCCTACCCGCGGCAGGACAAGGTCCTGGTCGAGGGCGTGAACCGGGTCAAGAAGCACACCCGCATCAGCACCACCCAGCGTGGCGCCAAGACCGGTGGCATCGTCACCCAGGAGGCCCCGATCCACGTCTCGAACGTGCAGGTCCTGGACTCCGACGGCAAGCCGACCCGCGTCGGTTACCGGATCGACGAAAACGGCCAGAAGGTCCGCATCGCGCGTAGCACCGGTAAGGACCTGTGATGACCACGGCTACCGAAACCAAGACCATGCCGCGCCTCAAGGAGCGGTACCGCAACGAGATCGTGGCCCAGCTGCAGGAGCAGCACAAGTACGGCAACCCGATGCAGGTGCCGCGGCTGGTCAAGATCGTCGTCAACATGGGTGTCGGCGAGGCCGCCCGGGACGCCAAGCTGATCGACGGCGCCGTCCGGGACCTGGCCACCATCACCGGCCAGAAGCCGCAGGTGCGGCGGGCGACCAAGTCCATCGCGCAGTTCAAGCTCCGCGAGGGCATGCCGATCGGCGCGAAGGTGACCCTCCGCGGCGACCGGATGTGGGAGTTCCTGGACCGGCTGCTGTCGATCGCGCTGCCGCGTATCCGCGACTTCCGCGGTCTCGACGGGCGCAAGCTCGACGGGCACGGCAACTACACGTTCGGTCTGACCGAGCAGTCGGTGTTCCACGAGATCGACCAGGACAAGATCGATCGGCAGCGGGGCATGGACATCACGGTGGTCACCACCGCCACGACCGACGACGAGGGCCGGGCGCTGCTCAAGCTCCTGGGCTTCCCGTTCAAGGAGAACTGAGATGGCCAAGAAGGCGCTGATCCTCAAGGCGGCCGCGAAGCCGAAGTTCTCGGTTCGCGCGTACACCCGCTGCCAGCGGTGCGGGCGTCCCAAGGCGGTCTACCGCAAGTTCGGTCTCTGCCGGGTGTGCATCCGGGAGATGGCCCACCGCGGTGAGCTGCCCGGCGTGTCCAAGGCTTCCTGGTAATAGCTATTGCTCTTCGCCGTAGGCCCGGGGCTCACCGCCCCGGGAACCCCGGCGAGAAAGGCTGACGAATTCCATGACGATGACCGACCCGATCGCAGACATGCTCACGCGTCTGCGTAACGCCAACCAGGCGTACCACGACCGGGTGACGATGCCCTACTCGAAGATCAAGGCGAACATCGCCGAGGTCCTCAAGGCCGAGGGTTACATCGCCACCTGGTCGGTCGAGGAGCCCGAGGAGGGCGCCGTCGGCAAGCGACTGGTCGTCGAGCTGAAGTACGGCCAGAACCGGGAGCGGAGCCTGGCCGGCATCAAGCGCGTGTCCAAGCCCGGTCTGCGGGTTTACGCCAAGTCGGACGGGCTCCCGCGGGTGCTCGGCGGGCTGGGCGTGGCGATCATTTCGACGTCCCAGGGGCTGCTCACCGACCGGCAGGCCCGCAAGCGGAGCGTTGGCGGGGAAGTCCTCGCCTTCGTCTGGTAACGGGAGACAGGTAGAAATGTCGCGTATTGGACGTAAGTCGATCCCGGTGCCAGCCGGCGTCGACATCACGATCGACGGGCAGACCGTCAAGGTCAAGGGCCCGAAGGGCGAGCTCTCGCACACCCTGGCCGAGCCGATCACGATCGACCGGGCCGAGGACGGGCAGCTGAACGTCAACCGCCCGAACGACGAGCGCAAGGCCAAGGAACTGCACGGCCTCAGCCGTACCCTGGTCGCCAACATGATCGTCGGCGTCACCGAGGGCTACCGCAAGAGCCTGGAGATCGCCGGCACCGGTTACCGCGTGACCGCCAAGGGCAAGGACCTGGAGTTCGCGCTCGGGTTCTCGCACCCCGTGCTGGTTCCGGCGCCGGACGGCATCACCTTCACGGTGGAGAAGCCGACGCTGTTCCACGTGGCCGGCATCGACAAGCAGCTCGTCGGTGAGGTTGCCGCCAACATCCGGAAGATCCGCCCGCCGGAGCCCTACAAGGGCAAGGGCGTGAAGTACCAGGGCGAGGTCATCCGCCGCAAGGCTGGAAAGGCAGGTAAGAAGTGAGCGCCACGCTGCTCAAGCGCCGCCGCGGCGTCGCCGCCAAGCGTGCCGTCGGGCGTGCGCGCCGGCACTTCCGGGTCCGCAAGAACATCAGCGGCACCGCCGAGCGTCCCCGCCTCGTGGTCACCCGCTCCCTGCGGCACATCGTCGCCCAGATCGTGGACGACACCAAGGGTCACACCCTGGCGTCGGCCTCGACCCTGGACGCCTCGCTGCGCGGCTCGGAGGGCGACAAGAGCGCCCTGGCCGGCAAGGTCGGCGCCCTGCTCGCCGAGCGGGCCAAGGCCGCCGGCATCTCCAAGGTCGTCTTCGACCGCGGTGGCAACCGGTACGCGGGGCGGGTCGCCGCGCTTGCCGACGCCGCCCGCGAAGCCGGGCTCGAGTTCTAGAAACCCCGTCACGAGAGAGAAGGAAGGCTGCTGATGCCAGGTCAACAGCGCCGTGGCGGCGGGTCCGGTGGCAACGAGGGTGGTCGCCGCGACAACCGCCGTGAGGGCGGCCGCGGAAACGCGCCCGTCGAGAAGACCCCGCACCTCGAGCGGGTCGTCGCGATCAACCGCGTCGCCAAGGTCGTGAAGGGTGGTCGTCGCTTCAGCTTCACCGCCCTGGTGATCGTGGGCGACGGCGACGGCACCGTCGGTGTGGGCTACGGAAAGGCCAAGGAGGTGCCCGCGGCGATCGCCAAGGGTGTCGAGGAGGCCAAGAAGCACTTCTTCAAGGTGCCGCGGATCGGCGCCTCGATCCCGCACCCGGTGCAGGGCGAGGACGCCGCCGGCGTGGTGCTGCTCAAGCCGGCCTCGGCCGGTACGGGTGTCATCGCCGGTGGTCCGGTGCGTGCCGTGCTGGAGTGCGCGGGTATCCACGACGTGCTCTCCAAGAGCCTCGGCTCGTCGAACCCGATCAACATCGTGCACGCCACGGTGGCGGCGCTGAAGGGGCTCGAGTCCCCCGAGGCCGTCGCCGCCCGTCGTGGCCTGCCGGTCGAGGACGTCGCGCCGGCCGCCATGCTGGCGTCGCGGGCGGGGGTGGCTTCCTGATGGCTCGCCTGAAGGTCACCCAGGTCCGGTCCGAGATCGGGACCAAGCAGAACCAGCGTGACTCGCTGCGCTCGCTCGGTCTCAAGCGGATCAACGACGTGGTGGTCAAGGAGGACCGTCCGGAGATCCGCGGCATGATCTTCGCGGTCAACCACCTCGTGAAGGTCGAGGAGGTCGAGTAATGACGATCAAGGTCCACCACCTGCGCCCGGCGCCCGGTGCCAAGACCGCGAAGACCCGCGTGGGTCGCGGTGAGGGCTCGAAGGGCAAGACCGCCGGTCGCGGTACCAAGGGTTCCAAGGCCCGCAAGAACATCTCGGCGGCGTTCGAGGGTGGGCAGATGCCCATCCACATGCGCCTGCCGAAGATGAAGGGCTTCAAGAACAAGTTCAAGGTGGTCTTCCAGGTGGTCAACCTGGACCGGCTCGCCGAGCTGTTCCCGAACGGCGGCCAGGTCGGCCCGCTGGAGCTCGTCGAGGCCGGCGCGGTCCGCAAGGGCCAGCCGGTCAAGGTCCTCGGCACCGGGGACCTCGGCGGGGTCGCCCTCCAGGTGTCGGCGCACGCGTTCAGCGCGTCGGCCAAGGAGAAGATCGCCGCCGCCGGTGGCACCGTCACCGAGCTGTAAGAGCTGTACGACACATGGCGCCCGCTCAGTTGTCCCAACTGGGCGGGCGCCATGGTCTCCCCGGCACGTGTGCGCCGGGTAACATCGGATTCGGTTTATGTAGCCGGGCACATCTGCCCGGACGGGGATCGGGCTGTTAGAGTCCCTTCCCAGCTATGGATATCGGGCACTCGCCCGGCACCCACCCCGACCCGCCCGGGTTCACCGGCGGCCCGCCGCGCGCAGGAGGAAGAAGTTGCTGTCCGCCTTTCTCAGTGCGTTCCGTACGCCTGACCTGCGCAAGAAGCTGCTGTTCACAGTAGGCATCATCGCGGTCTACCGGCTCGGGGCTACGCTGCCCAGCCCGGGTGTCTCGTACGGCAACGTGCAGAAGTGCCTCGACACCCTGGAGAACGGCTCCACCGGGGTCCTCAACCTGCTCAACCTCTTCTCCGGCGGCGCGCTGCTGCAGCTCTCGGTCTTCGCGCTGGGCATCATGCCCTACATCACCGCGTCGATCATCCTGCAGCTGCTGACCGTGGTCATCCCGCGGCTCGAGCAGCTCCGCAAGGAGGGCCAGGCCGGCCAGGCGAAGATCACCCAGTACACCCGCTACCTGACGCTGGGCCTGGGCGTCCTCCAGGCGTCGGCGTTCGTGGCGCTGGCCCGCTCCGGGCAGCTGTTCCAGAACCAGTGCGACCAGTTCCCGATCATCCCCGAGGGCACCGGGATCCCGGACTGGCTGACGCTGTCCCTCCTCGTCATGACGATGACCGCCGGCACCGGCGTGGTGATGTGGCTCGGTGAGCTGATCACCGACCGGGGCGTCGGCAACGGCATGTCCGTCCTGATCTTCACCTCGATCGCGGCTCGGCTCCCCAGCGAGGGCTGGCAGATCAAGCAGACCGGCGGCTGGGGCAAGTTCATCCTCGTCATCGCGCTGGTCCTGGTGGTCATCACCGCGGTCACCTTCATCGAGCAGGCGCAGCGCCGGATCCCGGTGCAGTACGCCAAGCGGATGATCGGCCGGCGCATGTACGGCGGCACCTCGACCTACATCCCGCTGAAGGTCAACCAGGCGGGTGTCATCCCGGTCATCTTCGGCTCGTCGCTGCTCTACCTGCCCCAGCTGGCGCTGCAGTTCTTCGACCAGACCAACCCGGGCAAGACCCAGGCGTGGATCCAGAACAACCTGGTCGACCCGACCAGCCCGATCTACATCTCGGTCTACTTCCTGCTGATCATCTTCTTCACGTACTTCTACGTCTCGATCACGTTCAACCCGACCGAGGTCGCGGACAACATGAAGAAGTACGGCGGCTTCGTGCCGGGCATCCGCCCCGGCAAGCCGACCGCCGACTACCTCGACTTCATCCTCAGCCGGATCACCCTGCCGGGCGCCCTCTACCTGGGCATCATCTCGATCCTGCCGAACTTCTTCTTCATCTGGCTGGACAAGCAGCAGTACCTGAACTTCCCGTTCGGCGGCACCGCTGTCCTGATCATGGTCGGCGTCGGTCTGGAGACCACCAAGCAGATCGAGAGCCAACTCATGCAGCGGAACTACGAAGGGTTCCTGCGGTAGATGAGACTCGTTCTGGTTGGCCCGCCGGGTGCGGGCAAAGGTACGCAGGCCGAGTTCATCGCCGCGCACCTCTCGGTCCCGAAGATCTCGACCGGTGACATCTTCCGGTCGAACGTCTCCCAGGGCACGCCCCTGGGGATCGAGGCGAAGCGCTACATGGACGCCGGCGAGCTGGTGCCCGACGAGGTCACGATCAACATGGTGCGGGACCGGCTCGCCGAGCCGGACGCCGCCGAGGGCTTCCTGCTCGACGGCTTCCCGCGCACCACGCCGCAGGCCGCCGCGCTGGACAAGCTCCTCGCCGACCTGGGCACCGCGCTCGACCTGGTGCTGGAACTCGTCGTCGACGACGACGAGGTGATCCGGCGGCTCTCCGGCCGGCGTACGTGCCGGGGCTGCGGCAAGATCTGGCACGTCGAGTTCGACGCGACCACCCGCGAGGGCATCTGCGACCGGTGCGGCGCCGAGCTGTTCCAGCGCGACGACGACAAGCCGGAGACCATCGCCACCCGCCTGCGGGAGTACGCGGACAAGACCGCGCCGCTGGTCGACTACTACGGCGCCCAGGGCAAGCTGGTGGGCATCGACGCCACCGGCCCGGTGGAGGACGTCACGCTCCGCGCCATCGACGCCCTGCGGTCGTACGGCGGCTGACGTCCCGCCGGGCTCCGGCGGATAGAGTGCGAGGAGCGGGGTACGTCCGACGTGCCCCGCTCTTCGGCTTCGGCAACGAAAGGTAACGGCTCCATGCGTCGTCCCCAGCTGGACATCCAGCTGAAGACCCCTGACCAGATCGAGAAGATGCGGGCCGCCGGGCTGGTGGTCGCCGAGGCGCTGCGTCGGATGCGGGAGGCGGTCGCCCCCGGGGTCAGCACCGCCGACCTGGACGCCATCGCCGAGTCGACCATCCGCGAGGCCGGTGCCGTCCCCTCGTTCAAGGGCTACCACGGCTTCCCGGCATCGATCTGCTCGTCGGTGAACGAGCAGGTCGTGCACGCCATCCCGGCGCCGCAGCAGGTGCTCCGCGACGGGGACCTGATCTCGATCGACTGCGGCGCGGTGCTCGACGGCTGGCACGGCGACGCCGCGATCACGGTCGGCGTGGGCGAGGTCGACCCGGCGCTGCTCAAGATGGCCGAGGTGGCCGAGGACGCCATGTGGGCGGGCATCGCCGCCGCCGCCCGCGGGGCGGCCAGCGGCAAGGGCCGGCTCACCGACATCTCGCACGCCGTCGAGAACGCCGTCCGCAAGGGTGGCCGGTACGGCATCGTCGACGGCTACGGCGGCCACGGCATCGGCACCGAGATGCACCAGGACCCGCACGTGCTCAACCACGGACGCCCGGGCAAGGGCCCCCGCCTGGTGCCGGGCATGGCGCTGGCGATCGAGCCGATGATCACGATGGGCTCGCCCCGGACGGTGGAGCTCTCCGACGGCTGGACCGTGGTCACCCGGGACCGGTCGATGGCGGTGCACGTCGAGCACACCATGGCGCTGCTCCCGGACGGCGTGTGGGTGCTGACCGCGCCGGACGGCGGTCGGGCCCGGCTCGGCGAACTCGTCACCTCCCGCCAGCCCGCCGACTCGCCGGCCGTCTGACCCGAGGAGGGGCGGCCGGAGCCGCCCCCGCGGACGAGTGGTCGCTGAGGGCGTACGGGAAGCGGACGGCCCCCGTCCACCGACCCGCCGGCGCCCGCCGTCCCGCGGCGCGGGAGGTCGCGACGCCGGCGGGCCCTGTCCCGTTCCTGGTCGAGGCGCCCGCCCGACCGGAACGCCGGGCGGGTGACCTGGACGCCCGATTGTCGCCTTTCGGGTGGTCCGACGCTCCCGAGGGTGGCCGGTTTGGCGACGGCCCGCAGGCGGGCGTACACTTTCTGATCGGCGCACAGCGTCCACTCCGGCATGCCCACCCCGCGCTTCGGTGGGAGTCGGAGCCGCGGCTGGCGCGGGCATCCTGATCTTGATCAGTCGCCCGTGTAAGACGTTGTGGGCCGTCCGGAGCAACCGACGTCAGGACAGCGGAGGACATGCCGAAAAAAGACGGAGCCATCGAGATCGAGGGTCGGGTCATCGAGCCCCTGCCGAACGCAATGTTCCGCGTGGAGCTCGCGAACGGCCACAAGGTGCTGGCTCACATCAGCGGCAAGATGCGGCAGCACTACATCCGCATCCTGCCGGAGGACCGGGTCGTCGTCGAACTCTCGCCGTACGACCTGACCCGCGGGCGCATCGTCTACCGCTACAAGTAAGCCTGACGACGGCCGGGACGTCCCCGTGTCCGTCTTCGACGTCCGGTGTCGCGCCTCGGCGCGTCGTCGGGCCAGATGGGAAGTAAGGCAACCGTGAAGGTCAAGCCGAGCGTCAAGAGGATCTGCAACAAGTGCCGGGTCATCCGCCGGCACGGCCGGGTCATGGTCATCTGCACCGACCCGCGCCACAAGCAGCGCCAGGGCTGAACCAGTTCCGACCGGCCGTGTGACAACGGTCGGTCGTAATCGGTCCGGGCCGCGGATCCAGACAACGAATCAATTGCTCGTCCCAGCCGCGGGCGGTGCGCGTCGCGTATCTCTTCGTGGTTGACCCCCGGTCGGAGGCCGGGGCCCGCTCGGGCAGCGACCGTTTCCGGTCGCCGGCGCACGACGCCGGAGGAGGAACGGTCGGTAGCGGGATGGGACGGGTCCACACCTCCGCCAGAACACCACGAGGAGCACGCCCGCACATGGCACGTCTAGTCGGCGTCGACCTCCCCCGCGAGAAGCGGATGGAGATCGCGCTCACCTACATCTTCGGCGTGGGTCGGACCCGCGCCCTGGAGACGCTCGCCGCCACCGGCATCTCGCCGGACAAGCGCGCCCGGGACCTCACGGACGAGGAGCTGGTCCAGCTCCGCGACCACATCGAGGCCAACTACAAGGTTGAAGGCGACCTGCGCCGCGAGGTCGCCGCTGACATCCGCCGCAAGGTCGAGATCGGCTGCTACGCCGGCATCCGGCACCGCCGGGGTCTGCCCGTGCGTGGCCAGCGGACCCGGACCAACGCGCGGACCCGCAAGGGCCCGAAGCGGACCGTGGCCGGCAAGAAGAAGCCCGGCAAGAAGTAAATAGGAGCGCACAGACTTATGCCACCGAAGGCTCGTGCCGGAGCCGCTGTCAAGAAGGTCCGGCGCAAGGAACGCAAGAACGTCGCCCACGGGCAGGCGCACATCAAGAGCACCTTCAACAACACCATCGTGTCCATCACGGACCCGACCGGTGCGGTCATCTCCTGGGCCTCCGCGGGCCAGGTGGGCTTCAAGGGCTCCCGCAAGTCGACCCCGTTCGCCGCGCAGCTCGCCGCCGAGGCCGCCGCGCGCCGGGCGATGGAGCACGGCATGCGCAAGGTCGACGTGTTCGTCAAGGGCCCCGGCTCCGGCCGGGAGACCGCCATCCGTTCGCTGCAGGCCGTGGGCCTGGAGGTCGGTCAGATCTCCGACGTGACCCCGCAGCCGCACAACGGGTGCCGTCCGCCGAAGCGTCGCCGGGTCTGAGAGGTTAGAGAGAGATGGCTCGTTACACCGGTGCTGACTGCCGCCGTTGCCGGCGGGAGAAGATGAAGCTGTTCCTCAAGGGCAGCAAGTGCGATGGCCCGAAGTGCCCGTTCGAGTCCCGGCCGTTCCCGCCCGGGCAGCACGGCCGCGGCCGCACGAAGGAGACGGAGTACCTGCTCCAGCTCCGTGAGAAGCAGAAGGCCCGCCGTGTCTACGGCGTGCTGGAGAAGCAGTTCCGCGGTTACTACGAGGAGGCCGTGGCCAAGCAGGCCAAGACCGGTGAGGTCCTCCTGCAGATCCTCGAGTCGCGGCTGGACAACGTGGTCTACCGGGCCGGCTACGCCAAGTCCCGGGACATGGCCCGTCAGCTGGTCAAGCACGGTCACTTCACGGTGAACGGCAAGAAGGTCGACATCCCGTCGTACCGCGTCAAGGAGCACGACATCATCGAGGTCCGGGGCAAGAGCAAGGAGCTCACCCCGTTCATCGTGGCGCAGGCCGAGGCCGGCTCGCGGTCGGTTCCGGCGTGGCTCGAGGCGATCCCCAGCCAGATGAAGATCCTCGTGCACTCGCTCCCGGCCCGCCAGGTCATCGACACGCAGGTCCAGGAGCAGCTGATCGTCGAGCTCTACTCCAAGTAGTCGGAGCTCGTTGCGGTGGCCCGCCCGACACGGGCGGGCCACCGGAACAGTTTGTCGTGGGCGTCATATGGCGGGCGCCCCGGAAGAGAAGAGAAGACATGCTCATCAGCCAGCGACCGACCCTCTCCGAGGAGTCGATCAACGAGACCCGGTCCCGGTTCACCATCGAGCCGCTGGAGCCGGGCTTCGGCTACACCCTGGGCAACTCGCTGCGGCGTACGCTGCTGTCGTCGATCCCGGGTGCGGCGGTCACCTCGATCAAGATCGACGGTGTGCTGCACGAGTTCACCACGATCCCCGGTGTCAAGGAGGACGTGGTCGAGCTCGTCATGAACATCAAGGAGCTCTGCGTCAGCTCCGAGCACGACGAGCCGGTCAGCATGTACCTGCGCAAGCAGGGCCCGGGCGACGTGACCGCGGGTGACATCCAGCCGCCGGCCGGCGTTTCGGTGCACAACCCCGACCTGAAGCTCGCCACCCTCAACGGCAAGGGCCGGCTCGACATGGAGCTGACCGTCGAGCGGGGTCGCGGCTACGTCACGGCGGCGCAGAACAAGCAGGCCGGCGCCGAGATCGGCCGGATCCCGGTCGACTCGATCTACTCGCCCGTGCTCAAGGTGACCTACCGCGTCGAGGCGACCCGTGTCGAGCAGCGGACGGACTTCGACCGGCTGATCATCGACGTCGAGACCAAGCCGTCGATGGGCCCGCGTACCGCGCTGGCGTCGGCCGGCTCGACGCTGGTGGAGCTGTTCGGTCTGGCCCGGGAGCTGGACGAGACCGCCGAGGGCATCGACATCGGGCCGTCCCCGCAGGACGCCCAGCTCGCGGCGGACCTGGCGCTGCCGATCGAGGAGCTGGACCTGACCGTCCGCTCCTACAACTGCCTCAAGCGCGAGGGCATCAACTCCGTTGGTGAGCTCATCGGGCGTACCGAGGCCGACCTCCTCGACATCCGCAACTTCGGTCAGAAGTCGATCGACGAGGTCAAGATGAAGCTCGCCGGGATGGGTCTGGGGCTGAAGGACTCGGCCCCGAACTTCGACCCGGCGCACGTCGTGGACACCTTCGGCGAGGCCGACTACGACACCGACGACTACCGCGAGACCGAGCAGCTCTAGTCCGCGCTGCCGCCACACCTGAGGAGCACCAAGCATGCCCACGCCCACCAAGGGCCCCCGCCTCGGCGGCAGCCCCGCGCACGAACGGCTGATGCTGGCCAACCTGGCCACCGCGCTGTTCCAGCACGGCAAGATCCAGACCACCGAGACGAAGGCCCGGCGGCTGCGTCCGCTGGCCGAGCAGCTCATCACCAAGGCCAAGCGCGGCGACCTGGCGTCCCGCCGGCGGGTGCTGGGCGTCGTCAAGGACAAGGACGTGGTCTACGCCCTGTTCGACCAGATCGCGCCCCGGTACGCCAACCGCAACGGCGGCTACACCCGGATCGTGAAGACCGGTCCGCGCAAGGGTGACGCCGCGCCGATGGCGATCATCGAGCTGGTCGAGGAGCTTCAGGTCGCCGAGCCGAAGGCGAACAAGAAGACCGCCGCCCGCAAGGCCGCGCAGCAGGACAAGGTCGAGGCGCTCGCCCCGGCCGAGGAGGCCCCGAAGTCGAACACGGGCGACCAGGACGCCGAGGCGCCCGTGTCGGCGTCCGGCGACACCGCCGCCGCCCGCGAGGACAGCGACGAGGCCGGCGAGAACGACAAGGCCTGATCCAGGCCACCGTCGGGCCCGGCACCCCACGTGGGGTGCCGGGCCCGACCCCGTGAGGCGGAGGTACGAGTGGACGAGCGCACCCGGCTGCGGCTGGACGTCGCGTACGACGGCACCGGCTTCTCCGGCTGGGCCGCCCAGCCGACGCGACGTACGGTCTCCGGGGTGCTCGTGGAGACCCTCGACCTGGTGCTCGGCGCGGGGACGGCGACGGGGCTGACCGTGGCGGGCCGCACCGACGCCGGGGTGCACGCCACCGGGCAGGTCTGCCACGTCGACCTGCCCACCGCCGTGTGGCGGGAACACGAGGGGCGGCTGCTGCGCCGGCTGGCCCGGCTGCTCCCCACCGACGTGCGGGTGCGGGCGATGACCGAGGTGCCCGCCGACTTCGACGCCCGGTTCTCGGCCACCTTCCGTCGCTACGAGTACCGGGTCACCGACGCGCCGTGGGGCGCCGAGCCGCTGCGCCGGCACGAGGTGCTGGCCTGGCCGAAGCCGCTCGACCTGGACGCGCTGAACGCCGCCGCGGCGGGGCTGGTGGGGGAGCACGACTTCGCCGCGTACTGCCGGCGCAAGGAGAACGCCACCACGCTGCGCGAGGTGACGCGGCTGGACTGGCGGCGGGACGCCGACGGGCTCCTCGTGGCCACCGTGCAGGCCGACGCGTTCTGCCAGGCGATGGTGCGCAGCCTGGTCGGCGCGATGCTGGTCGCGGGGGACGGGCGCCGTCCGGTCGGGTGGCCGGGCAGCCTGCTCACCCGCCGGGAACGTTCCAGCGAGGTGACCGTGGCCCCGGCGCACGGGCTGACCCTGGTCGCCGTGGGCTACCCCGACGACCCGGCCGAGTACGCCCGCCGCGCCGAGGCGACCCGCCGGCTGCGCGTCCCCGTGGAGGGCTGACCGCAGCGCTGCCGCGGACGCACCGGGTCGACCTGGGCGGGTGACCCCGCCGGGGTGCCGAAGTCAACGGGTGCGCGGCCCGGTGGCCCGCGCACCCGTCCACACCCGGGGCTCGTCACTCGCCCGGCAGCTCGCTCCCGTCCTGTGTGCCGGTGCGGTCCGCGCCCTCGTCGGTCGGCTGGCCGGCCGTCCCACCGGCCGCCCGGCGCTCCAGCACACCCTGGTTGAGGTGCAGCTCGATCATGTCGAAGAGGATCTCTCTGGCCTTCGTGTCGCCCGACCTGATCGCCGCGCCGTTGACGCGGACGACCACCGCGTACGCGAGGTAGTGGCCGCGCACCTGCCAGCCGACCCGCGCCGGCGCGGTGGCGATCGCCTCGGTGCCGTTGTCGGCCGGCATGCCCCGGAATCGGCCCTGCCGCTCGTCGAGCATCTGCCGGATCCGGTCGCGGGCGCGTTCGGCGCTGGCATGGTCGGTCAGGTTGAACAGGCCGGCGGTCACCAGGTGGTCGCCGTCGGGCGTGCGCAGGGTGGCCCGGACCACCTGGTTGCAGCCGAGCCGGACCAGCAGGTCGGCGACCTCCCCGGTGGCCGCGACCGCGCAGCTCGCGCTGGAGTGGGTCTTCAGCACCCGGTACGCGGGCTGCCCGTCGGCGACGACGAGCTGCGTGCCGGGGAACAGCTCCTTGGCCGTCAGCGGTGCCTGGTCGGTGTCCCGGGAGTCGAGGTCGTGCGCCCCGGCCTCGGCCGACTCGGCCACCTGGGGCTGGCCGGTGGGCGTGGCCTGCGGCGTCCGGTCGCGCTCGACCAGCAGGGCGGCGGCGCCGAGGCCACAGAGCGCGAGCAGCACGAGCACGGCCGCGCCGCCGACCAGCACCTGCCACAGCCGGCCGCCGCCCCGCTGCGGCACGGGCCGCTCGGCCGCCACGGGTGCCTCGACCGCCACGAATGCCTCGGTGGCCACGGGTGCCTCGGCCGCTACGGCCGGCTCGGCCGGTGCCGGCGACACCTGCACGTCCGGCGGGGCCTGCGGGGCCTGCCCGTCCGGCGGCGCCTGCGGGACCTGCGCGCCCGGCGGGGCCTGTGGCTCCGGTGAGGCCGGCGGGGCTGGCGAGGCCGGCGGGGCCGGTGGGGCCGGTGGGGCCGGTGGGGCCTGCGGGTCGGGCGGTACCTCTGCCTGGGGCGCTGGCGGTGCCTGTGGCGCTGGCGGCGTCTGTGGCGCTGGCGGCGTCTGTGGCGCTGGCGGCGGCGCCTGTGGTGCTGGTGCGTGCTGCGCGGGGGACACCGGGACCGAGGCGCGGACCGGCTCCGGCTCGGCGGGGGGCAGCGTGACCCGGTTGGGCCGGGGCAGCGACGGCGTCGGGAAGCGGGACGGGGAGGGGCCGGCCGGCGGACCGGCACCGAGCACCGAGCGGCCGGACCGGGGCTCTGGGTACTCCATGAATGCTTCCTCATCGGACTCGTACCGATACACCATGTCGCCCAGGGTAGGAGGGCATTGCCCCTTTAGGGGGTAATAACGGGAAATTGGGTGCCTGACTGTTTCGTGTCGTGCTGTGGCCGCTCCTCGGCCCCGGACCGGCCGGTGGCGAGGGCGGTGCGAGAATTGCCGGCGTGACCGGCGACCACTACTTCACCGCTGAACCCGCGACTGCCGCCCACCCGCGTGAGGTCGAGTTCGCCGCCGCCGGCCGCGACTACACCCTGACCTCCTCCGGCGGGGTCTTCTCCGCCGCCCGCCTCGACCCCGGCACGGCGGTGCTGCTGCGCAAGGCGGAGCTGCCGTCCGCCGACACGGCCGGCGCCCTGCTCGACCTCGGCTGTGGCTTCGGGCCGATCACCTGCGTGCTGGCCAACTCGGCGCCGTCGGCGACCGTCTGGGCCGTCGACGTCAACGAGCGGGCCCGGGAGCTGACCGCCACCAACGCGGCGCGGGTCGGCGCGGCCGACCGGGTACGCGTCGCCGCGCCGGACGACGTGCCCGCCGACGTGACGTTCGCCCAGCTCTGGTCCAACCCGCCGATCCGGGTCGGCAAGGACGAGCTGCACCGGATGCTGCTGCGCTGGCTGCCCCGGCTCGCCCCGGACGGCGTCGCCTGGCTGGTGGTCGCCCGCCACCTCGGCGGCGACTCGCTGCACCGCTGGCTGGCCGACCAGGGCTGGCAGGTCGAGCGGCACGCCAGCCAGAAGGGCTACCGGGTGCTGCGCGTCACCCGATAATTGGTTGGGCCGCCCGGCGGGTGCTCGGGCAGGATGCCGGCGTGGGATACGTGGACGTGGCAGCCGTCGGGCATCTCCTCCCCGACGGGCGGGAACTCTTCACCGACGTCTCGTTCCGGGTCGGGGAGGGCGCCAAGGTGGCCCTGGTCGGGCCGAACGGCGCCGGCAAGACGACGCTGCTGCGGATGGTCGCCGGCGACCTGCCGGTGAAGACCGGCGCGATCGCGCGGGCCGGCGGGCTGGGCGTGATGCGCCAGTTCATCGGCATGATCGGCGACGAGTCCACACTGGCCGACCTGGCGCTGTCGCTCGCCCCGCCGGCGCTGCGCGACGCCGGCCGCCGGCTCGCCGAGACCGAGGCGGCCATGCGGGCGGCCGAGGTCCGCGGCAAGTACAGCACCGCCGCCGGCAAGGCCCAGCTGGCGTACGCGGACGCGCTCGCGGCCTGGGGCGAGGCCGGTGGGTACGACGCCGAGGTGCTCTTCGACACCGTCGCCACCATCGTGCTCGGCCTGCCGTGGGACGGCGCCCGGGAGCGACCCGTCCGGACCCTCTCCGGCGGCCAGCAGAAGCGCTTCGCCCTCGAACTGCTGCTGCGCGGCCCCGACGAGGTGCTGCTCCTCGACGAGCCGGACAACTTCCTCGACGTGCCGGGCAAGCGCTGGCTGGAGGGGCGGCTGCGCGAGTCGGCCAAGTCGGTGCTCTACGTCTCGCACGACCGGGAGTTGCTGGCGCACACCGCCGACCGGGTCGTCGCCGTGGAGGGCGGCAGCGCCTGGGTGCACCCCGGCGGCTTCGCGAGCTGGCACTCCGCCCGCGTGGCCCGGCACGCCCGCCTCGACGAGCTGCGCAAACGCTGGGACGAGGAACACCAGAAGCTGCGCGAGCTGATGCTGATGTACAAGCAGAAGGCCGCGTACAACGACGGGATGGCCTCGCGCTACCAGGCCGCGCAGACCCGGTTGCGCAAGTTCGAGGAGGCCGGGCCGCCGCCCGTACCGCCGAAGGACCAGGACATCCGGATGCGCCTGACCGGCGGGCGGACCGGCAAGCGCGCGGTGGTCTGCGAGCAGCTGGAACTCGACGGCCTGACCTACCCGTTCGACCTGGAGATCTGGTATGGCGACCGGGTCGCGGTGCTCGGCGCCAACGGCACGGGGAAGTCGCACTTCCTCCGGCTGCTCGCCCGCGGCGGCAGCGACCCCGACCCGGCCAACGGCCCGGTCGACGGCGCGGCGGCGCTCGCGCCGGTCGCGCACGACGGGGTGGCCCGGCTCGGCGCGCGGGTGCGCCCCGGACACTTCTCGCAGACCCACGACCGGCCGGAGTTGATGGCGAAGACCCTCGTGGAGATCCTCTGGCGGGGGGACGACCACCGGGCCGGCATG
The DNA here is from genome assembly GCF_055587185.1 of Micromonospora sp. NPDC048040. Lineage (NCBI taxonomy): Bacteria > Bacillati > Actinomycetota > Actinomycetes > Micromonosporales > Micromonosporaceae > Micromonospora > Micromonospora sp. NPDC048040. Next base: position 8,184 of record NZ_JBVJGT010000043.1, on the reverse strand, counting down.
GACCGGCACGCGGCGATGGCGGCGCTGTCCCGGTACGAGCTGGCGGGGCAGGGCGACCAGCGCTTCGGCACCCTCTCCGGCGGGCAGCAGGCGCGCTTCCTGGTGCTGCTGCTGGAGCTGTCCGGCGCGACGCTGCTGCTGCTCGACGAGCCCACCGACAACCTCGACCTGGCGTCGGCGGAGGCGCTGGAGGCCGGCCTGACCGCGTTCGAGGGGACCGTCGTGGCGGTGACCCACGACCGCTGGTTCACCCGCTCGTTCGACCGGTTCGTGCTGTTCCGGGGCGACAACGAGGTGGTGGAGACCCCGGAGCCGGTCTGGGACGTTGGCTGAGGCATCCTCGGGCGGCGGGCCGGCCGGCATAGGGTGGATCTCGTGACTGAGATGACCTACCGCCGGTTGGGCGACTCCGGGCTCGTGGTGTCCGTCGTCGGCATCGGCTGCAACAACTTCGGCCGCAAGCTCGACCTCGACGGGACCCGGGCGGTGGTCGACGCCGCGCTGGACGCCGGGATCAATTTCTTCGACACCGCCGACATCTACGGTGAGCCGCAGGGCGCCTCCGAGGAGATGCTGGGCCAGGCGCTCAAGGGCCGCCGCGACGACGTGGTGGTGGCCACCAAGTTCGGCATGGACATGCACGGCCTCAACGGCCCCGACTTCGGCGCCCGGGGCGCGCGGCGCTACATCGCCCGCGCGGTCGAGGCTTCGCTGCGCAGGCTCGGCACCGACCACATCGACCTGTACCAGATGCACGAGCCCGACCCGGGCACCCCGATCGACGAGACGCTCGCCGCGCTCGACGATCTCGTCCGCGCCGGCAAGGTACGCTACCTGGGCAACTCCAACTTCGCCGGCTGGCAGATCGCCGACGCGGACTGGGTGGCCTCGTCCAACGGCCGGGCCCGGTTCATCAGCGCGCAGAACCAGTACAGCCTCCTGGCGCGCGGCGTCGAGGCCGAGGTGGTGCCGGCGTGCGAGCGGTTCGGCCTCGGGCTGCTGCCGTTCTTCCCGCTGGCCAACGGGCTGCTCACCGGCAAGTACAAGCGGAACGAGGCCCCGCCGGCCGACAGCCGCCTCGCCGGTGGCGGCCGGTACGCCGAGCGCCTCGCCGCCGCCGACTGGGACACCATCGAGGCGATCGAGGCGTACGCGAACGAGCGGGGACTGTCGATGCTCCAGGTGGCCATCGGCGGGCTGGCCGCCCTACCGGCGGTGACCTCGGTGATCGCCGGCGCCACCACGCCCGATCAGGTGCGCTCCAATGCGGCGGCGGGCGCCTGGCAGCCCACCGACGAGGACCTCGACGCCCTCCGCGCCATCCTCTGACCCGCCCGCGCGCCGACCCGCGCGCGCGGGCGGGTCGCCCCCCGCCCGGCCCCTGACCGGGCCGGGCGGGGGGCGATGCTTCCACGGGTGGAACACCACGGACCTCTCCCACCCCGGGAGACAGCCCTGGTGTTCCACCCGTCCCCATTGCTCGGCGCATGGCCGTTCCAGCTTGGCCGTTTTGGGGTGTGCGCTGCGGCGCCCCGCCGGTGTGGACGTTCGTCGGCGGGTGGAACGCCAGGGCTGTCACCGTGGGTGGTTGACCGACCTGGCGTTCCGCCCGTCGACGCGTTCGCGGAGGGCGGCGGCGACGAGGCGTACCGTCAGGTTCCGGTGCCGGAGCACGTCGTCGGCGGTGAGAGCCATAACTGGGTCTCCATCGGAGACTCACTCAGGGGCTCGGCCAGCGCGAGCACCTCCCGCAGCAGCGGCAGCCCGGGCCAACGACGACGAGTGTCGGCGTACGTCGACAGCGCCGGCAGCTTGACCACCCGGCGATGCAGCAGCGCGTCGACGGCCACCAGAGCCTCGTCGCGCGGCGCCTGTCGACCGAGGTCGAACGGGTCAGCAGGCCGTCGGCGACGGCGGCGCTCCGCCCGGAACGGCAGGAAGGCCAGGCGCGGCGGTACCCGGGCGGGGGAGGGCATCCGCACAGCATCGCGTGACGGGTCGGTCACGTGCCGCCCCGATCGTCGGCTTCGGACGGTCGGTGTGAAATCCGCGTCTCGCCCTTGGCGGATCCGGCGATCCGTCGTACGGTGACACGCGCAAGTGACCCACGGGAGCCCGGTGCACCGGGCTGAGAGGGGGGCTGAGAGCCCCCGACCGTCGAACCTGATCCGGGTAATGCCGGCGCAGGGAGGAGTGTTGCCGTGCCGTCCCTTGGGCGACTGCATCTGATCACCGACACCCGACCCGGGCGGGATCCGCTGGCCGTGCTGCGGGCCGCCCTCCCGGTGGCCCGCGCCGAACTGGTCGTGCAGGTCCGCGTCACCGACGACGCCACCGACCGGGAGGCGTACGACCTGGCCCGCCGGGTGGTCGCGCTCTGCGCGCCGTACGACGTCCCCTGCCTCGTCAACGACCGGCTGCACGTGGCGCTGGCGGTGGGTGCCGCCGGCGGGCACGTCGGCGCGGCGGACCTGCCGGTCGGAGCGGCCCGCCGGGTGCTCGGCGCGACCGCCGTGCTCGGGGCCACCGCCCGCGAGCCGGGGACGGCCGCCGAGGCGGTCGCCGCCGGGGCCAGCTACCTGGGCGTGGGTCCCTGCCACGCCACGAGCACCAAGACCGGCCTGCCGGCGCCGATCGGCCCGGCCGGGGTGCGCGCCGTCACCGCCGCCGTGGACGTGCCGGTGGTCGCGATCGGCGGGGTGACCGCCGCGAACGCGCCCGCGCTGCTGGCCGCCGGGGCGTACGGGGTGGCGGTGGTGGGGGCGCTCTCCGGGGCGGCCGATCCGGCCCGGGCGACGGCGGAGCTGCTGGGAGCGCTGGGGTGCTGAGCCGGCCGGACGTCGCCGTGGTGGGGGCGGGACCGGTCGGGCTGGCGATCGCCTGGCGCTGCGCGGCGCGCGGCCTCCGGGTCGCCGTGCACGACCCCGCCCCCGGGTCCGGCGCGTCGCACGTCGCCGCCGGGATGCTCGCCCCGGTCGCCGAGGCGTACTTCGGCGAGCACGAGCTGACCGGGCTGCTGACCGCCTCCGCCGCCCGCTGGCCGGCCTTCGCCGCCGAGCTGACCGCCGCCACCGGCACGGACGTCGGCTACCGCACCGAGGGCACGCTGATGGTCGGGCTCACCGCCGACGACCTGGCCGAGGCGCGCCGGCTGTGGGCGTACCAGCAGGGTCTCGGGCTGCCGGTGACGCCGCTGCGCCCCTCGGCGCTGCGCGACCGCGAGCCGGCGTTGGCGCCCCGGGTGCGCGGCGGCGCGCTCGCCGCCACCGACCACCAGGTCGACCCGCGCCGGCTGGTGCCGGCGCTGCGCACGGCCGCCGAGCGGGCCGGCGCCACGCTGGTGCCCGCCGCCGTGCGCCGGCTGTCCGACGTGGACGCGCGCGTCACGGTGGTGGCGGCCGGCTGCGGGGCGGCGGCCCTGACCGGGCTGCCGGTGCGGCCGGTGAAGGGCCAGGTGCTACGGCTCCGCGCGCCCGGCGGCGGCGCGCCGGGCTTCCGGCACGTCATCCGGGGGTACGCCGACGGCGAGCACGTCTATCTCGTGCCCCGCGACAGCGGGGAGGTGGTGGTGGGCGCCACCGTCGAGGAGCGCGCCGACACCGACGTCTCCGCCGGGGCGGTGCTGCGCCTGCTCCGCGCCGCCGTCGACCTGCTGCCGGAGCTGGCCGAGTACGACCTCGTCGAGACCCTCGCCGGCCTGCGCCCCGGCACCCCGGACAACGCCCCCGTCCTCGGCCCGCTGCCCGGTCGGCCGGGCGTGCTCGCCGCGACCGGTCACCACCGGCACGGCATCGTGCTCACCCCCCTCACCGCCGACCTGATCGCCGACCTGGTCGTCACCGGTACGGCGGACCCGCTGCTCGCCCCCTTCACCCCGGACCGGTTCGCGCCGACCGCCACCGCCGATCCGGCCGGCACCGCCGGACAGGCCGGCACCGCCGGACAGGCCGGCAGCGCCGGGCCGGTGGTCCGGGCCGCCGCCGACGGCCGCTCCGGCGCCTTCGCACCCGAGGAGGAACACCCGTGGAACTGACGGTGAACGGCGCCGGGCGCAGCCTGCCCGGCGGCTCGACCGTGGCGGACCTGGTCCGCGCGGTCACCGACCAGCAGCGCGGCCTCGCCGTCGCGGTCAACGGGGAGGTCGTGCCGCGTACCGGCTGGCCGGCGACTGTGCTGCGCGACGGCGACCGGGTCGAGGTGCTCAGCGCCGCCCAGGGCGGGTGAAGCGGTGAGCCTCGACCTGGGCGGCGTGCGCCTCACGTCCCGGCTGATCCTCGGCACCGGCGGCGCGGCCAACCTGCGCGTGCTGGAGGACGCGATCCGCGCCTCCGGCACCGAACTGGTCACCCTGGCCCTGCGCCGCGTCGACACCGCCCCCGGCACCGCCGGCGGGCTGCTGGACCTGCTCGACCGGTGCGGGGTGCGGCTGCTGCCGAACACCGCCGGCTGCTACACGGCGGGCGAGGCGGTCAAGGTGGCCCACCTGGCCCGGGAGGCGTTCGGCACCGACTGGGTGAAGCTGGAGGTGATCGGCGACGAGCGCACGCTGCTGCCCGACGGGGTGGAGCTGCTGCGCGCCGCCGAGGAACTCGTGGCGGACGGGTTCGTGGTGCTGCCGTACACGTCGGACGACCCGATTCTGGCGCGGCGGCTGGCCGACGTCGGCTGCGCCGCGGTGATGCCGGCGGGCGCGCCGATCGGCTCCGGCCTGGGCGTGTCGAACCCGCACCACATCCGGCTGATCCGGCAGAGCGTCGACGTGCCGGTGATCCTGGACGCCGGCATCGGCACCGCCTCCGACGCGGCGCTGGCGATGGAGCTGGGCTGCGACGCGGTGCTGCTGGCCAGCGCGGTCACCCGGGCCGCCGACCCGGTGGCGATGGCCACCGCGATGCGGTACGCGGTCGAGGCGGGGCGGCTCGCGTACGGGGCGGGCCGGATCGCCCGCCGCTTCCACGCCCTGGCCTCCACCCCCGACGACGGACGGCCGGACCTGTGACCCGCACCGGTGCCGTTCCGGCGGATCCTGGTACGCAAGCGCCCCCGACGGGGCCGTTTCCCACCAGGATCCCGCGTGGGCCGTCCGGCGTCGTCCTGCTGACCGACCGGTGGCAGGCGCGGCGGCCACTGGCCGAGGTCGTCGCGCGGGCCGTCGCCGGGGGAGTGCGGTGGGTGGTGCTGCGGGAGCGGGACCTGCCCCGGGCCGAGCGCGCCGCCCTCGCCGTCGAGCTGCGTGCGATCCTCGCCGAGGTCGGCGGCACGCTGGTGGTGGCCGGCCCGGACCCGCTCGACGGGGACGCGGTGCACCTGCCGTCGGCCGGCCCGTACCCGCCGCCGCGCCTCGGCCTGGTCGGCCGCTCCTGCCACGACGAGGCCGAGTTGCGCCGCGTCACCAGCGAGGACTACGCGACCCTGTCGCCGGTCTTCCCCAGCCGCAGCAAACCCGGCTACGGCCCACCTCTGCGCCCCGAGGGGCTCCGGGGGTTGATCGAGGCCAGCCCTGTGCCGGTCCTCGCGCTGGGCGGGGTGCAGACCCCGGAGCACCTGCACGCCTGCGTCGCCGCCGGAGCGGCGGGAGTGGCGCTGCTCGGCGCGATCATGCGCGCCGACGACCCGACCGGGGTCGCCGCCACGCTCACCGCCGCCTTCCGGTCGGCGGTCTCCCCGCCGCCTCGTCTGGGGGACCGATGACACCCACCACCGTGCTCACCATCGCCGGCTCGGATTCCGGCGGCGGCGCGGGCATCCAGGCCGACCTCAAGGTCTTCGCCGCCCTCGGCGCGTACGGCACCAGCGTGATCACCGCGGTCACCGCGCAGAACACGAGGGGCGTCGACGCCGTCCTGCCGCTGCCGCCGCGCACGGTCACCGAGCAACTCGACAGCGTGCTCGCCGACTTCGCCGTGCGGGCCGTCAAGACGGGCATGCTGGCCACCCCGGCCATCGCCGACGCGGTCGCCGGCGCCGCCCGGGACGGTCGGCTGCCGCACCTCGTCGTCGACCCGGTGCTCGTCGCCACCAGCGGGCACCGGCTGGGCGCGGTCGCCGCAGTCGAGCGGCTGCTGCCGTACGCCCGGGTGGCGACGCCGAACTGCGACGAGGCGGCGGTCCTCATCGGACGCCCGGTGACCACGGCCGAGGAGATGGTGGCCGCCGCCGAGGCGCTGGCCGCCGGCGGGCCGGAGCACGTGGTGGTGACCGGCGGCGACGTGGACTGCGACGGCGAGGCGGTCGACGTGCTGCACGGCGACGGGGTCACCACGGTGCTCCGCGCGCCCCGGGTCGTCACCCGGCACAACCACGGCACGGGGTGCTCGTTCTCGGCGGCGGTCGCGGTCCGGCTGGCGCTGGGCGACCCGGTGCCGACGGCGGTCGCCGCCGCCAAGGCCTACGTCTTCCGCGCGCTGACCGGCGGGCGGGACTGGGAGTTGGGCGCGGGACGCGGCCCGCTGGACCACTTCGGGTGGTCCGCATGAGCACAGGGGAGGCAGTCATGCAGACACGTCGCAAGGTCCACGTGGAGGGGTCCCGGCCGGATGTCCGGGTGCCCTTCGCCGAGGTGGAGCTGACCGGCGACAACGCGCCGGTCCGGCTCTACGACACCTCCGGGCCCGGGTCCGACCCGGAGGTCGGGCTGCCGCCGTTGCGCGGGCCGTGGATCGCCGAGCGCGGGGACGTGGCCCCGGTGCGCGGCGCGGGCACGCCGCTGGCCGGGGCGCACGGGAAGCGCCCGACGCAGCTCGCGTACGCCCGGGCGGGGGTCGTCACGCCGGAGATGGAGTTCGTGGCGATCCGGGAGGGCATGGCGCCGGAGTTCGTCCGGGACGAGATCGCCGCCGGGCGGGCGGTGCTGCCGCTCAACGTCAACCACCCCGAGTGCGAGCCGGCGATCATCGGCAAGGCGTTCCTGGTCAAGGTGAACGCCAACATCGGCACCTCGGCGGTCACCTCCTCGGTCGCCGAGGAGGTGGAGAAGCTGACCTGGGCGACCCGGTGGGGCGCGGACACGGTGATGGACCTGTCGACGGGCAAGCGGATCCACGAGACCCGTGAGGCGATCGTGCGGAACTCGCCGGTGCCGATCGGCACCGTGCCGATCTACCAGGCGCTGGAGAAGGTCGGCGGCGACCCGGTGAAGCTGAGCTGGGAGGTGTTCCGGGAGACCGTCGTCGAGCAGGCCGAGCAGGGCGTCGACTACATGACGGTGCACGCGGGGGTGCTGCTGCCGTACGTGCCGCTGGCGGTGGACCGGGTCACCGGGATCGTGTCGCGGGGCGGCTCGATCATGGCCGCCTGGTGCCTGGCCCACCACGAGGAGAACTTCCTCTACACGAACTTCGCCGAGCTGTGCGAGATCCTGGCCCGCTACGACGTGACGTTCTCGCTCGGCGACGGGCTGCGCCCCGGCTCGATCGCGGACGCCAACGACGAGGCGCAGTTCGCCGAGCTGCGCACCCTGGGCGAGCTGACGAAGGTGGCCTGGGAGCACGACGTACAGGTGATGATCGAGGGCCCGGGACACGTGCCCATGCACAAGATCAAGGAGAACGTGGACCTCCAGCAGGAGTGGTGCCACGAGGCGCCGTTCTACACGCTCGGCCCGCTGACCACGGACATCGCCCCGGCGTACGACCACATCACCTCGGCGATCGGCGCCGCCATGATCGGCATGTTCGGTACCGCGATGCTCTGCTACGTGACCCCGAAGGAGCACCTCGGGCTGCCGGACCGGGACGACGTGAAGGCCGGCGTGATCGCGTACAAGATCGCGGCGCACGCGGCCGATCTGGCCAAGGGGCACCCCGGCGCGCAGGCGTGGGACGACGCGCTCTCCAAGGCGCGGTTCGAGTTCCGGTGGGAGGACCAGTTCAACCTCTCGCTGGACCCGGAGACCGCGCGGTCGTACCACGACGCGACCCTGCCCGCCGAGCCGGCGAAGACGGCCCACTTCTGCTCGATGTGCGGGCCGAAGTTCTGCTCCATGAAGATCACCCAGGAGCTCAAGGAGTACGCGGCGCGCGGCATGAAGGACAAGTCGGAGGAGTTCGTCTCCTCGGGCGGCCGGGTCTACCTGCCGCTGGCCTGACCCGAAGCGGGGGGGGGGGGGGGGGGGGGGGGGGGGGGGGGGGGGGGGGGGGGGGGGGGGGGGGGGGGGGGGGGGGGGGGGGGGGGGGGGGGGGGGGG
>NZ_JBVJGT010000042.1:0-61110 GCF_055587185.1 Micromonospora sp. NPDC048040 | reverse complement strand
ACCGGCCGGTGCCGGGGAGGTGCCGGCCGGCTCGACGGTGCGTGACCACCCCAGGCAGCACAGGAACGGCTGTGGGGGTGGTGGGTCCGCCGCCCAGGGTGCGGGTGGCGATGATGGCCGCCGCGACGAGATCACGGTGGCCCGAAAATGCGCAGTGTGGACAGGTCAGGGTCCGCCCGCGCGGTTTCGGCACACGGTGGCGGCAGGCCGGGCAGGTCGACGATGTGCCGCGTTCGTTGACGAGGTGGACGGTGATGCCGGCGAGGGTGGCCTTGTCGGTCAGGATGTGCAGGAGTCGGCCGATCTGCCACTGTCGCAGCCGCAGGTTGTGTCGCCGCCCCGCCGGTGTCTGAAGGACGCCGCGGGGGTCGCCGACGTGCAGGACCCCGACCCGCTGACGGATGGCCCAGGTGACGACGGTGCGGGCGGCTTCGTGTTGGGCCTGCCGTACCCGCCGCCGATGACGGCCCTCCACCTTTCGGGCGCGGGCCCGGTACTGGCGCCACCGGCGTGACCCTCGCTGGCCGGGTTTCGGCGCGCGGCGGGCGACGGCACGTTGGCGGGCTTTGGTGTCGGCCAGGTGCATGCGGTGCTCGGCGCGGATCGCCCGCCCCGACACCAGCAGCCCCTTCCCGCCGGGGCCGGCGACGGCGTAGGGGTGGATGATTCCCACGTCCACGCCCGCCACCCGGCCGGGCTCCGGCCCCTCACCCAGTGGGTACACCGCTACCGGAAGCTCGGCGGTGACGTCGAGGAACAGCCGGCGACCCTCACACAGCAGGGTGATCGAGCGAACCTGCTCCACCGGATACGGCGCTTGACGTGCCAGACGCATCCACAACGGCGTGGCGCCTCTCGCTGTGGGGATGCGCACGCGGTGGCCGTCGAGGGTGAACGTGCCGTGGTACCAGCGCACCGACACCAACCCCCGCCGCCGGCGCGGGAACCCCGCCGATGCGTCACCAGCCTTACGGCGTTTCGCCGCCGCGAACCACGCATCGGAAAACCGCCGCAACACCGACCGTGCAGCCACCGAGTTCAGCTCGGCGAAGGTGCCCGGGCCGGAGGCCGACAACTCCCGACACAACTCCTGGTAGCCCGCCAGTGGTGGGTCATGGCGGCGACGCCGCCACGCGTTGACCTCCAACACGCACGCCCACCCATCGCCGGCCGAGCGCAGCAGCCCGAAACACCGCCGCCGCTGCCCCGGGGTCACCCGCACCGCGACACGAGCGGTGCGATACACCACCGGCGGCGCGGCGGGATCCCGACGACGAGGCACGAACCGAAGCCAACCCCACGGGTACGACAATTTCACGGTCGACGAACCCGGCAAAGGTTTGTGGACACCGCACTAGCGGCATGAATTTCCTGCGGCAGGCGGACGAATCCGAGGCGCGGAAGTTCGGAGCTTGTAGGTTCTGGGCGCTTCGTCCAGCCCAGTCCGCACGTGTGCCTCTGACCTCGGGTGGTAGTCCATCGCTGTTCGGCTTCGGCACGGTCTGCCTGACCCTGTTGCTGTCACCGTTGCTGTCGACAGTGCAGGGCGACGGCACGGCTGACTCAGCGCCTACGATATGCCCGTGGAGGGCCTTGGGGCGGTCGCACTGGTGCTCTGCGGCGCGCTGAGTTGCCTGTTCGTCTGCCTAATGCTGTGCGCCGTCGCTGCGGCATGGGCCGCTTGGCCCAGCCGTCGCCAGTGACCCGTTGCCGTCACAACCAACCACAGAGGTTGAAGCGGAACATGGACGGGCGGTCGCATGACCTGCGGCGGCACGGCTGGCGCGCTGGCCACGCCCCGTCTCGTCTCAGGTCATTCGCCGCTCCTTGCCGACGTTCACGCTGTCTTGCGCCTCATGTGTGCCCCCGGACGACTCCTTGACCCCCACGCAACCAACACGCTCCCCTGAGCTGCTGCTTCGCAGCCCTTGGCCTGCCGACATGGTCCGTCAGCCTCCAGGCTTGTCCGTTGGCGTCCGCGCCGATCGTCACTCACTTGGTCACCCGATTGCAGGGGGTGGCCAAGTAAGATCCGGTAACCACGCCGGAGGGGGGCCAGATGGAGACATGGCGTTTCCTGGCGGGTGCCGCCATGAGCCTGGCTATGAGCCTCGTAGGTGTCGCCCTGGCCACCAACTTTCGCGGCGTGACGGAGTGGCACGTGCGGCGGTCGATGTCCACCGCGAGCGGGCTACGGCGAGTACCGCCGTGGCGCTGGCTACCAGATGTCCTGCACGAGGAGCGTCTAGCGCGCTTCATCCTGCTGGAACGGGTGATTGGCGTAGCTTTCGCTGTGGCCGGCCTTATGTTGTTGATTACTGCCGGCTACAGCGTCTTAACCGGTCAGCCAATGCGGACGGTGAAATAGGCGCCATTGCCCGGACGAATTGCCTCACTGTCTGCCGTCGACCCACCCCTCCTGGGAGCGGACCGCCGCCCGGCCCGCCACGTCAAGCGGACCTTGACGCTCGTACGGACGCTGGCGGTCGGGCGGCGGTCAGCTCGGCTTGCCCGGGTCGACGGCGGGCGGGATGGCTTCCCTCCGCAACCACCCACGGACGGTGACCCGCCGACGGAGCCCCGGCCATCCTGGAGCCGGAGTGCCCCGCCGGAGGCGCAGTAACCGCAACCCCGCGACCGCCGCCAGCCCGCCGACGCGGCCGGCGTGCGGCTCCCCTACGCCGCGCGGGCTCGTGGCCGCGCGGCCCGGCCGGCTGCCGGCCCACCACCACCCGGTCAACGCTGCTGCCGTTCTGCGGCGGCCCCCCGGGCTTCCCACTGTCCGCGCCAGCCGCCGGGCGTGTTGCGTGGCCGGAGTCGGAGCGCCAGCGGAGCGACGGACGCGCGCCCTGGCGGCGGCGTGTGTGGCCCGTCAAGGGCCACCTCGAAGACGTGCAGAAATTCTGAACGGGGATTATGGGAAGTGTTCCCGCCGGCCGAGCCTGACCCGACTTTGAACTGGCTCCGTGCCCTCATGTGGACCCGTCGACCCGGTTGGCGGGGGCACCTCTCTCGGCACCTGCACGGGCCGGCGTGGTGACCTGATTAGGAGCTCGGGTTCGTCCCTCATCCCCGTTCTGTCCAGCGTTCTCCTCGTGCTCGGTGGTCGAGCCTTGCCGTCAATGCAGCGGGTGGGAGGCAGCGTGAGCGAGGACCAGGACGTGACCGTCGGGGTCGACACGCACAAGGACGTGCACGTCGCGGCGGTGTTGAACCAGACCGGTCGGGTGTTGGGTATCGGTCTGGAAGGCAGCGGCAGCTACGGCGCCGGGTTGCTGCGGTTCCTGACCGACTACGGCCTCATCGTGGTCGAGGTCGACCGCCCGGACCGCTCCACCCGCCGCCGGATCGGCAAGACTGACACCATCGACGCCGAGTCCGCCGCCCGGGCGGTCCTGTCCGGCCGAGCCAGCGGCACCCCGAAGACCCGTCACGCCCAGGTCGAGATGATCCGGGCTCTGCGCGTCGCCCGCCGCGGAGCGATGAAGGCTCGGATTCAAGCCGGGGGTCAAGTCGAGGCGCTCATCGTCTCGGCCCCCGAACCCGTGAGACAGCTGGTGCGCGGGCTGGCGGGCAAGAAGCGCATCCGCGTCTGCGCCGCTCTGAGGCCTGGCACGGTGTCTGATCCGGCGACCGCCACCAAGGTCGCGCTGCGTAGCCTCGCCCGGCGCTGGCTCGCCCTGCAGGCCGAGATCGACGACCTTGACAGCCATCTGGCGGTCCTCGTCACCGCAGCCGCCCCGGATCTGGTCGCGCTGCCTGGCGTCGGCGTCGACACCGCTGGGCAACTCCTCGTCACCGCCGGCGACAACCCTCACCGTTTGCACTCCGAAGCGGCTTTCGCCCGGCTCTGCGGCGTCGCTCCCATCCCGGCCAGCTCCGGACGCACCGACCGCCACCGCCTACACCGTGGCGGCGACCGCGAAGCCAACCGCGCTCTCTGGCGCATCACCCTCGTCCGTATGCGCTGCCACCAACCCACCAAGGACTACGTCACCCGCCGGATCAGCGATGGCAAGACCAAGACCGAGATCATGCGCTGCCTGAAGCGCTACATCGCCCGAGACGCCTACCGGCTGCTCACGAACTCGGCATAGCCAACACTGATCTCGACACCACTCGCCAGATCAGGCACGCTGCACCGGTGGCGATCGACACCACCGGCACGTTCTGGCGCGGCGACGACTTCACTGACCTCGCCGACTACCTCCGCGAGTACCAGCCCGGCGGCTACCCGGTGGCTCGGGTCAAAGAGATGATCTGTCAACGGTGCGACGGCAAGACCTTCGCGGTCCTCGCTGACGACGAGAACGGGTGCGCACAGACACGGTGTCTGACCTGCGACGACGAGGCCTTGATCGCGGACAGTGCCGACTACTGGCAAGACGCCGACCCTGAGGAATGCGCCTGCCCGTGCAGCGGCGAAGCCTTCCAGGCCGCCGTCGGGTTCGCCCTGCGCGCCGACGGTGAAGTCCGGTGGGTCAGCGTCGGACTCCGCTGCACGCAGGATGGCACCCTCGGCGTCTACACCGACTGGAAGATCGACTACTCCCCGACCGGCCACCTGCTGATCGGCGCGGTATGACCCGCGCGGCCCACCCGCTCTCTTGACAGAAATAGGAGCGTCCGCTTCGCCGGCAGCCTGCTGTCCGACTGCCTGGGCTCGCATGATGGTTGACGAAACGGCGTCGGAGGTTGTTTGACGCCAGACCGAGATTGATAGGTTCTGGTGCTTGGGTCGATGGTAGGGCGAAGCCGTCGCGGAGGGGACGGTTCGCGTCTCAGGGTTCCGGCCGACGGGTGGCACGATGCGTGCGGTGAGTAGGCACTTGCTGGTGGCGCCCCTGCACGCCGTCGTCGCAGACGGTGGACTCGAGTGGGCAGCCGGCGCTGAGTCCTCCTTTGGTCTGCCCGAGGAGCCACCGGCGGCCCGTGAGCTGCCGACGGTGTCGCAGGTCCTGTCCGCGTTCCGGGAGGCCAGCTGTCACGGCGTGCCGTGGTTCCAGGTCGACGGGCATGATCTGACCCGCGATCTTCCGGGCTGTCCGGACCCGGCCACCTGCGCGTCGATGGGCGGCCCGGACCTGGGCGAGGTCAGTCTGGGCGTCGATGGCGCAGACGGTGACGAGCCTGTCGAGCTGGACCAGGCCGTGACCGACATCGGGTTCCGCAAGCCGTCCGGCACTGCGCTGCTGTCCGCAGTGGTGGCGCTGGCATCGCAGGCGGGGCCGCTGCTGGTCTTCGATGACGGCGGCGAGCATGTGTTCGTGGTGTCGCCGGGCGACGATCCGACCGACCTCGCTCAGCACTGGCCGTGGTAGCGATACCGCCCTGTTGATAGCTCTGCTTGCCGGCGCGAGCGGCTCTGCTCTCACGCTGCGTGAGCGGCGTGAACTTGCTGCCTTTGACCATTTTCGGTCAGGGCGCTCCGCAGTAGCTGCTCCGCGTTCGGGTTAGGAGTTGGGAGGTGTCCACCCGCCGAACCCCAGGTCGTCAATGCGGTCGCTGCGGAGCATGTCGGTGTCGACGGCCTCCAGCTCGTCAGCGACGTCTACCCACAGCTGCGTCACGGACTCCCACAGCGGTGTTGTGCCCTGGTGGTCCCGGGAGAACTCCACCAGGCATCCGTGTAGCGGACCCTCGCGTAGGTCTATGAATAGGCCACCTCCCCCACCGTCACCAGCGATAGGCAGCCATCGGGGGAGCCAGTACAACTGGGGTTGGAGGGTGCCGGCTGGCTGGGTGTTCTGGCTGGCCACGAATCGTGCCATCTCCTCACGCGGCCCCGGCGGGTACGACTTCTGTTGGACCTCCAGGTGCATCCGCCAACGCTCCAGAGCGATGGACGTGGGGTAGGGACTCGAGAAGTCAGGGATCAGACTTGCACTTGGTAGGCCGATACCGTGCCGGACTCCGTTGGACAGCCCCCACCAGATCCGAAGGTCGGCCGGGAGCGCCACCCCAAGGGCGGTTGCAACAGTGCCGATCTCGGCTGCCGTTGCCGGCGGGTTCAGCTCCGCACGGAATCGGGGGGCAAACCGCGACAGCCAATCCTCGATCCGATGCCACGCCCGCTCCACCTCGGTGTCGGTACCCATGCTGCGATCAAACCAGGCCGATCCGCCGAGGCATTTGCCGCGTCGCACCCGGGCGACCTGGCAACTGCCTTGTGCCGTCTCCACCGGAAGTAACTCGCGTCCGCGCATCGGCGGGCAGGCAACCGCGAACAGCAGGGTCGTGCCCGGTGTCACCGAGCGTGTCCGTCACGGTAAGGGCTGGTGTAACCCTTCAAGTGAAGTCAGCGTGTAACGCGTCAACTGGAGTACGACAATGGCCCTCCCGGCTTGTTCTCCGTCGGCTGAGGTGCGACACCCGTCCGCCCAGGTGATCTACGACGTGGGCACATGGAGCTCGGCGGACCGATGTGCGACCGGGCCTCATATCTCCCGGCGCAACGGGAGGCCATGGCCGTCAAGGATGAGGGGTGCGGCTCGCAATGTTGCGGCCACCCCGTCCCCTTGATCACCGATGAGCCGTTCAAGCGAGTCTCGAGATACGGCTTCAAGCAGTTCGCGAAGCCGGTACATGACGTCGGTATCACGGTGCACGGCCCACCACGGCGTCACCGGACGTCCGGTGTGGACGCCGGTGCGCCGCTGGCGGCGTGACGCCGTGACCCGGCGATCCCGGCGTCACGCGTACGCCTGTCGTCAGCGAGGTAGGGCCTGCTGCAGTTCCGCCCGCAGCGCCGGGGTGAGCATCTCCCCCGCCTGCTTGGCCAGCCGCGCCATCTCGTAGCCGACCACGCCGATGTCGGCGTCCGCGCCGGCCAGCGTGGCCAGGATCGACCCGTCGCGCACCTGCATGACCAGGAAGTAGCCGCGCCCCATCTCGACGACCGTCTGCTTGACCACGTCGCCGTCGAACATCTGGGCGGCGCCCGCGGTGATGCTCATCAGCCCCGACGTCACCGCGGCGAGCTTGTCGGCGTTGTCCCGGGGCAGATGGTCGGAGATCGCGACCAGCAGGCCGTCGGAGGAGACCACGATGGCGTGCGCCACTCCCGGCACCCGCTGTGTGAATCCGCTGACCAGCCAGCTCAGGTCGCGGGCCTCCTGGCTCAACGTCGTCATCGATCTCCTCCTTCGGGGCGCACGCCGCCGGGCGGCATGAATATCTCGGTGGTGTCCTCGGCTTCGGCCCGCCGGACGCCGCTGTAGAGCCGGGACAGCATGCCGCCGACCGCCTCCGGGTCCGGGTCGTGGCGTGCCGCCGGCTGTTGCGGCCGCGCCGGCTGGGTGACGGCGGAGAGCTGGGCCATCGGCACCCGTACGGGCAGCCCGCGGGCGTTGGTCCCGCCGGTCACCGGGACGACGGGCGGGGTGGGCGAGGTCTCCCGCGCCGGGGCCGACGCCGGGCCCTGGCGGGACCACCAGCCCCCGCCCGTGGGCGGCTCGGCCGGCGGCGCGGGCATCTCCTCGGCCCGCACCGGCCGGGTCTGGTGGGGCACGGCGGCCTCCGGGCGCCGGCCGGCCACCGGCATCTCGTCGGGCGACGGCGCGCCGGCCCAGGCGACCGCGGAGGTCAGCATCCGCGCCGGGGCGGACGCGCCCGGTTCCGTCGCCGGCGCCGGGGCCAGCAGGTCGCCGGGCAGCCGGATCCGGGCGACGAGGCCAGCGGTCGCGCCGCCGTGCAGCCGCACCTCGACGCCGAGCCGCGCGGCGAGGTGGCTGACCACGAACAGGCCCATCCGCTCGACGGTCGCAACGTCGGCCGCCGGTGGCGTGGCGAGGACGGCGTTGGCGTCGGCCAGGGCGGCCGGGCTCATGCCGAGGCCCTCGTCGGCGATCTCGACGACCGCGCCGGTGCCCTCGGCCCGGGCGGTGACGGCGACGACCGTGTCGGGGCGGGAGAACGAGGTGGCGTTCTCCAGCAGCTCGGCGAGGACGTGGACCAGCTCACCAACGGCGTGGCCGACGACGTGCAGGTCGGCCACCGCCTCGTGCCGCACCCGCTGGTACTGCTCGATCTCGGCGCTGGCCGCCAGCAGCACCGCGCCGAGCCCCACCGGCCGGTTCCACCGGCGCGTCGACTCGGTCCCGGCCAGCACCAGCAGGCTGTCGTCGTTGCGCCGCATGCGGGCGGCCAGGTGGTCGAGCTTGAACAGGTTCTCCAGCTGGTCCGGATCGCTCTCCTCGCGTTCCAGGTCGTCCAGCAGCTCCAGCTGGCGCTCGACCAGCACCTGGCTGCGCCGCGCGAGGTTGACGAACATCGCGTTGACGTTGCGCCGCGTGGTGGCCTGCTCCACGGCGACGCTGACCGCGCTGCGGTGCACCGCGACGAACGCCTCGGCCAGCTCGCCGATCTCGTCGAGCGAGCGGACCACCGCCGGCGGGACCTCGATCGTGGGGACGCCGCCGGTCACGGTGCGCAGCCGGTCCAGGGCCTCCGGCAGCTCGACCTGGGCGATCCGCAGGGCCTGGCCGCGCAGCAGCCGCATGGACCGGGCGATGGACCGGCCGACCAGGACGGAGATGAGCAGGGCCACCAGCAGCACCGCGACGACCACGCCGACGACCAGCAGCGTCGTGCGCAGCTGCGCGGCGCTCACCTCGTCGGCCTGTCGTACGGCGTCGTCGAGCACCGACGCCTCGACCCCGCGCAGCAGCTCCTGGCGCTGCTCGCTGGCCGCCCACCACTGTGGAGCGGGCAGCACGGCCGGCTGGGCGCCGCCCGTCGGCAGGCTCTGCTCCTCCAGCCGGGTGGCGGCCAGGAACGCCGGGTCCACGGAGGTCTCGTCGTAGCGGCCGATCTGCGCGGCCGTCGCGGCCACCCGGAACGCGCCCAGCGCGGTGAGCTGCTGGGCCCGCAGGTCGGTCAGGACCACCTGGTCCTCCACGCCGTACCGGCCGGACCGGGCGGCCTCGTAGAGCTGGGCGCGGACCCGGGAGGACAGCTCCTTGACGCGGGCGAGCTGGACGTAACGCAGCACCGCGTCGCTGAGGGCGGGCTGGTCCTCGCCGGGAGACGGCTCGGCGAGGAGGCTGAGCAGCGCGTCGACGGCGCGGTGGTAGTTGCTGAGGATGGTGTCGCTGCCCAGCACCGCCGGGGGGATCGCGGCCCGGATGTAGACGACCTGCTGGTAGGCCTCCAGCGCCTCGGAGTAGGCGACCCGCCAGGACGCGTCGGCGTCGGCCAGCGGCTCCGCTGCGCGGCGCAGCTCGCGCAGCGCCTGGTCGGTGGCGCTCTGCAACGGTTTCAGCGCGACGATGGCCGCGTCCCGGTCGGCGCCCGCGCCGCTGCGCCGCAGCTCGCCCAGCTCACCGGCGGCCCGGTCCCGCTCCTGCTGGAGCTGGTGGACCACGGCGGTGATCTGCCGGCCGATGCCCACCTGCCGGGCGAAGTCGCCGAGCGCGGTGGTCTGCCCGACCAGGGCGTGGGTCTGCACGCCGGCCAGCACCAGGAACGCCACCGAGGGGATGACCAGCACGGTGGCGAGCTTGGTGCGCATCCGCCAGTCCCGCAGCCGGAACGGCGAACGGCGCCGGTGCGGGACGACCCGGACGTCGAACCGGCGCCGGCGGTGGTGCGGCACCTCGCCCCGTGCCGGGCCCGGACCTGCGCCCACACCTGCCTCCTACGTCCCTCGCGTCCGCCGCGGCGACCCGGGGAACGGAGTCCATCCAATCAGGCCCGCGAGCTGTGTCAACGGGCCGGGCTGAGGTGCGGCTCAGGAGGGTGAGGCGGGCTCGTCCGTCCGGCCGATGTCGGCGAGCCGGGTCGCGTCGCCGACGCGGCCCAGCGCGACCAGCGCCGCACCGCTCGCCCCGACCTCCGGGTTGCGCCCGTGCCACACGGGCCGGGGCGCGAGCGCGGCGGCGAACGCCGAACGCCACCAGCGTGAGGCGGCCACCGCTCCCCCGCCGAGCACCACCTCGACCGGTTTGTCGACGGTGGACTCCAGCACCGTGAGGTCCTCGGCGACCAGGTCGCACAGGCCCCGCATCAGCCCGGCCAGGATGTCCACGGCGCTGCTGCTGAAGCTCAGCCCCCGCAGCTCGCCGGAGCCGGCCGGCACCAGGCCGGGCGGCCGGTCGCCGCCGAAGCGGACGTTCACCGGCAGGCGGCCGTCGGGTGGCAGCCGGGCCAGCGCGGCGTCCAGCTCCGCGCCCTCGGGCAGTCGCAGCTCCCGGTTGGCCCAGGCGAACAGGTTGCCGCCGGAGGAGTACGCCGCGCCGGTCACCACGTGGTCGCGGTCGACCCGGTAGCGCCACAGCGTCTCCGGCAGCGGGGGCAGCTCCTCGCCCGCCGGGCCGCGCTGCATCAGCCGGACCGCCGCCGAGGTGCCCACGGTCACCGCGACCCGGTCCGGGGCGACGCAGCCGGTGCCGACGTTCGACGCCGCGCCGTCGCCCACCGGCCCGGCCCACGGCGCGTCGGTGAGCTGGGGCCAGCGCCACGCGTACGCGGGCCGCAGCCGGCCCCGCCACCGCGCCGGGGCCAGCTCGGGCAGCTCCTCGGCCCGGCTGCCGGCCAGCGCGCAGGCCTCGGCGTCCCAGTCCAGGGTCCGCAGGTCCAGCAGCCCCGTGCCGGACGCCTGGGAGATCGACATCGGCGCGGCGTCGAGCAGCTCGCCCAGCACGTACTCGGCCAGGCCGGCGAACCGGGCGATCGGGCCGCCGGTGTGCTCCCGCAGCCACGGCAGCCGCATCGACCAGTAGCAGCGGTGCCACCACGTGCCCGTGCGCTGGTGGAAATCGTCCGGGTCGGCCGGCCCGGGCGCGCCGGGCAGGGCCACCGGCCGGGTGTCCAACCAGGTCAGCACCGGCCCGAGGGGCGCGCCGTCGGCGCCCAGGGGGACCACCGAGTGCCACTGCGCGGAGGTGGCCACCAGGGACACGTCCCGCAGGTGCCCCGCCGCGGCCAGCTCGTCCAGGCACTCGACCAGGCAGGCCAGGTAGCCGGGGCCGTCGAGCGTGCCGGTCCCGTCGTCGTGCACGACGAGGCTCACCCGGCGCCGGGCCAGCGCGCCGGGCAGCGGGCGGGCGTCCGCGTCCAGCACGAGCCCGCGTACCGAGGAGGTGCCCAGGTCGAGCGCGAGAATGTTCATCAGGCTCCTTCCGTGAATACCCCGGCCTTCAGGTCGGGGAGGAGACGGAATCTCCTGCGAAGTAGGTCAGGGGATAGCCGGTTCGCCGTCGAGGCGGACAGGCGTCCAACGCGCGACCCCGCAAATTCGGTTCAAACTATCCCGCTATGTTGTGGACATGGCCTCATGCGTGAAGCGGGCGTACAGGTTCCGCTTCTATCCGACTGCGCAGCAGGCGGAGTTGTTGAGTCGGACGTTCGGGTGCGTGCGTAAGGTCTACAACCTGGCGTTGCAGGCCCGGACTGAGGCGTGGTGCCAGCGGCGGGAACGGGTCAACTACCACGCGACCAGCGCGATGCTGACCGCGTGGAAGAAGACCAAGGACCTTGCGTTTCTCAACGAGGTGTCCTCCGTTCCGTTGCAACAGACGCTGCGGCATTTGCAGGGTGCGTTCGTGGCGTTCTGGGACAAGCGTGCCGGCTACCCGCGTTTCAAGTCCAAGCGCAGGTCGCGGGCCTCGGCCGAGTTCACTCCCAGCGCGTTCCGCTGGAGGGACGGCCAGCTCACTCTGGCGAAGATGATCGATCCGTTGCACATCGTCTGGTCGAGGTCGCTGCCCGAAGGGCAGTGCCCGTCCACCGTGACCGTGTCGCGTGACTCGGCCGGCCGCTGGTTCGTGTCCCTGCTGTGCGAAGACCAGGTCGCAGCCCTCCCGGCCACCGACAGCGCGGTCGGTATCGATGCTGGCCTCGAACATCTGCTCACTCTGTCCACCGGGGAGAAAATCGCCAATCCCCGGCATGAACGGGCCGACCGGGCCCGGTTGGCCCGCGCCCAGCGACAACTGGCTCGTAAGGAGAAGGGCTCCCGCAACCGGGCCAAAGCCCGCGTGAGGGTGGCCCGTATCCATGCCCGTATCGGTGATCGTAGGCGTGATCACCTGCACAAGCTCACCACTCGACTCGTGCGCGACAACCAAACGCTCGTGATCGAGGACCTGACCGTACGCAACATGGTCAAAAACCACCGCCTGGCCCGCGCCATCAGCGACGCGGCCTGGCACCAGTTCCGCGAACTGCTCACCTACAAGTGCGCCTGGTACGGCCGGAACCTGGTCGTGATCGACCGCTGGTACCCGTCGTCCAAGCTGTGCGCGACCTGCGGAACCGTCACGGAGAACATGCCGCTGAACGTGCGAACGTGGACGTGCCGGTGCGGCACCACCCACGACCGCGACGTCAACGCGGCACGCAACATCCTGGCCGCCGGGCTGGCGGTGTCTGCCTGTGGAGCCGGTGTAAGACCTCAACGGGACTCCTCCCGAACGGGGCGGTCGGCGATGAAGCAGGAAACCCCTTGGGCAACCCAGGGAACCCCCGTCCCGTAGGGCGCGGAGAATGTCAACGACGGTCAAGTTACCCGGTACGTCGCGCCCCGGCGTCCCAGCGGGTGGGCCGTACGCCCGATCGGCTTCCCGGCCTGCGGACCGCCGCGTAGGGTGGGTGCCATGCTCGCGCACCTGACCTGCTGGTGGCCCGCCGACCCGGCGGCCATCCCCCGCGCGTAGCTTCCCACGCGGCCGCCCGACGAGGCGGCCGCCGGTCTCTCCCCGGCCCTCCCGGTCGCCCCGCCCGGGTGCCGCCCGGCCCGAGGAGACCCCATGACCCACCTGCCCGAGCTGCTGGCCGCCGTCGCCGCCGGCGCCGACCCCGGCCCGTTCGCGCTCGTCCGACGCGAGGGCGCCGACCACCTGGAGCTGTTCACCGGCACGGTACGCGTGGCGGAGCGGCTCGCCGACATCCCGCTGCCCGACGGGCCGCCCGGCCCCCGCACGCTGGCGCTGGTGCCCTACCGGCAGGTCACCGAGCGGGGCTTCGCCTGCGTCGACGACGGCGTACCGCTGGAGTGCCTGGAGATCGCCCGGCACGAGCGGATCGGTCTGGCCGAGGCCCTCGCCGCGCTGCCCGACGTGCCCGTGCGCACCGCCGGCGCCGGCTTCGACGTCAGCGACGACGCGTACGCGGCCACCGTCGGCCGGGTGCTCGCCGAGGAGATCGGGCGCGGCGAGGGCGCGAACTTCGTCATCCACCGCTGCCTGCGCGCCACCGTCGAGGGGCCGCCGCTGGTCGCCGCGCTCGCCGCGCTGCGCCGGCTGCTGTCCGGCGAGCGTGGGGCGTACTGGACGTTCGTGGTGCACACCGGCACCCGCATCCTGGTGGGCGCCAGCCCGGAGCGGCACGTCAGCGTCGACGACGGGCTGGTCATGATGAACCCGATCAGCGGCACCTTCCGGCACACCGGTGCGGACGCCGACCGGGCGGCGTTGCTGCGCTTCCTCGCCGACCCCAAGGAGGTCGAGGAGCTGTACATGGTGCTGGACGAGGAGCTGAAGATGATGGCCACCGTCGCCGAGCACGGCGGCCAGGTCGTCGGGCCGTACCTCAAGGAGATGTCCCACCTGGCGCACACCGAGTACCTGCTCGCCGGCCGGGGCACCAAGGACGTGCGGGAGGTGCTGCGCGAGACGATGTTCGCGCCCACCGTCACCGGCAGCCCGATGGAGAACGCCTGCCGGGTGATCGCCCGGCACGAGCGCACCGGGCGGCGCTACTACGCGGGGGTGCTGGCGCTGCTCGGGCGCGACGACGCCGGCCGGCAGAGCCTGGACGCGCCGATCCTGATCCGGACCGCCGAGATCTCCCCCGCCGGCGACCTGCGGGTGCCGGTCGGGGCCACCCTGGTCCGGCACTCCACGGCCGAGGGCGAGGTGGCCGAGACGCACGCCAAGGCCGCCGGCGTGCTCGCTGCGCTGGGCCTGGGCCCGCAGGCCCCCGCGGCCGGCACGCGCCCGGCGGTACGCCTCGCCGACGACCCCGAGGTCCGCGCGGCGCTGGCCGCCCGCAACGCGCCGCTGGCCCGGTTCTGGCTGGACCAGCGCGCCCCGGACGCGCCCGGCCTGCCCGGGTTGGCCGGGCGTCGGGTGCTGATCGTCGACGGCGAGGACACGTTCACCGGGATGCTCGCCCACCAGTTGGGCGCGCTGGGCCTGGCGGTGACGCTGCGGCCGTGGCACGCCGCCGGCCCCGTGGACGGCTACGACCTGGTGGTGGTCGGTCCCGGTCCAGGCGACCCGGGCAGCACCACCGAGCCGAAGATGGTCGCGATGCGCGGCCTGCTCGCCGGGTTGCTCGCCGAGGGCCGGCCGACCCTGGCGGTCTGCCTGGGCCACCAGCTGCTGTGCGGCCTGCTCGGGCTGGCGCTGCACCGCCGGGACGCGCCCTACCAGGGGCTCCAGCGGGAGGTGCGGATCTTCGGCACGCGGCGCCGGGTCGGCTTCTACTCGACGTTCACGGCCCGGGCGGACGCCGACCGGCTGACCACCCCGTACGGGCCGGTCGAGGTGGCGCGCGACGGCGCGGACGGCGCGGTGCACGCGCTGCGCGGGCGGGGCGTGGCAGGGGTGCAGTTCCACCCGGAGTCGGTGCTCAGCCCGGACGGCCTGGCGGTCCTGGCCGACCTGCTGTCCGGGCTGCTGCCCTCCCCCGCCGGGCAACTGTCGGCGGTCGGGGAACGGTCGCCTGCCGGGGACCCGTCCGCGACCGGCGCGCGGTCGGCGGCGGCAGCAGCCGAGCGTGCATAGTCGTGCCGATCGGGGGCAGGGCTGGGTGCGACCGGTGGTCCGGGCGGGTCGAGAGCCCCCGTCCGGGCCGCCGGTCGCCGCCGGCTCAACCGGCCAGGCCGGCCTTCAGCGCGACACCGATCTGCACCGCCCGCTTCGTCGTCAGGGCGGTGGCGCCGAGGGCGATGTCGTCCGGCGCGGTCTCGCCGTTGTTGCTGGTGTGCGAGGCGCCGTACGGGTTGCCGGCGACGAACTGGCTCGGGTCGGTGTAGCCGGGGGTGACCACCACCCCACCCCAGTGGTAGAAGACGGTGAACAGCGACAGCAGGGTCGCCTCCTGGCCGCCGTGGGAGGTGGCCGTCGTGCAGAACGCGGAGTAGACCTTGTTCGCCAGGGCGCCCTGCGACCACAGCGGCCCGGTGGTGTCGATGAACTGCTTGAGCTGGGCCGCCATCACGCCGTACCGGGTCGGCGTTCCGAAGATCACCACGTCCGCCCAGGACAGGTCGTCCAACTGGGCCTCCGGGACGTCCTGGGTCTCCATGCGGTGCGCGTGCCAGCCCGAGTTGGAGCGGATCGCCTCGTCCGGCGCCAGCTCGCGCACCTTGCGCAGGCGCACCTCGGCGCCGGCCTCACCGGCGGCCTCGCACGCCGCCTGCGCCATCTGGTACGTGATGCCGGTCGCGCTGTAGTAGATCACCGCGACCTTGGTCTGGGCAGCCATCAGGTGTTTCCCTCCTCATGTCGGGTCAGCTCCGGCGACTACCCGCTACTTGCGGCGTCAAACGGCCGGCGAGAACCCCGGCCCACCCGACCAGCGAGATGCCGAAACGCATGATGATCAGGGGAAGATGCCCCGGCGGGTCAGTCCAACCGGTCGCGCAGGTCGTCGACCTGCCGCTGTATCCGGTCCACGGCGCTCTCGTTGTTGAGAAAAGTGGTGATCCCGGCGGCGAAGGCCAGCCCGATCAGCACCGCCAGGGCGCTGAGCACCAGGCCGCCGAGCGCCACCCCCCGGCCGGTCACCCCGGGCCGGCGGGCCATCTTGAGCCCGACGATGCCCAGGATCACGCCGATGATGCCGAGCAGCAGGCCGATCCAGGACAGGATCACGGTCAGCACGCTGATCAGCGCGGCCACCCCGAAGACCAACGCGAAGGCCGCGGCGGCGCTGGTCTTGGCCGACGGGCCCACCCGGCCGGCCCGGGTCGGTGCGTCGGCACCCCGGGCCGGCTCGCTGGACGCAGTCATGTCGCTCCCTCCGGGGCGCGTGACGCGCCCGCCGGCGGCCGGTTTCCCGCTGCGGCGGCCGTCATGCGTCGGATGTCGGGGGCCGGCCCTAGGCTGTGGCCCTGCCCCGACCCGAGGAGCCCGATCCCGTGGACCTGACCGGCCGTGAGGCGCTCGCGCTTCGCATGACCAGCCTGCTGCTGCGCCCGCACCCCACCGCCCACCCGGGCGGGGTCGCCGACGTGGTGGAGTGGTTCGGGGCCATGCAGGCGCAGGACCTGGCGAGCGGCATGTGGTCGCTCGGGGTCCGGCTGCCCGCGCTCGGCCACGCCGACGTGCACGACGCGCTGGAGCGCCGGGAGGCGCTGCGCACCTGGCCGATGCGGGGCACCGTGCACCTCGTGCCGCCCCGCGACGCCCGCTGGATGCTGGAGCTGACCGGCGTACGCTCGCTGGCCGCCGCCGCGACGCGACGCGCGCAGCTCGGGCTGACCGAGGCCGACGCGGACCGGGCGGTCGACGTGCTCGGCGCCGCGCTGGCCGGCGGCGGCCGGCTCACCCGGGCGCGGTGCCTGGCCGCGCTGGAGGCGGCCGGCATCGGAACCGCCGGGCAGCGCGGCTACCACCTGCTCTGGTACGCCAGCGTGCGGGGCGTCACCTGCCTCGCGCCGAACGTGGGCACCGAGCAGACCTTCGCCCTGCTCGACGAGTGGGCGCCCGACGCGCACCGGCCGGAACGCGACGAGGCCCTCGCGACCCTCGCCCGCCGCTACGTGCGTGGGCACGGGCCGGTCACCGCCCGGGAGTTCGCCGGCTGGACGGGGCTCACGCTCACCGACGCGCGCCGGGGTTTCGCGGCGGCCGGCGACACGCTGGCGACGGTGCGGGTCGACGGTCAGGAGGCGCACGTCGACGCGGCCCTGCTGGACGCGCCCCGCGGGCCGGTCGACGATCTGCTGGTGCTGCCCGGCTTCGACGAATACCTGCTGGGCTACAAGGACCGGTCGCTGATGCTCGACCCGGCGCACCGGGACGCGATCGTGCCGGGCGGCAACGGCGTCTTCCAGGCCACGGCCGTCTGCGACGGGCGGGTGGTGGGCACCTGGAAGCGGTCCCTGGACAAGGCGGGGGTGACGGTCCGGGTGTTCCCGCTGGCGCCGCTCGACCGGGGCCGGGTGGAGCGCGCGCTGAGCCGGTACGCCGGGTTCCTGGGCCGGCCGCTTCGCGTCGACTGGCCCGACTGAGCACCGTGGTGCGGCGTGGTCCGGCCCGATTGTGATGTCGTCCGTCAGGGCTCAGCCGACGGCATGACCGCGGGTGGCGGCGAGTTCGCGAACCGCGTCGGCGACGGCGGGGGAGTCCTTGCGCAGGATCTTGCTGTGGTTGCTCGCGACCTTCGCGCTCACCTTGACGTTCGGGTTGCCGGCGAGCACCGGATCGAGGATGGTCCGCCCCTGTTCCATCTCCCCGGCCTGGCTCCCGAGGCTGTCACCCGTGGCCAGGAGGAACCGTACCGGGCAGGTCACCCGTTCGAGGACCGGCACGCTGGCGGCGGCGATCTCGTTGAGCTCGATGTTGACATCGGCGTGCTGGTCAGCGGTCATCCGCGCAGCCAAGCCGAGGTCGGCGATGACGCGCCGCCAGTGCGACTGGTCGGCATAGGCGCCGTTGAGGTAGACCACGGGACGGCCGGGCCCGCCGGTGTCGGTCACGTACAGTGCGGTGTCATCGACTGACATCATGCCGGTCCAGGCGGATTGCGTGATGGTCATGGTTTCCCTTTCTCCAGGGCCAGAAATGGATCGGGAACGGCGGATGGTGATGTCGCCGTAGGAGGAAGGAGAGGCACTTGTCCGACTGGCCCTCGGCTACGCGCCGATGCGCGGCTGGTGCCTCGTCTTCGAACGTTGATCATGTCAACCGCCGGCGCAACCAGCGCGCCCGGCCGAGATCCAGTTTCGCGATGAGCTCCAAGATCCGCCTTGGTGTCGGCCGGCGGAGGATCCACACGCGGGACGCTGTCGAGCTGATGCCGTAGACGATTCAGGGCCGTCGGGTGTCACATCGGCCCCGGACACCGCCTGATGTCACAGACGACTCAGCTCGACAGCGTCGTACGACCCGCTCGCCCGCGGACCGGCTCGGCGCCCACCACCGCCCCACGGGACGCCGATCACCCGTTTGAGGCTGCGTGACCAGGCACTAGACTTCAGGTTGGCAGTTCATTCGTGCTCTGCTGTAGCGGGCGCGGCCTCGGGAGGGTGTTCCAGCACCCTCCCCGGGGGCCCGTCCGACTCCGACGGTGCCTACTCGCAGAAGACACGCACTTTGGCATCGGGCTGGTCGACTTCCACGGTCATCTCGTCGAGGTGCTCCACGAGCGCCTCGAGCTGTTCGGGCTTGAGCTGCGTCAGGTCGAACGGCACGCCCGACTTGTTCAGTTCGGCGTTGGCCTGACCGAGCGCCTGCGGCGGGATCAGGGCCGCCAGCCGTACGCCGGCCCGCAGCAGTTGCAGCGGCACCCGCACGTTGATCCGCCCCGGCTCGCCGTCCTCAAGGGTGTCCACCATCACCCTCAGGTACTTCGCCTTGCCCTTCGGCCGGGCGTCAAGAGTCGACGCCGCCGGCGGCTGGTCCCGTTCGAGCGCGGCGATGAGTTGCTCCGCCTCCGCTGCGGTGATCTTGCCCTCGGCCAGCATGTCGAGGATGTCCTTGCGCTGTTCGTTCATCGGAACCTCTCCTATCGGATGGTGACGAGCACAGCCGTGCGGCCCTGCTCGACGTCGACCCGGGTGCCGGGCAACGCGGAGATGATTCGCCAAGCGGTGCCGAGCGCCCGCACCACACTGACGCGGTACGCGAGGCAGGCCACGGCTGCCACCAGCACGGCCACGACCACGACCGGTGAGAACACGAGCACCACGGGGAGCACCGGAACCCAGATCCGGAGGGGACGGCCGTCCGGGCGGTTGACCCGTACGGTCAACGACCGCGGCATCACGTCCGGGTCTCCAGTTCGGACAGTGCCTGCTGTGCGGTGATCTCGCCGCGCCGCAGCCGATCGATGATGTCGGCCCGCGACGGCGCCGGATCGGTCTCGACGAAGTCGAGCATCTGCATGATCCGGTTCAGTCGTGCTTTGACCGTCGGGTAGCTCACCCCGAAGATCCGCTCCATCTCCTTGATGGAGCCGTGGCACCGCACGAACGCCGTGACAAAGACCTGATCCTCGACGTTGAGCTGAGCCAGTTGCGGTAGCTCGAACTCGCCCTCGATCGCGACGCCGCTGCCTGCCAGGCGCACCCGCTCGACGACGAACGGCTGACCCCGGGTCAGGTTCGTGAGTTCCTGCCAGTCCATCGCCTGTTCTGCCATACCTAAAGCATGGCCCGGGAAACCTTAACTTTCAAGAGTTCGATCTTAATTTTCTTGAACGATGCTCCTTGGGCTCCCGCGCTGCGGGCGCACACGGCCGACACGGCGAGGGGCGGGTGAGTCGCCGCGACCCACCCGCCCCTCGCGTCGTACGTCAGTCGGCGAGCGCGCCGGCCGCCCGCCCCTCGCGCAGGGTCAGGTTGCGCCCGTTCGACGGGTCGAACAGGTGAATCTTCTCCAGGTTGAACCAGACCCGCCGGTGCTGACCCTCCGCCACCGGCGACTCGGCCGACAGCCGGGTCACCAGGCTGGCGCCGCCGCCACTGAAGTCGGCGCCCGCGTCGGCCGCCAACTCCTCCAGCTCGGCGGCGCTGGCCCGCTCCCCCTCGACGCTGAAGTAGACGTACTTGTCGGAGCCCATCGACTCGACGATGTCGACCGGCGCCTCGAACTCCATGCCCCGGCGGCGGGTGTCGTCGTCGATCAACGCGGCGTCCTCGAAGTGCTCCGGCCGGATGCCGAGGATCAGCTCGCGCGGGGCGTCGCCGCCGGACAGCTCGCGCCGGATCCGCTCGCCGATCGGCACGTCGCCCAACGCCGTACGCAGCTTGCCGTCCTCGACGACCGCGTGCAGGAAGTTCATCGACGGCGAGCCGATGAACCCGGCGACGAAGAGGTTGCGCGGGTGGTCGTACAGCTCCTGCGGCGGGCCGACCTGCTGCACGGCGCCACCCCGCATGATCACCACGCGGTCGCCGAGGGTCATCGCCTCGGTCTGGTCGTGGGTGACGTAGACGGTGGTGGTGCCGAGCTGCTTCTGCAGGCGCGACACCACGGTGCGCATCTGCACCCGCAGCTTCGCGTCCAGGTTGGACAGGGGCTCGTCCATCAGGAACGCCTTCGGCTGCCGGACGATCGCCCGGCCCATCGCCACCCGCTGGCGCTGGCCGCCGGAGAGGTTCGCCGGCTTGCGGTCCAGCAGCGCGGACAGCTCCAGGACCTTCGCCGCCTCCTCCACCTTCTGGTTGATCGTCTCCCTGTCCAGCTTCGCCAGCCGCAGCGGGAACGCCATGTTCTCCCGCACCGTCATGTTCGGGTAGAGGGCGTACGACTGGAACACCATCGCGATGTCCCGGTCCCGGGGAGCCTTGTCGTTGACCCGCTCGCCGCCGATGCGCAGCTCGCCGGAGCTGATGTCCTCCAGGCCCGCGATCATGTTCAGGGTAGTGGACTTCCCGCAGCCGGACGGGCCGACCAGGATCACGAACTCGCCGTCGGCGATCTCCAGGTCGACGTCCCGCACCGCCGTGGTCCCGTCCGGGAACCTCTTGCTCACCTTGTCGAGCACGATGTCAGCCATGACTACCACCTATCCCTTGACTGCGCCGGAGGTCAGGCCGGAGACGATGCGGCGCTGGAAGAAGAGGACGAACAGGATGATCGGAATGGTGATCACCACGGCGGCGGCGCAGATCGCCCCGGTCGGGTCCTCGAACTGCGACTCGCCGGTGAAGAACGACAGCGCCACCGGCACCGTGCGGGCCCGCTCGGTGGAGGTCAGCGTGATGGCGAAGAGGAAGTCGTTCCAGCAGAAGATGAAGACCAGGATCGCCGTGGTGAACAGCCCCGGCGCGGCCAGCGGGGCGATGACCCGCCGGAACGCCTGGCCCTGCGTCGCGCCGTCCATCTTCGCCGCCTTCTCCAGGTCCCACGGGATCTGCTTGAAGAACGCCGACAGCGTGTAGATCGCCAGCGGCAGGGCGAAGGTGATGTACGGCAGGATCAGCCCCGGCCAGGTGTCGAAGAGGCCGAGCTGCCGCTCGATCTCGAACAGCGGCGACACCAGCGACACCTGCGGAAACATCGCGATCAGCAGCGAGACACCGACCAGCAGCTTCTTACCGGGGAAGTCCAGCCGGGAGATCGCGTACGCGGCCATGGCGCCGAGCACCACGGCGATCGCGGTGGCGATCAACGCGATCCCGATCGAGTTGACCAGGGCCCGGACGAACTGGTCGGTGGAGAAGATCGTCCGGTAGTTGTCCAGCGTCCACTCGCGCGGGATGAACTTCCCGTCCGTCAGCGTCGCCGGGGTCTTGAACGACAAGGACATGATCCAGAGCACCGGCACCAGCGCGAAGACGACCACGATGGCGTCCAGCAGGCCCCAGCGCAGCTTCGCCCGGGTGGTGGTGTCAGCCATTTCAGCGCCTCTCCCCGTCGTCGCTGCCGGGGGCAGCGGTACCGAACAGCTTCACGAAGACGAAGGCGATGATCGCCACGGCGATGAAGATCAACACCGACATCGTCGACCCGATGCCAAGGTTCAGGCCCCGGATCAGGTTGTTGTAGGCGAGCATCGACACCGACGAGGTCTCGTTGCCGCCCGCGGTCAGCACGAAGATGTTGTCGAACACCCGGAACGCGTCCAGCGTGCGGAACAGCAGCGCGACCAGGATCGCCGGCTTCATCACCGGCAGCGTCACCTTGGTGAACCGCTGCCACGCGGTCGCACCGTCGGTGGAGGCGGCCTTGAGCAGGTCCTCCGGCACCAGCGCCAGGCCGGCCATCAGCAGCAGCGCCATGAACGGCGTCGTCTTCCAGATCTCGGCCAGCATGACGATCGCCAGTGAACTGGCCCGCTCGGTCAGCGGCGCGCCCTCGCTGAACAGGTTCGCCAGGTAGCCGGTGCCGGGCGTCCACGCGTACCGCCAGGAGAACGCCGCGACCACCGTGACGATGCCGTACGGAATCAGCGCCGCGGTGCGGACGATGCCCCGGCCGACCAGCGTGCGGTGCATGATCAGCGCCAGCCCCATGCCGAGCACCAACTCGACCGCGACGGTGACCACGGTGATCAGCGCGGTCACCCCGAACGCCGTCCACCAGAACTCGTTGGTCAGCACGGTGACGTAGTTCTCCAGCCCGATGAACTCGCGCTCGTCGGGGAAACGCAGGTCGAATCGCTGAAGCGACAGCCAGACCGAGTAGAGGATCGGGTACGCCGTCACCAGCACCATGACCAGCGCGGCGGGGGCGCAGAGCAGCCACCCCAGCCGACGCTCGGCCTTCTTGTTCTCGCTCAGCGGGGCCTTCCGGCCGCGACCGCCCCGCTGGGCCGGCACCGCGGCGTGCCGCCCGGCGGGGCGCTCGGCCTGCGCCGTGGCGTCGGCGCCGGCGGGCGTGGCGTTGACGCTCACGGCAGGACCCCCTTCGAGTCGAGGGCGTCGGCGATGGCGTCGCGCAGCTCGTCGGCGGTCTGCTGCGGCCTGATCGCCGACGGCGGCGACAGGATCGCCGACATGACGGTGGAGATGCTCTGGTACGCCGGGGTCAGCGGCCGAACCGCCGGCTCCTTGAGCTCCTCGAGGATGGTCTCCTTCATCGGGTACGCCTCGGCCATCTCCGGGTCGTCGTAGACCTTCTCGATGGTCGGCGGCACGCCGTCGTTGATCGCGGAGAACTTCTGGTTCTTCTCGTTGCGGATGCACCTGGCCGCCTCGAAGGACTCCTCGGGGTGCTTCGAGTACGCGCTGACGGCCATGTTGACCCCGCCGATGGTGACCTTGCTCGGGGTGTTCCCGTCGATGCCCGGGATCCGCGCCCAGCCGACCTGCTTGGCCAGCTCCGGGTTGGCCTCCTGCATCGCGGGGTAGACGAACGGCCAGTTCACCTGGAACGCGCCGCTGCCGGACTGGAACTCCAGCCGGACGGGGTCCTCGGTGGCGTTGCTGAACGACGGCGACGTCACGCCCGACGTGGCGAAACGCTGGAGCTGCTCCAGTGCCCGGACGGTGCCGGCGTCCATCACGGCCTGCTCGCCGTCGTCGCTGAGGATCTTGCCGCCGGCGCTCTCGGCGAGGGTGTTGTAGAGGACGACGAGGCCCTCGTACTGCGCGCCCATCGTGAGCACCTGGTACGGCTTGCCCTGCTGCTTCAGCTCCTGGGCGGTGGAGATCATCTGGTCCCAGGTCTTCGGCGGCTCGGGGACGAGGTCCTTGCGGTACCAGAGCAGCTGCACGTTGGTGTTCTTCGGCGCGCCGTAGAGCCTGTCCTGGTAGCGGGCCGTCTCCAGCGGGCCGGCGAGGGTGCCCTGCTCCACCTCGGCCCTGTCCTGGCCGGTCCACTCCAGGATCCAGTCGGCGCTGGCGAACTCCTGGGCCCAGGTGACGTCGAGGCCGAGCACGTCCATGCCGCTGTCCTGTGCCGCCAGCCGGCGGACCAGCTGCACCCGCTGGTCGTCCGCCTGCCGCGGCAGCACCCGGTACGCGATCTTGTAGCGCCCCTGGGCCTGCGCGTTGCAGTCGTCGACGACCTTCTGCAGGTTCTGCTCCGGCGGGTAGTACAGGTTGATCGTGGGCGTGCCGCCGTCCCCGCCGGAGCCGCAGGCAGCCGCCATCGGCGCCACCAGCGTCAGCGCCGCGGCCGCGGCCACCGCGCGTGCGCGTGGCCGTCCTCGGCGTCGGGCCTTGTCAGGGTCGCTCACCACCCCTCCCCTCATGTCGGCCAAAGCCGGGGTGATGCTCCGTGCCCCGGCGCACGGCGGAACGACCAGGGCGTTGACCTGCGGATCCGCCGCCCCGGCGTTTCGTGGCCCCAACACTGCCCGACCTGCGAAGTCGCGAAACCTGACGCTGGTGAGACGACCCCGACAGGGGCCGGGCGTGGTGCGGGTCACCACCGTGCGGGTCCGACGGGCCGCCCGTAGGCTCGGCCGATGGACGCCACCTTCTTCTTCGACCCCGCCTGCCCGTGGACCTGGCGCACGTCCCGGTGGCTCGTCGCCGTCGCCGACGCCCGCGGTCTGCACCTCGAGTGGCGGGCGTTCAGTCTGGCCATCCTCAACGAGGGGAACGTCGCGCCGCAGTTCGCCGAGGCGATGGCCGCCTCCAGCCGGGCGCTGCGGCTGGTGGAGGCGCTGCGCGCCGACGGCCGCCACGACGACGTCGCCCGGTTCTACGCCGAGGTCGGCGCCCGCAGCCACGACGCCGGAAACCCGCTGTCGCCGAAGATCGTGGACACGGCCGTCGAGGCGGCGGACCTCCAGGAGGCCGCGCCAGCCCTCGACGACGACCACTGGGACGACGCGGTACGCGAGTCGCACGCGCTGGCGTACGCCTCCGCCGGCCCGGACGTCGGCTCACCCGTGCTGATGGTGCCCGGCGCCGAACGCGGCATCCACGGCCCCATCCTGACCGAGGTCCCCGGCACCGACGACGCCCTGACCATCTGGGACTCCCTGCTCCCCCTGATCCGGACGCCCGCCTTCCACGAGATCAAGCGCGCCCGCCACTGACCCCCCTGCCTCCTCCTCCCTCCTCCTCCCGCCTCCCCCCGTTGATCATGAAGTTGTTGGGGAAAATTGTCCGCTTCGTCGCCACTAACTTCATGATCAACGGGGCTGGCGGAGGCTGGGGCGGAGAGGTGAACTGGTCGGCTGGTCGGCTGGTCGGCTGGTCGGCGGAGCGGGCGTGGCGGGGCGGGTCGGGCGGGGTGGGGCGGGATGATGGGGGCGTGATCGCGAGCTTTAAGGACCTCTGCCTGGACGCCGCCGACCCCCGCGAGACGGGGGCCTTCTGGGCCCGGGTGCTCGACGGCGACCTCGTGAACCTCGGCGACGGGGACACCCGGGTCGACCCCCGGGCCGCCCGGTCCGGGGCCGAGTCGATCTGGGTCAACCAGGTACCCGAGCCGCGTACGGTCAAGACCCGCGTACACCTGGACGTGCGCCTGGCCGAGGCGGACCCGGCGGCGCTGCTGGCGGCCGGCGCCGGGCTGGTGCGCGAGCCGGACGCGGAGATCGGCTGGTGGGTGCTGGCCGACCCGGACGGCAACCTGTTCTGCGCGTTCCCGCCCCGCGCGGGTGCCCGGCCCGGGCCGTTCGAGGTGATCGTCGACGCGGTCGACCCGGCCGCCCAGGCCGCCTGGTGGGCCGAGGTGACCGGCGGCAAGGTCGAGGCCGGCGACGCGGGTGCGGCCTCGGTCGTGGGCGCCGCCGGCTTCCCGTGGGACTGGTGGGTCTTCGACCCCGTGCCGGAGCGCAAGACGGTCAAGAACCGGATGCACTGGGACGTCGACCTGACCGACCCGGAGCCGACCGCGCTGCTCCGGGCCGGCGCGACGCTGCTGCGCGAGCCCGACGACGCGGTCCGCTGGTGGGTCCTCGCCGACCCCGAGGGCAACGAATTCTGCGCCTTCGCGCCGCGTCCCACCCAGTGAGCGGTGGAGCTACCCAGCGGCCGGCCGGTCGACTAACGTTTCCGTAGCTCCGCAGCCAACGCGTTCGCCGCCGACGTCGACACGCCTCCGGCCGACCCCAGCCTGTCCGATCGGTTGGTTCTCGCGGGAACTCCCCTGCACCGCTCCACCGGTTGGGCAGGATCGTCCCCAACGAGGAGGTGCCGTCGTGCAGGACACCCGCGCTCTCGCCCTGACGTTCGAGGTGAGCGGCCTGCCACCGGTCAAGACCGAGGCGCTGTCCATCTTCGCCGCCGGGCATCGGCAGGCGACGAGGGTCCGCGCCCTGCTCCTGGCGGCCTGCGAGGCGGCCCAGCGCACCGGCTGGACCCCGCTGTCGGGGCCGGTCGAGGTGGACCTCGTGCTGCGCTGCCCGCCGGGGCACCGCACCTCCGACGCCAGCACCCTGCTCGGCGGGGTGTGCGCGGTGCTCCAGGACAAGAAGCGGGTGGCCAGCATCGGCCTGGCGCACCTCGGCGTCCTCGTGGACGTCGCCCTCTACGACGACGACCGGCAGATCCGCCGGCTGTCGTACGTGGAGGAACCGGCCGAGGAATTCTCGTACCAGGTGCGGGTCGCCGCCGTACCGAACGTGGTTTGACCGACGGCCGCGGTGGGGTACCGCGGACGCCGACGAAGGGAGCGCCGATGTCGGAGCCACATGTCACGCTGGACCCTCGCGGGCTCGATCCCGTGCAGCAGAAGCTGCGCGGCCCGCTGGAGGACCAGCTGACCTCGGCGCTGCAGGCCGCGACGGAACGGGTCCGCGCCAGCTACGCCGGTGAGCCGGTCGAGCAGGTCTGCCAGCGGCTGCTCGACGAGACGCGCGGCGGCCTGCACCCCGACATCGCGGCCGGTTTCCAGCCGGACATGGACGAGTTCTGCCGGGTGGCGGTGGCGATCGTGCGCGGCGAGGTCTCCTGAGACTGGCGACATCCGACCGTGCCGGCACGCGCGGCGCGCGTCCGCTCAGGCGTACGTCTCTCCAGCAATCGATCCTCACCCGCTGACGATCGGCAGGAGGTCACCGTCTGGGTGGCCTTGTCGCTCCACACCTTGCCGTACGGCGAGGACGCGCCGTCCTTGTCGTCGTACATGAACGGCGCCGGCATCACGAAGACCGGCTCACCGCCGCCGGGACGCACGAACGCGATCGAGTTCGAGGCGAGGAACACGACGGTGCCGGCCCCCCGCCGCGCGGCGGCATGGCCCGTGCGGCGCGCTGGGCCACGAGGTACATGCCGCGCAGGTTGACCCCCAGGGGCAGGTCGAACTCGGCGGTGGCGTTCAGCGCGCTGTTGCGCAGCGACACGCCGACGTTGTTCACCACCACGTCGGGGACGCGGCCTTGCTGTTCGAGGGCGCCGAACGCGGCCTCGATACTGTCGAGGGAGGTGACCTCCAGCTCGACCGGTACCGCGATGTGGATCGCCACCTCGCCGCTGCGTCCAGCACCGATCAACCAGGTCTCGCGGGGTCCCCAGCCGCTACCTGTCTGCTCGCGGATCACCGGGGGCGTGCCGTAGAGGATCGCGTCGAGCCCGCGCAGTTTGTGAGCGTGTGAGCCCGCTGTGAGCAGAGCGTGAGCGGGCGGCGTCAATCTCGACCCTGGTCGGCAGACCGATGAACTCCAACTGAGAGGTCTCGGGCCATGATGCGGTGGATCGTCGGGTCAAGCGTAAAATTTCACCGGCTGGTGCTCTCCATCGCCGTCGCCCTGATGGCCGTCGGCTTTGTACAGCTTCGCAACACGTCGGTCGAGGCCCTGCCGGAGTTCGGGCCGGTGCGGGTGGACGTGCAGGTCGAGGCGCTCGGGCTCTCCGCCGAGGAGGTGGAGAATCTGATCACCAATCCGATGGAGAACGAGTTCTTCAACGGGATCCCGTGGCTGGCCAAGCTTGAGTCCCGCACGCTCCCGGGATTGTCGTCGATGGAAATGACGTTCGAGCCAGGCACCGACCCGATCCGGGCAAGGCAGGTCGTGCAGGAGCGCCTGACCATGGTCGCCATGCTGCCTGCCGCATCATCGAGGCCGCCGCTGGTGGTACAACCGCTCTCGTCGACCGGTCGGCTCATGATGATCGGACTGTCGTCCCAGGATCGCTCACTGATCGACATGTCGCTGCTGTCGCGTTGGACGATCGTGCCCCGCCTGCTGAGCGTCCCCGGCGTGGCCAACGTCGCCATTTGGGGGTTCCGCGACCGGCAGCTGCAGGTGCAGGTCGATCCCTCCAGGCTGATGCAGAACGGCGTCACGCTGGACCAGGTCCTGCGCACATCGGCGAACGCGCTGTGGGTCTCGCCGCTCACCTTTGTGGAGGCGTCGACACCTGGACTGGGTGGCTTCATCGACACCGCCAACCAGCGGATCGAGATCCAGCACAACCAGCCGATCAAGACTGCACAGGATCTCGGCAAGGTCACCATTCAGGGCGCCGAGGACCGAGGACTGCTCCTGGGCGACGTCACCCATATCGTCGAGGACCACCAGCTCCTCATCGGCGACGCGGTCGTCAAGGACACTCCGAGCCTCATGCTGGTGGTGGAGAGGTTCCCGGGCGCCAACGTGGCGGACGTGACCCGGGACGTGGAGGCCGCACTCGACGAGCTGCGACCCGCGATGCCGAGCGTCGAGATCGACACGACGGTGTACCGGCCGGCCACCTTCATCGAGAAGATGGTCGACAACCTGACCACGACCCTGGTCCTCGGCGCCATCCTCCTGCTGCTGGTGCTCGGTGCCTTCCTGTTCAGCTGGCGCACCGCGCTGGTCAGTCTCGTGACCATCGCAGCCTCCGTGGCGGTTACCGTGCTCGTGCTGTCCTGGTTCGGCGTGACCCTCAACATGTTGTCCCTGGCGGGGCTGGTGATGGCCCTCGCCATCGTCGTGGACGACGCGGTGGTCGCCGTCGACAATGTCAGGCAACGGCTGCGGCAGCGCCGCGAGGATGACTCCGACGAGCCCCTCTCCGACACCATCCAGCGAGCCGTCCTCGACGTACGCGGCCCGCTCTTGGTCGCAGCCTTGGTCGCCGCTATCTCGGTCGTGCCCCTTTTCATCCTCGACGGGGTGCGCGGCGCGTTCCTCACCCCGGTCGCCCAGGGCTTCCTGGCCGCCACGGTGGTCTCGCTGGTGGTCGCGCTGACGGTCGCCCCCGTGCTGGCCACGCTCCTGCTCTCCCGGTCGTCACTGCAGCACGGTCCGTCGCCGCTCGCCCGAGCGCTGGAGCAGGCGTACGGTGGGCTGCTGCCCCGGCTGCTTCGCCGGCCCGTCTGGTCCTACGCCCTGGTCGGCCTCCTCGTGGTGGCGGGCCTGGCTGCTCTGCCGTTCCTCGGTGCGCGGCCGCTGTCGCCGACGCTTCAGGAGCGGGACCTGCTGATCACCTGGGAGGCGCCGCCCGGCACGTCCCGACCGGAGATGAACCGGATCACGGGCGCGCTCAGTGCCGAACTGCGGGCCGTCCAGGGAATACGCAACGTCGGCGCCCACACCGGGCGGGCACTGGCGTCGGACCAGGTCGTCAACATGAACTCGGGCGAGGTGTGGCTCAGTGTCGAGCCGGAGGCCGACTACGGCAGAACCCTGGCCGCTGTACAGCGTGTCGTGGATGGCTATCCCGGGGTGCAGAGCGACGTGATCACCTACTCGGACAAGCGGATCCGGGAGGTGGTGACCCGCGGTGCCACGGAGGACCTCGTCGTGCGCGTCTACGGCAACGACTATTCGGTTCTCGACGAGAAGGCCCAGGAGGTCCTCGGCATCATCGCCGCCATCGACGGCGTCACCGAACCACGGGTACGGACCGCAGAGGTCGCGCCGACGGTGGAGATCGAGGTTTCCGTTGCCAAGGCCGCGAAGTACGGCCTCAAGCCGGGCGACGTGCGCCGGGCGGCCGCCACCCTCGTCTCGTCCACGGTCGCGGGCAACCTCTTCGACGACCAGAAGGTGTTCGAGGTGGTCGTGTGGGGTGTCCCGGCGGTGCGCCAGAACATGTCCACCATCCAGAACCTTCTGATCGACGCGCCGGGTGGCGGCCCGGGCGGCGGCCCGACCCAGGTGCGCCTGGCTGATGTTGCCGACGTGAGGATTGTGGCGAAGCCGGAGGTCATCACACACGACCAGGTCTCCCGCAGCATGGACGTCGTCGCGAACGTGCGCGGGCGTGGTCTGGATGCCGTCACCAGCGAGGTCAAGGACCGGCTCGCGCAGGTGACCTTCCCCCGTGAGCACCATCTGGAGGTGCTCGGCGAGGGGCAGGCACGGGCCAGTTCCGACCTGCGGGTGTGGACCTTCGTGTGCGGCGCCGTGATCCTGATCTTCTTCCTGCTGCAGGCCGGCTTCGGTAGCTGGCGGGTGGCGTCGCTGTACTTACTGCTCCTACCGACGGCACTGGCGGGTGGGTTGCTGCTGGCGGCCATCGACCGGTCGGCCGTCTCGGTCGTCGCGCTGCTGGGGCTGCTCACCGTGCTGGCCATGGCCGTTCGGGGCGGCACGCTGCAGATCATGCGGTACCAGCGGATGGAGGAGGACGGCCACCCGCCAGGTGCCGAGTTGGTCGAGCGCGGGTCACGGCAGCAGTTCATCCCTGCCGTGACGGGCATCCTGGCGGCGGGGCTGGCTCTGCTTCCCATGGTGATCTACGGCAGCGTCTCCGGCCTCGAGATCGTGAGCCCGCTCGCCCTGATCATCCTTGGTGGCCTGGTCACGACCGCGCTGCTGAACCTGCTGGTCCTGCCCGTGCTGTACCTGCGGTTCGCCGTCCGGTCTCCATCCGTGGCGGAGTCGGAGCCTCGGGCCGGATCGATACCCGCGCCCAGGCCAGAACCCGGTGCGGCGGGCAAGGAAACCCCTTCAAGCCCGGCTCCGGCCTGATCGGAACCAGGAGAGTCCCATGCACAGTGAAGGAGGCGACCACATGCGACACGGTGGTCGGTGGATGGCAGCGATCCTGATCACGCTGGGCTTGGCGGCCTGCACGACACCCGCCTCGAACACCTCGGGTGGCCACAAGGAAAGCCCCGCCACGGTCGAGGCGATCCCGGGCAGGGACGTCAAGAAGGTGACGCTGACCGAGCAGGCGGCGCGCCGGGTGGGCATCGCGACGGTCACGATCGGCGCAGCGCAGACTGCACCGCCGGTCGGGCCGAGCCCGTCGCCAGGTACGCCGGCGACCGTGGTGCCGTACTCGGCAGTGCTCTACGACCCGAACGGCGCGGCCTGGGTCTACACGGTTCCTCAACCCTTGACCTATGTCCGGGAGAAGGTCGTGGTGGAGACCGTGGGCGGGGCGCGCGGGACCGACGCGTTCCTTGCGCAGGCACCGCCGGCGGGGACCTCGATCGTGACGACAGGCGTGATCGAACTCTGGGGCGCCGAGCTCGGGGTCGGCAAGTAGTCCATCCAGTCGCTACGAGGCTAGGAACCCTCACCATGATGCGTTGGATCATTGGAACGAGTCTCAAGCTCCGGTTCCTCGTGGTTGTCGGGGCCTCGATGTTGATGTTCATCGGTGTCCTGCAGATTCGCGACATGCCTGTCGACGCCTTCCCCGAGTTCGCGCCGCCCCGGGTGGAGATACAGACGATCTGTATCGGGCTCTCTGCGCAGGATGTCGAGGAGCTTGTCTCCGTCCCGCTGGAGCAGGGGCTCACCGGGATCGAGGGCCTGGACGTGATGCGCTCCAAGTCGGTCTCCCAGCTCTCCTCGATCATCCTGATCTTCAAGCCCGGGACCGACCTCATGGCGGCCCGTCTGCTGATCCAGGAGCGCCTCACGGCCGTCACACCGAGACTGCCCCGCTGGGCCAACGCGCCCTTCATGATCCAACCGCTGTCGTCGACCAGCCGGGTGATGAAGATCGGAATATCCCAGGCGGACACGTCGGATGCGGCTCATGTCGAGATGGCGCTGCAGGCCTATTGGACGGTCCGGCCCCGCCTGATGCGGGTACCGGGGGTGGCGAACGTGGCCATCTGGGGCGATCGGTGGCACGTCAAGCAGGCGCTGGTCGATCCCGAGCTCATGAGGCAGCACAACGTCACGCTGGCCCAGGTCATGGAGGCCGCCGGAGATGCGGTGGACGTGGGTCAGCTGAAGTTCAACGGCGGGTTCGAGATCGGCACCGGCGGGTGGGTCGACACCGCCAACCAGCGGCTCCAGGTGCAGCACCAACTGCCCGCCCTGACCGGGCAGCAACTGGCCGAGATCCCCATCGAGGTGCCGAAGGGCGCCAAGCCGGTCTACCTGAAGGACGTCGCCTACATCACCGACGACATCATGCCGCCGTCCCTGCTCACCGGGGACGCGGTCATCAACGACGGTCCCGGCCTCATGCTCATCGTCGAGAAGCTGCCCTGGGGCAACACCCTTGAGGTGACCCGCGGGGTGGAGGCCGCGCTGAGGGAGATGGCGCCCGGCATGCAGGGACTCGACGTCGATACCGAGATCTTCCGGCCGGCGACCTTCATCGAGACCTCGGTCGAGAACCTCGGGCGGGCGATGGTCATCGGATTCATCCTGGTGGTCCTGATCCTGGTGTTCTTCCTCTTCGAGTGGCGGGTGGCGCTGATCAGCGCGATGTCGATCCCGCTCTCCCTCGTCGCGGCGGGGCTCGTCCTGCACTGGACCGGGGCCACGATCAATACCATGATCCTGGCCGGGCTCGTGATCGCCCTCGGCGTGCTCGTCGACGACGCCATCATCGACGTCGAGAACATCGTGCGCCGCATTCGCCAGCACCGGCGAGCGGGCAGCACGAGGTCGACAGCGGCCATCATCCTCGACGCGTCGGTGGAGGTGCGGGGGCCGATCGTCCAGGCCACGATGATCATCCTGGTCAGCACGGTCCCTATCTTCCTGCTCACCGGGCTGACCGGCTCGTTCTTCCGGCCCATGGCGTTCGCCTACGGGCTGGCGATCCTGGCTTCCCTGCTGGTGGCCCTGACGGTCATCCCGGCGCTCGCCCTGCTGCTGCTGGCCAAGTCGCCGATCGAGCGGCGGGAATCGCCGCTGGTGCGCTGGCTCCAGCGCGGCTACACCGCGATGCTGGCACGCATCATCCCCCGTCCCGCCGTCGCCTACGCGACCGTAGTGCTCGTCCTGGCGGGCGGTGTCATGGTGGTACCAATGCTGGGGCAGAACCTGTTCCCCGCGTTCAAGGAACGGGATTTCCTGATGCACTGGGTGACCCAGCCCGGCACCTCGCGCGAGGAGAGCGTCCGCATCACCGAGCAGGTCAGCAAGGAGCTGAGGGCGATCCCCGGAGTCCGGAACTTCGGCGCGCACATCGGGCAGGGCACGTTGGCCGACGAGGTTGTCGGCATGAACTTCACCGAAAACTGGATCAGCATCGATCCAAACGTCGACTACGACAAGACTCTTGCCGCCGTGCAGAAGGTGGTCGACGGCTACCCCGGACTGCAGCGGGATGTGCAGACCTACCTGAAGGAACGCACCAAGGAGGTGCTCACCGGATCCAGCGAGGCCATCACCATCCGGATCGTCGGTGACGACCTCGACGTCCTCCGCGACAAGGCCAACGAGGTCAAGGAGCTCATCGCCGGGATCGACGGCATCATCGATGAGCACGTGACGCTGCAGACCACAGTTCCTCAGGTCGACGTCCAGGTCGACCTGAGCAAGGCGGCACGGTACGGCATCAAGCCCGGCGACGTACGCCGGACGGCCGCCACGTTCATCGCCAGCGAGGAGGCGGGCGACATCTGGCGGAACGGAAAGAACACCGAGGTGCACGTGTGGAGCGTGCCGAGTGCGCGGTACAGCATCGAGAGCGTTCGTAGCCTGCTGATGGACGCAGCGGACGGGCGCAAGGTCCCCGTGGGTGAACTCGCCGAGGTCAAGATGGTGCCCACGCCCAACCAGATCCTGCGGGAAAACGGGTCACGGTACATCAATGTGGGCGCCAACGCGGCCGCGGGGAAGGCCCTGAGTGACGTCGCGGCCGAGGTTCAGCGCCGCCTGGCGACGGTGGACTTCCCGCCCGGCTACCACCCGCAACTGCTCGGTGAGTACAAGGAGGCGACGTCCGCCCAGGACCGGCTGCTACTCTTCGCCGGCGTCGCGGTGATCGGGATTCTCTTCCTGCTGACCACCGCCTTCAACAGCTGGCGGCTGGCGTTCCTCGTCCTCCTCACGCTGCCCATGGCTCT
This sequence comes from Micromonospora sp. NPDC048040, assembly GCF_055587185.1. Lineage (NCBI taxonomy): Bacteria > Bacillati > Actinomycetota > Actinomycetes > Micromonosporales > Micromonosporaceae > Micromonospora > Micromonospora sp. NPDC048040. The sequence goes on along the minus strand of NZ_JBVJGT010000042.1, from coordinate 27,391 downwards.
GGTGGGCGGGGTCCTCGCGGCATACCTCGGTGGCGGCATCCTCTCGCTCGGCTCGCTCGTGGGATTCTTCACCGTGCTGGGCATCGCCGCCCGCAACGGCATCCTGATGATCAATCATTTCCAATACCTGGAAAGGGAAGAATCTGAACAATTCGGCCGAGGTCTCGTCCTCCGCGGCGCGGAGGAGCGACTCTCGCCGATCCTCATGACCTCGTTGGCGACCGGGCTCGCTCTCTTTCCCCTGGTCCTCGCCGGCAGCCTTCCCGGTCACGAGATAGAACACCCGATGGCGGTCGTGATTCTGGGTGGCCTGGTCACCTCGACGCTGCTGAACCTGTTCGTCCTCCCGTCCCTCTATCTGCGCGTCGGACGACACGAGCATTCGTCCACGCCTCAGCGATCTCCGCTTGCAACGCGCGTGTGGCCAGCAGCCCGGCGGCCCGGAGCGACCCATGCCTGACCGGCGGATCCTCATCCCAGCCACGACGAGTCGCCGTGGTTGCCGACGGGTCCGCTGGGCTGCTGGGTCACGGCAGGTCAAGCCCAGGATCGCCGCGAAGTATCGCCTTCTCCAGTTGCTGCAGCCGCGGCGCTGGATCGAGTCCGAGTTCGTCGACGAGCCGGCTCCGCGCAAGCCGGTAGGCGACCAGCGCGTCGGCGGCGCGGCCGGCGCGGTACAGGGCCAACATGAGCTGCGCGAGCAATCGTTGGCGGTACGGATACTGCCCGGCGTACTCGGCGAGGTCATCCAATACGGCCTCGTGCCGGCCGAGCCGCAACTGCGCGTCCAGCCACTCCTCCACAGCCGTCAACCGCGCTTCCTCCAGTCCCCGGCACAGATCTTCGACTCGCGGGGTCGCCACGTCGGCCAGCGCGGGTCCGTGCCACAGATCGAGCGCGCGCCGCAACATCGCCGCCTTCTCCAGTTCGTCCGTCTCACGGCGAGCCCCGGCGAGGAGGGCGCGGAAGCGGTGGGCGTCCACGCTCATCGGGTCGGCCCGCAGGAGATACGTCGGGCCGCGCGTGGTGATCTCCACGCCTTCACGGTCCGCACCGGCCATGGCCAGGACGGTGCGCAGTTGCGAGACGCGGACGTGGATGGCATGACGTGCGGTCTGTGGCGGTGATTCGGGCCATGTCAGGTCAACGAGGCGGTCGAGCGGCACGAACTGGTTCACATTCAGCGCGAGGATCGCCAGGATGAGCCGCTGTTGGCGTGGCCCGAGATCGACTTGTCGATCCCCCGCCCATGCCTCCACTGCCCCCAAAAGCCGGAACTCCACAACCCACACCCCCTGTGATGCGTCTGCACCTCCTCCGCCTCACTGCGCAGGGTCACGGAACCACGCCGTGGACGTTCGTGATGATCAGGCTGATCGGCCGATTGGTCACGTGCCCCGCATTCCGCCGCACGAGCCGCACGTAGTAAGCGGAATCAACGCGCCTGAACGGATGTAAACTGGCCTGTAATACGACCTACGCGGGACCGTCAAGCTTAAGTCTACTTTGTAATACTATGTTGCAACTCAGCTGATTGGCTGGTCAAGAGGTTCGCCGGATCGCCAAGACTTTCCGCCCCGCCGCCCCGACCGAAATCTTCATTGCTGCCAATACGCACAACTCAGCCTCGGCCAAATGCTGGTGCGCGCTCCTCACGGACCTGAGATTTCGTGAGAAATCGTCGGAACTTCCCACGCGAGGTCGTCGGTCAGCGCGCAGGTAGGCAGATAACGAACCGTGCACCACGAGGCGCATCCTCGACGTCTATCGAGCCTCCGTGTGCGTCGATGATCTCTCTCGCGATGGCCAGACCGAGACCGGTGCCGCCCGTGCGACGGCTCCGGTCGTCGTCGAGACGGGTGAACCGCTCGAAGACGCGCTTCCGGTCCACGTACGGAATCCCTGGCCCGTCGTCGTGGACGATCAACGTGACCCGGCGGTCGTCGCTGCCGAGCTCGACGCTGACCGATGACGAGGCATAGTGCTCAGCGTTGTCGAACAGATTGCGTACCGCCCGGGTCAGGTCGTCGCGACGCCCGTCGACGGCAGCCGCCGAGACCGCGCCGGTGTCGACCCGCAGGCGGCCGCCGCCCCGGATCCGGGCCGCCTCGGCCAGGACGATGTCGTCGAGGTCGACCGGACGGGCGGGGCGGCGAGGAACGCCGGCATCCGCCCGTGCGAGGAACAGCAGGTCCCGGACCAGCCGCTCCATGCGACGGTTCGCCGCGAGCAGGTCGGCTGCGGTTTCGCTCCATCTGGTGAAGTCGGGGTGGGCGAGCGCGACCTCCAGATCGGTGCGCGCCGCAGCGAGCGGAGTCTGCAACTCGTGCGAGGCGTCCGCGACGAAGCGACGTTGACGCTCGACAGCCGCGTCCAGCCGGTCGAGCATCATGTTCATCGTGCCCGCGAGTCGACTGATCTCGTCGTCCGTGGCCGGCACGGACACCCGCCGGTTGAGGGAACGTTCGGAGATGTCGGCAACCTCGGCCCGGATTGCGTCGACCGGCCGCAGGGTGCGACCCGCGACCGTCCAGGTCGTGACGGCGACGAGTGCCAGCAGCAGTGGACCACCGGCGGCAAGTGCACCCTGGAGAACGTCAACAACGTCATCGACCGGGGAAAGACTCGCCGCAACGTAGACGGTCGCCGGCCCTTCGGGCGTGGCCGTCGGCAGCGCGATGACCCGATAGCCGCCGGCCTCGCCGAACGGAAGGCCGTCGACTGTGCGCACCTCGGCCCCCGCCCCGGGAGGGCGGAACCGGGCAAGAGATTGATCGCGCCGAATTCCGACGGTGGCGGCCACGACTCGGCCGTCGCCGTCCACGACCTGGACGATGCTGCCGTCGTCACCTTCGACGGCCAACTCCGTGGGGAGCGTGCCCTGGCGGGCCAGGGCCGCGACGTCGTGCGCACGCACCCTCGCGATGTCGTCGACGCGTTCGACCAGAGAACGACGCAGAAACACCACCAGGCTCACGGCCGTGACCACGAGGGCGACGCCAACGACGATCGTGGCAGCCATGGTGGTGCGGGCACGCACCGTCGCCAGGCGCGCCCGAGGCCGGAGGTTTTCAGCCCCCATCGGGGTCCAGTCGGTAACCGACCAGACGGACCGTCTGGATCGCGGAACGACCAAACGGCTCGTCGATCTTCCTGCGTAGGTGCCGGACGTAGACCTCGACGATGTTGGGATCGCCGTCGAACGCGAAGTCCCAGACGTGGTCGAGGATGGTGCCCTTGGAAAGCACTTCGCCCGGACGCCGCATGAGGAACTCGAGGAGGGCAAACTGACGCGGAGTAAGTGAGACCTCCGTTTCCCCACGCCAAACCCGGTGGGCGGCGGGGTCGAGCCGCAGGTCGCCGACATTCAGCCTGGCCGGGCGCTCCCGCGAACCCCGGCGCAACAGCGCCCGAATTCTGGCAACCAAAACCACATAGGAAAACGGCTTGGACAGGTAGTCATCGGCTCCGGTATCGAGAGCTTCCGCCTCGTCGAGCTCGCCGTCCTTGGCCGTCAGCATGATGATCGGGGTCCAGTTGCCGGCCTCACGCAACTCCGCGCACACCTGGAAGCCGTTCTTGCCGGGAAGCATGATGTCGAGAACGATGACGTCGAAGTCGCCGTCCGTGGCCAGCCAGAGGCCGTCGATGCCGTCGAGCGCGACCTCAGCAGCGAACCCCTCGGCCTCCAATCCACGCTTGATTGACCGGGCGAGGTGCTTGTCGTCCTCGACCACGAGGATGCGCACACCCCCAGTGTGCCACTCGCCGGCCTACTGCCCGCTGAAGCCGCCGACGCAGACCTCCGGCCTCGGGGTTGCGTCCGCGTTCAGCCGGTATTCAGCCAACGCGCCCTACAGTCGCCTCACGTCCCGGTCGAACCGACCACGGGTGGCAGCGACGTCACCTCGCACACGACGAGAGGGGGATGGTCATGACTACCGTGCAGCTCGAGGCTGTGCAGCTCACCAAGCGGTTCGGAAACCGCACGGCGATCGACGGGTTGAGCATCACGGCACGACAAGGCGAGATCGTGGGACTGCTCGGGCCAAACGGGTCGGGCAAGACGACCACCATCCGACTGCTCACCACGGTGCTCGCGCCAACGAGCGGGCAGTTCTCGGTGGCGGGTGTTCCCTGCACCCGGCCCGGCGAGATTCGCCGACGGATCGGTGTACTGCCGGAAAGCAACGGCTATCCCGGACACCAGACGGGCCAGGAGTACCTGCGCTACCACGCGCGGCTGTTCGGCCACACCCGTCCAGACGCCGTGCTGGTCGCCGGGGGGCTGCTGGCAGAGGTCGGCCTGGCCGAGCGTGGCTCGTCGCGGATTTCCACCTACAGCCGCGGCATGCGGCAGCGGCTGGGCATAGCACGGGCGCTGGTCAACGATCCCGCTGTCGTGTTCCTCGACGAACCGACGCTCGGGCTCGACCCGGCCGGGCAGCGTCAGATGCTGGCGATGGTCCGCGAAATCGCCACAGGCCGAGGAGCCACCGTCATCCTCAGCACCCACGCCCTCCCTGACGTCGAGGAAATCTGCACGAACGTGCTGATCCTCCACAAGGGAAAAATCCTCGCCTCCGGCCCCTGCGGCGAGGTCACCCGCGCTGTCCCCACCCAGCGGTACGCGCAGATGCGCGTACCGATCGAGCTGGCCAGCCGGGCCCGGGACGCACTCGCGGGGATCGCCGGCCTGACGATGGAGCTGGCCGCCGAACGTCCCGACATACTCAGGTTTTCCGTCAACGAACGGTCGTCCGCCACACAGGGCGGCACGGAGACGGGGATGAATGGACCGCTGCGGGCGGTGCTGAGCGCCGACGTGCCGGTCCTTTCTTTCGAGGTCGAAGGCGCGCGGCTCAGCGCCACTTTCCTTGCGATGACCGGTGAGGGTGTCCGATGACGGCGGGTCCACGTACGCGCGTCCGGAACGCCGAGCCCAGCGCGGGCGCAGTGCGCGACAACAATCCGGGTTGGCGGGTTGTCGCCGAACAGGAATGCCGCGATCTGTGGGTAAGCGGGCGCGGCCCCGGGTTGGTCTTCGCGTTCAGCGTCGTCCTGAGCGTCATGACCTACCTTGCCGGCACCAACCAAGTGCTCAACTTCCTCGAGCAGCGCGAGGCAGTCAACCTCACCCTGCAGGTTACGGTCGCGGTCGGCGTCCTCGTCACACTGGTGGTCAGCGCCGACGCGATCAGCGGGGAGCGGGAACGGGGCACGCTGGAGAACCTGCTGCTCACGCCCGTCTCCCGCCGCGCCATCGTCATCGGGAAGATGGCCGCCGCGCTGTCGCTCTGGCTCGCGGCCTTCGTCGTGAGCGTGCCGTATCTATGGGTGCTCGGACGCGGAGTGTCCATCGTCGGGCAGGCGCTGCTGCTGGGCCTGCTCGTCGGCACGCTGCTGGCGATCGCGCTCGCCGCGCTCGGTCTGCTGATCAGCGCCGTGTCGAGCTCCAACAAAGTCAGCCTCGCGGTGAGCCTCTTCCTGCTGTTGGCGTTCTTCGCACCGACCCAGTTGCCCGGCGGCGCGCCGAAGGGCTGGTTCGGTGACCTTCTCGTCCGGCTCAACCCGATCGGCGCGGCGCTGCACTACCTGACGGCTGTGCTCGTCAACGGGCACGGCTGGACGCGGGACCTGTCCTACCTGATCTCTCCGCTACTCACCGCAGTACTGGCCGGGGGCGTCCTGGTTGCCGCCGGCACCCGGATAGTCAAGCTTCATGGAGGGGTGAGCGGAGCATGAAGACAGAGCTGGCCCTCGCCGGGCTGTTGCTGGCGCTGACGGCTCCAGTCGGCCTGACCGCTTCGGCGGCAGCCGCTCCGCCGCCACTGCCGGGCACCGTCGAGGTCGTATTGGAGCAGAGCCAAATCGACACGGTCGTTGGTGAGAGGTTGACGCTTGAATCCCGGGTGGTCAACTCGGGTAACGCGCCGACCGAACGGCTGGTAGCCCACTTCAACGTCGCGAGCCTGGACGGCGTCTACGTCGACCTCGAGGACTGGTCGGCGGACGTGACCCGGGAAGTTCCGCCGGTGGCGCCGAACAGCAGCATGTCGCTGTCCTGGCAGGTCCAGACCGTCAACACCGGCAGTTTCGACGTCTACGTCGTGCTCATGCCCGGCGGCGACGCCACGGCAGGCAGCGGCCCGCTGGTGGTGAGCCAGCCGGTACACGTGACGGTGGCCGGAAAGCGGACCCTGACCGCAGCGGGGTCGCTGCCGGTTGCCATCGTCGTTCCGGTCGTGCTCGGTCTGGTGGCCGCAGCTGCCAGATACCGCATTCGGCGTACGAGTTGACAGAGGAGGAACTCGTCCTCGGATTCAGGCGTGCCGAGCCACAGCTATCCGGCGCCAAGTCGACGCCGGTGGGCGTCCGGCCGCATCCAGGACCGGTTTCAGCACCGTCTGACAGGCGGGCGCGATCTTCGTTCGTCGGCACCGTGCTGCGCCATGATCCCCGCCGGCCAGACCCTGATAGGTGACGGTGGAACCCGAGACCTTCGGCGTCACGCCCTTGGCGGCGCCGACCAGGCCCAGCTCGATGCTGCGGCTGTCCCGCTCGAAACGCACCAGGTCATCCGAGCGGTCCGGCTTGTGAAGGTGTTGGTCCGGTTGCCCTGGACGTGTCCCTTGTCCTTGGTAGGGCGGACCGTTGTGTCGATCGGCTGGTAGCGGCCCTTGCCGTCCTTGTAGTGCAGCGGAACCGCCGAGATCTCCGCCTGCGTCCGCCCGTCTGAGAGCTGGTAGACACGGTTGTTGGCGGTGCGCTTGCCGGTCAGCTCCTTGACCCGCTTCTGCGATGGCCAGACCCTGGCCGGATTCCCGCAGGATCGACGGCCCCGGCGGTGGCCGGGTCGGAAATGGAGGCGGATGGGGCTCGGGTGCTGACCTGACAAGGGGTCAGGCGACCGCAGCCGTGCCGGCCACAAGGGCCCGCACGGCTGCGGGAGATGCGGACGTCGGGTCGCGGACGACGGTCAGTAACGGTCGAGGTTGGCGTACGGGCTGATCACGATGTGCGGCGACAGCGCCGGGTTGAGCCACCGCAGGACGGCCACCAGGTTGGTGTGCGAGAGGCTGACGCAGCCGGCGGTGGGGTTGCCGCCGCTGGTGCTGAACTCGTGCAGGAAGATGCCGCTGCCCGCGTACGGCACGGGCTTCGCCACGTTCGGCGGCATGTTGTACGTGATCACCGCGAAGTGCGTGTACGCGGGCGTCTCCTGCCACAGCGCCTCGCTGTAGCCGCCGGGGTTGGTGGCGCTGTGCTGGAACGTGTTGTAGAGCGCGGACTCGGGGTTCTCGTTCCACCAGTCGCCGCTGACAAGGCGGTGGTACGGGTAGCGCACGCCCGGGTTGGCCCCGATGCCGTACATGGTCGGGCCGATCGAGTAGACCCCGGTCGGGGTGGTGGGCACCCCTTCCACGTGGTTGTCGCTGAACCCCTTCGAGCCGACCCGGGCGGGCAGCGCGCCCGACACCCGCCGCCAGTGGCCCAGCACCTTGGCGTACGTCTCGAGGGTCGCGTAGGTGGTGGTGTAGCTGGTGCCGCCGACGACGATGACCTGCTGGCACTCCACCGGCAGCGTCCGCAGCTTGGCGGCGCGGTTGTTCGGGTCGACCCACATGCGCCGATCACTCGGATAGCGGGCCACGGTGGTCGTGGTGCTCCAGGCGTCCCGGGTTCCCGGGCCCGTGGGGGCCGCGGAGGCGCGGGCCGCGGGGGCAACGACGGCGGACGCCGCCGCGCCGGCGGCGGCAATTAGGAGTTTTCTCCGATTCATGCCGGACATCCTGGCAGCCGGCACACGTCCCCGTGGTCCCCTGGCATCAGATTCCCTGGCCCCTTGACGTCAAGCCGGGGTGGAGGAGGCGTGTCCGCTGGGGCGGGTCAGGACCGGGTCCGCAACTCCCCGATCCTGACCCCCAGCCGTCCGGCGTGGTAGCGGACATCACCGAATGAGCGCGCGGGCGTGGCACGCCGCCCACGCCGGGCTCACCACGGCGAGCCTGCCGCCTGCACTCAGCTCCACGGTGCCCAACTACCGGACTTCGGCGCGCCCCCGACTCACCCCGACGAGACGTGAGCGCCGGATCAGGTTAGGCGCGCGTCCGCGGGCCGGACAAGGACGAACCGGGTCCGAGCGAGCGTGATTGATGTCAAGGTGAAAAAGCGGCATGTCGACGTAACGCGGCCCTGCGGGCCAACGCTGTTCCCCGTCGAGGCGACCACCGTGCCGCGGCCCTCGCGCCGCCGCCCACGACCAGCGTACGGCTCAGAAGTGGAGCAGCAGCTCGGGGAACGCGGACAGCCGCAGCACACCCCGGTCGGCCGGGTCCAGCTCGGCGTGCTCCAGCACCCAGGTGTTGTCGTTGGGGATGAACACGGCGTTCATGCCGGCGGCGCGGGCGGGCAGGATGTCGGACTTCGGGGAGTTGCCGATCATCCAGGCGACGGCCGGGTCGATGTCGTGCTCCCGGGTCAGCCACCGGTAGGTGTCGACGTCCTTCTCCGGCACGATGTGGGCAGCCCGGAAGTGGTGCAGCAGCCCGGAGGCGTCGAGCTTACGCTGCTGGTCCTCGGGCTCGCCCTTGGTCAGCAGCAACAGCTCGTGCCGGCCGGCCAGGTCGTCCAGCGCCTCGGCCACCCCCGGCATCAGCTCCACCCGGTGATCGGCCAGCGCCGCCGCCAGCCCCTCGATCTCGCGCCGCTCGGCCTCCGTGGCGGGTCGCTGACGCAGCCGCTCCAGGCACTCGGCCAGGCTACGCAGGAAGACCTTGCTGCCGTAGCCGTGCGCGACCGTGTTGGCCCGCTCGATGTCGTCCAGGATGGCGCGGGTCTCGGCGCGGTCGAGCGTGGGGTGGTCCAGCCACTCCAGGAAGTCGTCGATCACCCGCTCGAACAGGATGTTGTTCTCCCAGAGCGTGTCGTCGGCGTCGAAGACGAGCACCTGCCCGCCGCGCCGGCGCGTCGTGTCTGCCATGGTTTCCTCCCGGTCAGCTTCTCGGCCCTGAAGGGGCCGAGCTTGCAGATCGTGCTCGATGCTGGCTGTATCGGTCACGCCGCGTTCGGCAGGCTGACTGCTGCCCAGTCCGTGGCACCGCGTGTGGCGATGTTGCGGGCTGCGTTCACGTCGGCGTGCTCAGCGAAGCCGCAGGACGTGCATCGGAAGGTGGATTGGTGGGGGCGGTTGGCTTTGGCGGTGTGCCCGCAGGTGGAGCAGCCCTGCGAGGTGTACGCCGGGTCCACGCGGACGAGAGGCAGCCCGACCCGGGCTGCTTTGTAGGCGATGAACTGGCCGAGTTGGTGGAACGCCCACGTGTGCAGTGTGACCCGCTGGGGCCGTCGGAGCCGTACCCGGTCGCGGATGCCCGTGAGGTTCTCCAGGGCGATGCCGCGGCCGGTGCGTTCGGCCTCGGTCACGATCTGCTTGGCGATGCGATGGTTGGTGTCGGCCGCGAACCGGGCTTCCTTGCGGCGGCGGGCCTTCAACAGCCGCTTGGCCGATTTGGTGCCGATGCGTTGAAGCTTGGCCCGTAGCCGCTGGTTTCGATGCCTGACCCGGTTGAGGCCCTTGCCGCAGTGCCGGGTCCCGTCGTTGGTGGTGGCGATGTTCGCGATGCCCAAATCGACGCCGAGGAACCCGTCAGGCTCTTTCACCTCAACATCAGGGATGTCACAGGTGGCGTGCAGGTACCACTTGCCGTCACGGTGCACCAGGTCGGATTCGCCCTTGCGGTGGGCGGACAGCACCGCGTACTGCTGCGCGGAGCACCCGAACCGGATACCGGCCTGCCGCCCCGCGATGGTCCAGATGGAGACCGTACGGGACCGGATCTGCCAGGACAGACAGCGGTCGTCGAACGCCTGCGCGGCGTCCCGACGGAACCCGATCGGCTTTCCCTCGGCCGTGCGGCGACGTTTCGACCCGGGCTTGCCGAGATTTCCGGCACGAATGTTGGCGTTCAGGGTGGCGTACGCGCCGGCGACCTTACGGGCAACATGGATCGCCGGCTGAGCCGACAAACCCAGAGCCTTCAAACGGCCGTAGGTAAGCCGCTGAAGCGCCTGCTTCCCGTGGATTCGTCGCTGGAACGCCTCCACCGAGACGAGATTCGCGGCCTCGTTGCACAGGCTCAACGTGTTCCGCAACGCCGCCTCCTGGCCAGCGTCGGGAAACAGGCGAACCTGCACAACAATTTTCACATCCACAGTCTCCCATTCTGGTCTATGTCACCCCGATGGACCCCAGCCCCGAATGTCCGCCGCGGCCGGAGCGTCGTGCACAACCTGCACGTACATCTTGTCTTCGTCACCAAACATCGGCGGGACGTGCTCGATGACGCCATGCTCACCCGGTGCGGGCACATCATGGCTGACGTGTGCGCCAAGCTCGGTGCGGACCTGCGGGAGTTCAACGGCGAAGACGACCACGTCCATCTCCTCGTCCACTACCCGCCGAAGCTACCGATATCGACCCTGGTCAACAGGCTCAAGGGCGTCTCCGCGCACTACCTTCGGCAGGAGTTCACCGGCCGGATCAACCGGCACATCATGCACGGCCACCTGTGGTCGCCGTCGTACTTCGCCGGATCGTGCGGTGGGGCACCCCTGGCCGTCATCCGCGAGTACATCGAAAATCAGAAGCGTCCAGGCGCGTGACGCGATTCCTCCCGGCCCTGAAGGGACCGGGATTCCTCGCTAGGCCACGTTGACGGCCGGCGCCACGATACTGCCCTCCGCCAGCCCGGTCATCCGGGTTCCGCCGGCCCGGCGCCCCTCACGCCGTCGCGGCGGAGGGTCACGGGCCGGCGAGCAGCCCGGCCACGGTCATCTCCTCCCGGCTGTTCCTGCGTCTCCGGGCGCAGCCGCCCGCCGCGGGTGAGCATGACCATGCCGTGCAGCAGGGCCTAGCCGAGCTCGGCGAGCGTGTCCGGGTCCCGGCCGGCCGCCAGCGGCGCCACGGCGGCGCGCAGCTCGGCGAAGGCGGCCGCGGCGCGCCCGGCGCCGGGTCGCGGCCGAGGATGAGGTCCGCGGTGTGGGCGAGCATCACGTCGCACACCTCCGGGTTGGCGTACACAGAGTCGAGGTAGGCCGTCACCACTCCCGGCCAGGCGCCGCGGTCGCTCCTGCCGGTGGCCCGGGCGGCGGCGAGCGCGGCGGCCAGGTCGGCGAAGCCACGCACCGCCACGGCGGACATGATCCCGCAACCCATGCCCCTGCGCGGGGCGGACACCCGGCGACGCGGTCCGCCCCCGGCACCGGTGCCGCGAGCCCGGCCGTCCCGGTGACCGGTACCCGGCGGGGCGCCGCCCGGTCAGCGGCGCAGGGTGAGGATCAGGTCGGCGACCAGCGCGGTCCAGCCGGTCTGGTGCCAGGCGCCCAGGCCCGCCCCGTTGTCGCCGTGGAAGTACTCCGGGAAGCAGATCAGGTCCCGCCAGTCCGGGTGGGTCTGGAAGAGCTGGGCGGCGCCGTAGATCGGTCGCCGGCCCCAGTCGTCGCGGGTGAACAGCGAGATCAGCCGTGCGGAGAGGTCGTCGGCGATCTCGTCGAGCGTCCGCTTCACCCCCGAGCGCGTCGGGTACTCCACCTGGAAGTCGTCGCCGAAGAACGTGGCGTAGTCGCGCAGCGCGCTGATCAGCAGGAAGTTCGTCGGCATCCAGATCGGGCCGCGCCAGTTGGAGTTGCCGCCGAACAGGCCGCTGGTCGACTCGGCCGGCTCGTAGCCGACGCTGAACTCCTGGCCGCCGAGGGTCACCGAGAACGGCTTGTCCAGGTGGGCCCGGGACAGCGTCCGCAGGCCGTATTCGGAGAGGAACTCGTCGGGGTCGAGCATCCGGGCCAGCAGCGGGACGATCTGCTCCGGGCCGACCATGGACAGCAGCCGGTGCTGGCGGCCGTCCGGGCCGAGCCGCCGGGCGCCGACCACGTCGGCGTACTCGGGGCGGTTGGTGAGGAACCAGCGCAGCCGGGCGCCCAGCTCGGGCAGCCGGTGCAGGGTACGCGCGGTGAGCCGGGTGGTGGCGGCCAGCGGCAGCAGCCCCACCACCGAGCGGACCTTCAGCGGCACCTTCGTGCCGTCGGCGAGCCGCAGCACGTCGTAGAAGAACGCGTCCTCGTCGTCCCACAGGCCCTGCTCGTACGCGGCGGCCGCGATGTAGGCGAAGTGCTCGAAGAACTTGGTGGCGGTGTCGACCCAGGTGCGGTCGTGCTCGGCCAGCACGATCGCGATGTCGAGCAGGTTGAGGGCGTACATGGCCATCCAGCCGGTGCCGTCGGACTGCTCCAGCACCCCCGCAACGGGCAGCGCCGCCGAACGGTCGAACGGGCCGACGTTGTCCAGCCCGAGGAAGCCGCCCTCGAAGACGTTGTTGCCGCCGGTGTCCTTGCGGTTGACCCACCAGGTGAAGTTGAGCAGCAGCTTGTGCATCGCCCGGGCCAGGAAGTCGTGGTCCCGGCTGCCGTCGATCTCGAACACCTTGAGCGCCGCCCAGGCGTGCACCGGCGGGTTCACGTCGCCGAACGCCCACTCGTACGCCGGGATCTGCCCGTTGGGGTGCAGGTACCACTCGCGGAGCAGGAGCAGCAGTTGCGCCTTGGCGAAGCCGGGGTCGACCCGGGCGATGCTGACGCAGTGGAAGGCCAGGTCCCAGGCCGCGTACCAGGGGTACTCCCACGGATCCGGCATGGAGATCACGTCGAAGCTGCTCATGTGCCACCAGGCGCTGTTGCGCCCGTGCCGGCGACCGGGCGGTGGCGCGGACCCCGGATCGCCCTCCAGCCAGCGCTTGACGTCGAAGTGGTAGAACTGCTTGCCCCACATCAGTCCGGCGATCGCCTGCCGGGCGACCAGGGCCTCGTCCGGGGTCGCCGCGGCCGGGATCACGCTGGCGAAGAACCGGTTCGCCTCCGCCCGCCGGGCCCAGACCACCGCGTCGAAGCCGTCGCCGAGGTCCGCCGGCGGGGGCGGGGTGCCGCCCGGCGGCGGGGCGGTACGGGTCAGCCGCAGCCGGATCCGCCGCTGCGCGCCGGCCGGCACGTCCAGCACGTAGTGCAACGCGCCCTTGGTGCCCTCCCGGGCCGGGTTGACCGTCGCGGCCCCGTCGACGACGTGGTCGTTGATGCCGTCCTTCGGGTAGCGGGACCGGCTGCGCAGCCCCCAGAGCCGCTCGGCGTTGCTGTCGTTGTCGCAGAGCAGCGGCGTGGGCTCGCCGTCGCCCTCCAGCAGCAGCTGGCCGAGCACCCGGTGCTCCCCCACCAGCCGCGACCCCTCCCCGACCAGCCGAGGCACCCGGTCGCAGCCGGGCAGCCCCCACGCCCAGGTGTTACGGAACCAGAGGGTGGGCAGCACGTGCAGGGTGGCCGCCCGGTCGCCCCGGTTGGCGACCGTGACGACGACGCACATGTCCGTCGGGGTCGCCTTGGCGTAGTCGACGGTCACCGCCCAGTACCGGTCGTCGTCGAAGATGCCGGTGTCGACCAGCTCGTACTCGGTGTCGTCCCGGCCGCGCAGGGCGTTGACCGCGACCAGCTCGTCGTACGGGAAGGCGGCCTGCGGGTAGTGGTACCGCCAGCGCATCCACGAGTGGGTGGGCGTGGAGTCCTCGTACCACCAGTACTCCTTGGCGTCCTCCCCGTGGTTGCCGCCGTCCCCGCCGAGGCCGAACATCCGCTCCTTGAGGATCGGGTCCTCGCCGTTCCACAGGGCGAGGGCGAAGCAGAACGTCTGCCGGTCGTCGCAGACGCCGGCCATCCCGTCCTCGCTCCACCGGTAGGCTCGGGACCGCGCGTGGTCGTGCGGGAAGTAGTCCCAGGCCGTACCGTGCTCGCTGTAGTCCTCCCGCACCGTCCCCCACGCCCGTTCGGACAGATAGGGACCCCATGCGCGCCAGTCCTGCTCCCCGGCGTCGGCCTGAGCCAGCCGGAGCCGTTCGGGGTCGGGCGCGCGGTCGTCGGGGGGCGGCACGTCGGTGATCACTCGCACATCTTCGACGCCGCCGGGGGACTTCACCACACGGGCCATTCTCGTCGTGGTCCGTCGCACGCCGCGGCCGGTGGAGGAAAGTTGATCGACGTTCGATTCGGTCCGCAGGTGTGCGGCGACCTGACCGGCGGGGCGACCCGGGAGTGGCTGGTCACCGACGGCCTCGGCGGGTACGCGATGGGCACCGTCAGTGGCCTGCGGACCCGCCGCTACCACGGCCTGCTGGTGGTGTCCGGTGAGACGCCGGCGTCCCGACGGGTGGGACTGGTCAGCCTGGACCCGACGGTAGTCCTCCCCTCCGGCGCGCGGGTGCGCCTGGGCGCGCACGAGTGGGCCTCCGGCGACGTCGACCCGCGCGGCTTCGAGCTGCTGGAGCGGTTCGACCTGACCGACGGCCTGCCCCGGTGGCGCTGGCGGATCGGCGACGTGGTGATCGAGCGGGAGCTGGCGATGACGCACGGCCGCCCGTGCGTGGCGGTGGTGCATCGGCTCGTCTCCGGCGGGCCGGTGCGGCTCGAACTGGCGGCGGCCTGCACCTGGCGGGACGCGCACGGCGAGCGCCGGGCCGACGGGCCGGCCCCGCGGGTGGAGCCGGTGCCGGGCGGGGCGGTGGTGGAGGGCGGTTTCCGGCTCGCCGGGTCGAACTGGACGCCGGAGGGCCAGTGGTGGCTCGGCGCGCACCACCGCGAGGAGGCGGCGCGCGGCCTGCCCCCCGACGAGGACCTCTGGTACGCCGGTCGCTTCTCGGGGAAGCTGGGCGGGCCGGGCGACACGGTGTCGGTGCTCGCCTGGGCCGGCGACCTGGCGCAGGAGCCGCCGCCGGCGACCGAGGTGGTGGCGGCGGCCCGGGCCCGTAACCGGCGGGTCGTGGCGGCGGCGAAGCCGGCGGACCCGGTCGAGGCGACGCTCGCGCTGGCCGCGGACGCCTTCGTGATCCGCGCCGGCAATGGGCCGGACGTGGTGGCCGGCTACCCGTGGTTCGGCGCCTGGTCGCGGGACACGATGATCTCCTACGAGGGGCTGTTCCTCTGCACCAACCGGGCCGACGAGGGCCGCGAGCTGCTGCGGGCGTACGCGGCGACGCTGTCGGAGGGGATGCTCGCCAACACCGCCGACACCGGCCGGGTGGAGTACAACACCGTCGACGCGACGCTGTGGTTCCTGCACGCGGTGAGCCGGCACGTCACCGTCACCGGCGACACCGACCTCGGCGACGAGCTGCTGCCCGCGTTGCGCGGGGTGGTCGACGCGCACCTGGCCGGCACCCGGTTCGGCATCGCCGTCGACCCGGCCGACGGGCTGGTCACCCAGGGCGGCACCCCGGGCACGGCGCTGACCTGGATGGACGCCCGGGTGCACGGGGTGCCGGTCACGCCGCGTACCGGCAAGCCGGTGGAGGTCAACGCGCTGTGGGTCAACGGGCTGGCCGGCCTCGCCGAGCTGACCGAGCTGGCCGGGCGGGACGCGACCGACCTGTGGCGGCTGCACGGGCGGGCCGTCGCCGCGTTCCGGGACCGGTTTCCCGCCCCGACGGGCTGGCTGCACGACGTGGTGGACGCGCCCGCGCCGGCGTACCCGCTGGGCGGGGCCGCGCACCACGACGACGACCTGCTGCGCCCCAACCAGTTGCTGGCCTGGTCGCTGCCGTACGCCTCGCTGGAGCCCGACGAGCCCACGCTGCGCCGGGTCGCCGCCGGGCTGCTCACCCCGCTGGGCCCGCGCAGCCTCTCCCCCGACTCGCCCGAGTTCGTCGGGCGGCACCGGGGCGGGCCGGCCGAGCGGGACGGCGCCTACCACCAGGGCACCGTGTGGCCCTGGCTGCTCGGCCCGTACGCCGACGCCGCCCGGCGGGCAAAGCTGCCGGTTGACGACCTTCTCGTGGGCATCGAGGCGCACCTGACCGAATACGGGCTGGGATCGGTGAGCGAGACCGCCGACGGCCTCCCGCCGCACGGCGCGACCGGCTGCCCGTTCCAGGCGTGGTCGGTCGCCGAGGTGCTGCGCGTGCGCCGCACCCGCCGGTAGCGCTTTACACGACCGCAACGGCGGCGTCCCCGCTGGTTAGCCAACCGCCAGGAGGATGGGTGCCGATCCGGTCGCGACACCCGACGGGCACCCTCCGCGATGCCGGCACGCGCGCTCGGAGACAACTCAAGGGGGCCGCCGCATGTCACCTGACGCCGACGTGATCGACATCCACCCCACCCGGCAGCAGCGGGTGCTGATGCTCTCCTGGGAGTACCCACCCGTGCTCGTGGGCGGGCTCGGCCGGCACGTGCACGCCCTGTCGGTGGCCCTGGCCGCCGCCGGGCACGAGGTCACCGTCGTCACCCGGCACGCCGACGGCGCGCCCCTGGAGGAGTACGCCGACGGCGTCCGCATCCTGCGCGCCGCCGAGGACCCGGTGACCTTCCCGCTGGCCACCTCCTCCCTGCTCGCCTGGACGATGGCGTTCAACCACACCCTCACCCGGGCCGCCCTGCGGGCCACCGAGGCCGGCTCGTACGACGTGGTCCACGCCCACGACTGGCTCGTCGCGCACACCGCCGTCACGCTCGCCGAGCACCTGGACCTGCCGCTGGTCAGCACCATCCACGCCACCGAGGCCGGCCGGCACCAGGGCTGGCTGCCGGAGGAACTGAACCGCACCATCCACGGCGTCGAGCACTGGCTGAGCAACGCCTCCGCCCGGGTGATCGCCTGCTCCGGCTACATGCGCGATCAGGTCACCACGCTCTTCGACCTGCCGGCCGACCGGATCGACGTGGTGCCCAACGGGGTCGACGACCGGGCCTGGCGGGCGCGCCCCGGGGCGGTCGCCTCGGCCCGCGCCCGGTTCGCCGGAGACGGCCCCCTCGTCGGGTACGCCGGCCGGCTGGTCTACGAGAAGGGCGTGCAGCACCTGGTGCACGCCGTGCCGCACCTGCGCGACCGACACCCCGGGCTGCGGGTGGTGATCGCGGGCGACGGCCCCTACCGCGGCGAGTTGGAGGAGGAGGCCCGCCGGCTCGCGCTCGGGCAGACCGTACGCTTCGCCGGCTTCCTGGACTCGACCCAGCTCCCGGCGCTGCTCGGCGCCACCGACGCGACCGTGGTGCCCAGCCTCTACGAGCCCTTCGGGATGGTGGCCCTGGAGGCGGCGGCGGCCGGCGCACCCCTCGCGGTGGCCCGCACCGGCGGCCTCGCGGAGATCGTCGAGCCGGGCGTGACCGGCGTGACCTTCCCGCACAGCGACCCGGGCGCCCTCGCCGGCGCGGTCGACCGGCTCATCGGCGACGAGGTCTTCGCCCGGCGGGTGGCCCGGCGGGCCCGCACCATGGTCGGCCGGCGGTACGGCTGGGCCACCATCGCGGCCCGGACCGCCGGCACGTACGCGACCGCCCACCGCGAGCACGGCCCTGCGCGGGCCCGGCGGGGCGCCGCCCGGCTCGGCGAGCCCCGGCCGAAGATCACCATCCCCGAGGGGAACCTCCTCACGGTCGGCGGCGCCGCCTGCTGAACCGGCCGGCACCGCAACGGACGGCGTGCCATCCCACCCCGCGCGACACGCCGTCCGGTGGCCGACAGAACGGCCCTGCCCGCCCGTCGGCACGCGATACTTCCTGGTGGCCCGGCATCGACCGGCACCCCCTCCCCGGCACCACCCTCTGTGGACCGTCCGGGTGATGCCCCTGCGCCACGCCGACGAACTACAGTGGCGTAGTTTTGGCGCTCAAGATCCCTGGGGAGGGCGAGCCGACATGATGGGACCGTCCCACGCGCTGTCCGGCGCGGCGGTGTGGCTGACCGGGTCCTGGGCGCTGGACCACTTCGCCAACTACCACCAGACCCCGCTGGAGCTCGCCGTCGGCACCGCGGTCTGCGCCGGCGGGGCGCTCTTCCCCGACCTCGACCTGTCCGGCAAGGTGACCCGCAACCAGGGCGGGGCCACCGTCGCCCGCACCTTCGGCGTGTTCTCGCTCTTCATCGCCGAGGTGATGGAGAAGATTTCGCTCGGGGTCTACTACGCGACCAAGCTCAGCAAGGACCCCCGCCGCAACAACGGCCACCGGACGCTGACCCACACCATCCCGTTCACCCTGCTGGTCGGCTGGGGCACCACCACGCTCTGCGCCGCGTACGGCAAGTGGGCGGTGATCGGCATCCTGTTCTTCATGTTCGGGCTGGCCCTGCGCGGGCTGTTCGACAAGTGGGCGGAGCGGGCCGGCTGGGTCATCGTGACCCTCGCGTCGGCCGGGGCGGCCTGGTTCACCTTCGCCAACCTGCCCGGCGACCGGGGCTACCCGTTGATCGGCACCGCCGTCGGGGTGGGCTGCTTCGTGCACATCCTCGGCGACATGATCACCCGGGCGGGCGTGCCGATCCTGTGGCCGATCCCGATCAAACGTCGGATGTGGACGCCGATCGGCCTGCCGAACAAGATCGCCCTGCGGGCCGGCAGCAAGACCGAGGTGATCGTCGTCCGGGCCGTGCTGACGGCGGTCTCGGTGCTCGCGGCGCTCGGGCTGGTCGCCCCGTCGGTGTTGCAGCGCTTCAACATCGAGGGCTGAGCGGCCCCCGGGCTGTCAGGACAGCGCCTCGGCGGCCCAGCGCACCAGCAACTCCAGCACCGGCCGGCGGCCGGCCATCATCTCCGCCTCGTCACGCGCGTCGTAGGTCGCGCTGATCGCGGTCCGGCCGAGCCGGCCGAGCATCATCGGCGCCAGCCAGAAGTACTTGGCCGCTCCGGTGAGCCGGACGGCCCGGACGACCACGGCCGGTGCGACGGCGCCGCGCAGCCCCTCGACGTAGCGGTCGACCACCGTGGCGGCCACCTCGTCGAGCAGGGCGACGTCGACCAGCCCGTCGAGGAAGGTGTCGAGTGCCAGGTTCGCCGCGTCCTCGCCGAGCGGCCCCGGCCCGACGCCCGACCAGTCCAGCAGCACCGGCCCGCCGTCGCCGAACACCAGGTTCATGGGCCAGCAGTCGTGGTGGCAGAGCGTGCGGGGCAGCGCGTCGGTGGCCGCCAGCACCTCGTGCCGCCGCTCCCACAGCGCGCGCAGGGCGTCGCGCAGGGGGCGCGGCCAGGCGCCGACGGCGACCGGGTGCTCCCACGGCACCGGGGCGGCCACCGGCCGGGTGAGTGTGTAGTCGCGCAGCCAGTCCCGCGCCAGCCAGTCCGGCGCCCGGCCGCCCGGCAGCAGTTCCCGCGCTTCGGGATCGCCGAGCCAGCGGGCGTGTCCTGCGCCGAGCCGGGCGGCAACGTCGCCGAGGTCGGCGGGCGTGCAGGCGATGCCCGGGCGTCCGGTCGCCTCGGCCAGCCACAGCGCCACCGAGCCGTCCGGCCGGTCGTCGACCGCCAGCGGCGTCGGCGCGGCCAGCCCCGCGTCGGCGTACGCGGCGGTGGCCAGGCCGCTGCGGTACGCCTCGACCTCCCGTCGCCAGTAGTTCCAGTGCCCCGGCTCGTCGCTGCCGGCCCAGTGCGCCGGGCCGGGGCGGCCGGGCGGGGTGACCAGCTTCAGCACGGCCGCTTGTCCGTCCCGGCGGGTGCGCCAGATGCCGCCGGTCACCCCGTTGAGCGTGTTGTGGATGAGCTGCTCGGCCGGCACGCCGGCAGGGACCAGGTCGGCCGGCGGTCGATCCGGCACGCCGGTCACCGTCAGGGCCGCTCGGCGTGGTCGGCCCGGCGGGCCGCCGGCACCGGGCCCTCGGAGCCGCCGGGCGACGGCTGGGCGGGCACGGTGCCGGACGGGTCGGTGCGGCGCCAGCGGGCGAGGAACCGGGTCGCGGCCGGCGAGCCGTGCACGACGGCGGCGTAGGCCACAACGGGGCAGAGCAGCGCCGCCGTCGTGAGCGGCCAGGCCAGCGCCGCGTCGGCGACGGCCGTCTCCGTGACCGCCGCGACGCCCCCGACGTACAGCCCGACGATCACCACGGCGACGGCGCAGGCCACCAGCGTGCGGGCCACCGGCCCGTGGCGGCTCGCGGCGGCGTCGGCGATCACGACGGCCGGCGCCACCGCCAGCGGCACGAGCGCGGCACCAAGCAGGGCGGCGACCAGCACCCAGAACGGCCCGGCCACCGGACTGCCCAGGGGGGCACCCGTGACCAGCGCCAACACGAACAGCGCCAGGTAGCAGACCGCCGCCTCGACGACGAACACCAGCCAGGCGGCCACCGCCCCGGCGACGTGCCGGGCCACCGTGCCGATCATGGAACCTCCCCGGTTGCGGACTCCCCCGGCCCGCGTCGGCGAGCGGCGCCGCGCCGCGCCGCGCCCGCCGACGCTATCGGAAGGACCGCCCGTCGTGCGTCCCCGCGTCGCGGTCGCACCTGACGCGAGGCACGTCGGCGACGGGCAGGAGCGACGTCACGCCCGGCGCTCGGGTGGGCGGCGGTGCGCGGTCACCCTGCCGGCTCGAAGACGACCCGTACGCAGCCGTCGAGCCTGTTCCTGAACAGGTGGTAGCCCTGCGGGGCGTCGGCGAGCGGCATGGTGTGGGTCGCGAGGTGTTCGGTGACGAGCTCGCCGCGGGCCATGCGCTCCAGCAGCATCGGGATGTAGCGCTGTCCGTGCTGCTGGGCGCCGCGCAGGGTGAGGCCCTTGTTCGTCACGGCCCCGAGCGGGAACTTGTCGACCGGGCCGGCGTAGCCGCCGAGGAGGAACACGCTTCCGCCCTTGCGGCAGTGGTGGATCGCCTCGCGGGCGGCGACGGGACGCTCCGATTCGAGGCGCAGCTGCTGCTTGACCTGGTCGAACAGGAATTGCGGGCCGCTGCTGCGGGCCTGCATGCCGACGGCCTCGATGCACACGTCGGGTCCGCGTCCGCCGCTGCGTTCCCGCAGTTCACCGCCGACGTCCTGGGTCTGGTGGTCGAGCGTCTCCACCCCCAGGTGGTCCCGCACCATCCGCAACCGGTCCTCCATCCGGTCGATCACGACGACGCGCTCCGCGCCGAGCAGGACGGCTGCGCGTGCCGCCAGCTGTCCGACCGCGCCGGCGCCCCAGACGGCGACCACGTCGCCGGCCCTGACGCCACCGAGGTCGGCGCCCATCCAACCCGTCGGGGCGGCGTCGGAGGCGAACACGGCCCGCTCGTCGCTGACGCCGTCCGGGACCGTGAAGGCCCCGTGGTCGGCGTAGGGGACGCGGACGTACTCGGCGTGGCTGCCCGCGAAACCGCCCAGGGCGTGCGAGTAGCCGTAGCACCCGCCCGGCGCGAAGCCCCACCCGCCCTCGGTGACGGCCGGGTTGGTGTTGCCGTTGTCGCACAGCGAGAACTGCTGTTGCCGGCAGTACCAGCAGCGCCCGCAGGCGACGAAGGAGCAGACCACCACGCGGTCGCCCACCCTGTGCTCGCGCACCTGCGGGCCGACCTCGACCACCTCGCCGAGGAACTCGTGGCCCAGCACGTCACCGTGCTCCATGAACGGGATGTAGCCGTCCAGCAGGTGCAGGTCCGAGCCGCAGGTGGCCGTCTTCCGTACCTGGACGATCATGTCCTGCTCGTTGCGCAGCTGCGGATCCGGCACCCGCGTCACGGCGAGCTCGTTGGCGCCCTGCCACACCAACGCCTTCACGGTCGCCTCTTCCGGCGCCGACCAGGCACAGTCACCGACGCCGGTGGGCGGGGCATCTAGACGCCGACCCGCTGGGGCGGGACCGTCAGCCCGTAGAGGGCCATCAGCTCCGGGCTGTCGACCCGGCTGCCGTCGGCGACCGAGTCGCAGGAGATGTCGACGATCTGGTCCTTGTGGGCCAGCAGGTAGGGTCGGGCGCCGACGTCCGCGCTGGCCAGGGTGGCGATGCCGGACCAGTGTCGGCGCCCGAACAGCATCGGGTAGCCGCGCAGCCCGGCGTACGTGGCGCAGACCAGCACGTCGGGGTACGGCAGCGCGGTCACCCGGCGGACGGCGGCGGCGGTGAGGCCGGGCATGTCGACCGGGACGACCACGACCGCCTCGATCCCCTCGTCGTCGAGCGCGGCCAGGCCGGCCCGGATGGACGAGCCGACGCCGGTGCCCCACGCCCGGTTGATCACCACCGTGGCCCGGCTCAGGTCGGCCGTCTCGCGGACCTGGTCGGCCGCCGCGCCCAGCACGACCACGATCTGCTCGCAGCCCGCCTCGGTCATCGTGTCGATCATCTGGTCCACCAGCGGCTTCTCCCCGTGGTGCAGCAGGGCCTCCGGGCCGCCGATGCGGCGTCCCCCGCCCGCGGCGATGATCATTCCTGCGATCCGGTTCAGCTGGGCCCCCTCCACCATGGAGCGGACCGTGCCGCGAGGCACGGCCCGCTCCGTCGTACGGACATCGGGAGCAACGAGGACGAGGCGAGCCGGGTAGCGGGGCGAAAGGGGAAAATAGTGCAACTGTTACCAACCGGCAACCCCGCTGGACCGCCCGCGGCGGACTGTGCGGCCGGTCAGGACGACGCCCTCGCGGCGGCGACCGCGACCGGCATCGGGTCACGGGGTGGACGCGGGAGCAGGCGGGCAAGGTCGCCGTGGGTCTCGGCGAGGAACCCGCCCGCCGTGGCGGAGTAGATCGACATGAGCATCGCCGGCTGGAAGGGCAGCAGGCCCGGGCCCGCCAGCGCGGCACGACGCTCGCCCAGCGACACCGGACGGTAGGGCACCTCCAGCGCGGCGGCGAGACCGGCTGCCGTGAGCGCGACGGGCCCCGTCAGCTCGTATGTACGGTGGCGGTGCGCGGCGGGGTCGGCGGCCACCCGCACGGCCGCGTCGGCCAGGTCCTGCCGGGCCACCGCCGCTAACGCGCCCGCGCCGAACGGAGCGGTCACCGCGCCGCCGACGGGGGCGGCCAACTGGCCGAACAGCTCCGCGTAGAGCCCGTTGCGCAGGATCGTCCAGCCCAGCCGGCTCTCCTGCAGGCGGCGCTCCGTCCACCGGTGCGCCAACGCGAACGCCAGGTGGTCGCCGGCCCCGACCAGGCTCGTGTAGACCACGTGCTCCACCCCGTGCCGCTCCGCCGCCGCGACCACCCGCTCGTGGCGGGCGATGACCACGTCGTCCTCGCCGTAGCCGGCGGAGACCAGCACCAGGACGCGTACGCCCGCGAGGTCCGGCCCCGCCGGGTCGTCGAAGTCCACGTGCCGCCCGGCGTCGGCGAAGCGGCCGGGGGTACGGGTGCCGGCGAGCGGGGCCAGGCCCCGCTCGGCCAGACCGGCGTGGATGAGGGAGCCCAGGTGCCCGGAGGCACCGGTGACCAGCAGCATGAGACGAACCTTCCGCGTGGTACCGAATCGGAACTAACCTCATCGTCGGGAACCACGGAACCGGGCACAAGGAGGCACTTCCATGTCGGCAGGGCACACGGCGGTAACCGACGCGCTGGCACCGTGCGGGCTGCCCGAGCACCCGGACTGCGGAATCCGCGACGTGCTCGACCGCATCGGCGACAAGTGGTCGGTGCTCGCGATCGTCGAACTCTCCTCCGGCGTCCGGCGGTTCCGGGAGCTACAGCGGGGCATCCACGGCATCTCCCAACGGATGCTCACCCTGACCCTGCGCCGCCTGGAACGTGACGGCCTGGTGGTGCGCACCGCGTACCCGACCGTCCCGGTGACCGTGACCTACGAGCTGACCGAGCGCGGCCGGAGCCTGACCCACCTCGTCCGGCAGCTGGCCGACTGGTCGCTGGCGCACAAGGACGCGATCGCCGAGTCCCGTCGGGCGTGGGACGCCGCCAACCCCGGATCCGCCGTCTCCTGACCGGCAGGCCCCGTCACGCGGCGTCGGCGTAGCAGTCGACGACGGACAGATCCAGCGGGAAGCGGACCGGGGTGTCGCCGAAGAGCAGGGCGGCGGCCCGCTCGCCAGCGCGGGTGACCGCCTCGGCGACCGCGCCGGCCTGCTCCGCCGGACAGTGCACGATCACCTCGTCGTGCTGGAAGAAGACCAGCTCGGCACGGGTGCCGGCGAGCCCGCCGCGCAGCGTCGCCAGCAGGGTCGAGGCCCACTCGGCGGCGGTGGCCTGGATGACGAAGTTGCGGGTGAACCGCCCCCGGGACCGGGCCGCCCGGGCGCGCGGCGACTGCGGGTCGCCGCCGCCGTCGGGGTCGGCCTCCTCGCCGTCGCCGAACCCCGCCGTGCCGGGCGGGCAGGTGCGCCCCAGCCAGGAACGCACGAGCCCGCCAACCTCGCCGGTGCGGGCGGCCGCCTCGACGTAGCCGAAGGCGGTCGGGTAGTTGCGCCGCAGCACCGCCAGCGCCGGCACCGCCGACCCGCCGGTCTGCCCGTACATGGCCCCGAGCAGGGCAACCTTGGCGCGGGCCCGGTCACCGGCGAAGGCGTCCTGGGCGAGGGCGGCGTAGAGGTCGCCGGCGCCGCCGGCCGCGGCGAGCCGGGCGTCGCCCGAGACCGCGGCGAGCACCCTCGGCTCCAACTGGCCGGCGTCGGCGACCACGAGGCGCCAGCCCGGGTCGGCGACCACCGCCCGCCGGATCACCTTGGGGATCTGCAGCGCGCCCCCGCCCCGGGTGGCCCACCGGCCGGAGACCACCCCGCCCGGGACGTACTCCGGCTGGAAGCGCCCGTCGCGCACCCAGGCGTCGCGCCAGGACCAGCCGTGCGCCGTCCAGATCCGGTACAGCTCCTTGTATTCCAGGACCAGCGGCACCGCCGGGTGGTCCACCCCGCGCAGCACCCAGGCGCGGGTGTTGGGCAGCTCCACGCCGGCCCGGGCGAACGCCCGCAACAGCTCCGCCGGGGAGTCGGCGTGCAGTTGGCGTACGCCGAACGCGGCGGCGATCCGGGCGGCCAGCTCGGCCAGCCGGCGGGGCGGGCCGCCGACCGGGGACGGCTCGCCGAGCAGCTCGGCGAGGATCTCGTCGTGCACCTCGGCCCGCCAGGGCAACCCGGCGGCGCCCATCTCCACGGCGATCAGCGTGCCGGCCGACTCGGCGGCGACCAGCAGCCGGAACCGGCCGGGGTGCTCGGTCGCGGCGATCCGGGCGAGCTGGTCGGCGTACACCCGGGTCAGCGCCTCGATGCCCGGGCCCGGCGGGCCGGGCAGGGCGTCGAAGAGCGCGCCCTGGCCGTGGCCGGGCGGCGCGGCCGGGCGCGGCGGCGGATCGGGTGGGACAGGCCCCCCGGTGAGCCGGGCGTGGGCGGCGGCGAGCGACCGCGGCTCGCCCCAGCGGCCGGCGTGGCCCAGCAGCAGGGCCTCGGTCAGCTCCACGTCGTGGCAGCGCTCCACCCGCACCCCGGCGCGCAGCAACGGGGGATAGATCGTCGCGCCGGACGCCCAGACCCAGCGCGGGTGATCGGCCCGCTCGCGCGCGGCCACTGCGGCGGCCAGGTCGGCCGCCGGCTCGACCGGGCCGGCAGGAGCCCCGGCAGCGTCGAGGGGTTGCAGGGCTCCCCCGCCCCGCTCGTCCGACACCACCGCCACCAGCACGAACGCGATTCTGCCTCGTTCCTACGACACTTCCTGCGGCCCACCCCACCGCCACAACGTCTATTGCGGTGACCGCGCGGGTGGGCGGGGCTGGCTGCCGGAGCGGTTGGTGGACGTGGCTGCGCTCCGGCGCGTCGGTGAGCGGTAGGAGGTGGCTACCACAGAAGTCAGGCAGAGCGCGGCAGCTGCGATGAGTGACGGACGGCTGCCGAGGTGAACAGTTGCGGAGCCGAGCGGAATCGCCAGAGCGATCGGCCCGAACATCACGGTGTTGGCCGTCGCGGCGACTCGACCGAGCAACGCCGACGGTGTGTGCGTCTGCACTGCGGTCACTGCGGCGACCAGGGTCCAGGGCAGGCCGATGCCGGCGACCACCGAGGCGGCAACCGTGACCGGCCACCAGGGCAGGCAGCGTGCCAGGCAACCGGCTGCGAACAGCACCGTGCCGGCGGCGCCGACAGCAACTGGGCCCCGGCGAGCGATGAGTGGGCCGACGAACAGTCCGCCGACGATGGATCCGGCGCCCTGGGCACCGGCCAGGACGCCGAGGAACGCAGTCGGCAGGCCGAGCACCCCGATGACGATCGCGTAGACGGCCGCGGTCGTGAAGCCGGACATGGCAATGGACACCGCTGCGAGCGCGACGGTGACCCGCATCGCCGGTTGCCCGAAAAGGATGACAATCCCTGCGCGGAGGCCGCGCTGCCGCTCCTGGGGAAGGTCGGTTGGCGTACGGGTCAGTCGCACCCCCGCGTACAGGATGGCGACCAGGACGGGCATGGCCGCGCTGAGGACGGCCACCACGTGACCGCCGTGCCATGCGTAGAGGCCCGCGCCGGCCAGTGGAGCCACGAGCTTCATGCCTTCCTGAGCACTCGAACGCCAGCCGTTGACATGGCCGAGTTCCGCAGGTGACAGCGATGACGGCAGCAGCGCGGTCTCGCCCGCGTCAATCAACACATAGCTGAGCCCGTAGGCGCACGAGACCGCGAAGATCAGCCAGGTTTCGCCGGGCCCCCGCACCGCGAACAGACTCAGCAGGACGGCGGCCAACGTGAGGTTGACTGCGATGATCAGGGGTCGCGCCGGCGCCCGGTCGAAGAGACCTCCCAGCCACGGGCCGGCAAGTACAGGGGTATACACGCAAAGCCCGGCGAGGGCCGCGAGGCTGCTGGAACCGGTGAGGTCAAGGATCCAGATCCCGGCTACCAGGGACATGGCGCTGCTACCAAAGCCCGACAGCAGCGATATCGCCACGAACAGTCCGGCATTGCGGCGCACGAGGCCTCCAAGGTTGAGCCGAGGTGACTCATCCTCTTTCTTGAGCCTCAGCAAGGCAATGCAGCTGGCGAGTGTCAAGCTTTCATTGACAGCCCCGCATTCAGGTTCGCGGCGACCGCTCGAACGGGCCTTGGCAACCGTTCGAGCCCCGCCTCGGCGAGGTCGACGGCGACATGCGATGCCAGCGCGTAGAGCGAGCCCGGAGCGGCATCGAGGGCGACCTCTGCCGTACTACGTACGAGCGCCGCCCGCCGGAACCGCGTATCCCAACCTCGATCCACATCGATCCAGCGCTGAAGCTCCGCAATCGCGGTCCGCAACGCCGCGATCCGCGACGAATAGTGAAGATCGCGGTCCTGCCGCCGGGACCACCGGGCTGCCGCCAGACGTTGGCGGCGCTGCTCCGCGGCCTGCCGACTACCGAGTCCCAGCGCGGCAGCGATCTGCGCCCACGTAGCACCCTTGTAGCGGGCGCGGTCGATAAGCTCCAACTCTTGCTCGTCGAGTTGGCAACGGGCAGCTCGGATCTCAGCCAACTGACCCATCTCCGGTGTCACACGTCAACGCTACGTCGACGGTGGAAACGGGTCGATGCGGCGACAGCCGGATCGTTGACATCCTCTCCGCCCTGAAGGACGGAGATTCCCTCCACGCTGCGCGTGGAACACGCGGCGTCCGGGTGGGTTCCCGCTTCCCTGCGCGCCGCCGGCACGAGTGCCGGTCTTA